>JBIITV010000110.1:0-15440 GCA_044340325.1 Lysobacteraceae bacterium
TTTCGAGCTTCCATCTCGATATCTCAATCCGGGAGGTCGAATTATATGATTTTGGCAACACCCTCTTTGCGCCAAAGAAAGTAACTCGCGCACCAGCGCGAAAAAGACTCCAGGCCTTACCCACGGGTCATCACGCAGCGCCCAACGCCTTTAACGCGCCAACAACCGCCCACGCAGCAACACATCATCCGCCACCAACGCCTCCCCATACGCCGGCCGCGCCAGACACGCCGCAAGTGCCGGCGGCAATGCAACCACATGCCCCACCAACGGCTCGACAACACTGTCGAACTTCGCCGGATGCGCAGTCGCCACCACCGTCCACGCCCGCGTATCTCCCTTCGCGCGCAGCGTCTCCAGCACATACAGACCACAGGCGGTATGCGGACAAGGCACGATGCCGTGACGCTCGGGCGCAGTGGAAATCGTCGCGCGAATCGTCGCATCGTCCACCGAATGCGCGGACATCGCTGCGCGCAATGCCGCATCGTCTCCGTGCCAATACCGCAGCCGCTCGAAGTTGCTCGGTGCACCGACATCCATCGCATTCGCGAGCGTCGCTTTCGTCGCTTCGGGCGCGTAGTCGCCACCGGCGAAGTAGCGCGGCAGCACATCGTTGGCGTTGGTGGCCAGCACGATCTCACCGATCGGCAACCCCATCCGCTTCGCGACGAAAGCCGCCGCAGCGTTGCCGAGATTTCCGGTAGGCACGATCAGATTCAATACTTCGCCGTGCTGCGCATGGAACCGCAGCGCGGTATGCGCGTAGTAGGCGACCTGCGGCAGCAGCCGGCCCAGGCTGATGCTGTTGGCCGAGGTCAGCGCCATGCGTTCGCGCAGATCGCGGTCCGACAGCGCGGTCTTCGCCATCCGTTGGCAGTCGTCGAAACTACCGTCGACGCGGAACGTGCGCACGTTGTCGCCCCAGCATTCCAGACCGTGCGCCTGTCGCGGCGAGACTCGACCATCGGGATACAGGATCACGACCTCGAAACCCAGCCGCCGATGGAACGCGCCGGCCACGGCCGCGCCGGTATCGCCCGAGGTGGCGACGAGGATGGTCGTAGTCGGTGCATCCGCTGCGCGGAGGCCTGCCAACGCTTCGGCGAGCAAACGCGCTGCGTAATCCTTGAAAGCGGCGGTCGGGCCATGAAACAGTTCCAGCACCGAATCGCCCGCGCCGTGCATCGCCACCAGCGGCGCATCGAAATCGTAGGCACGCGCGCACAGCGCGGGCAGCGCGTCGCGCAGCCGGGATTCCACGAAGTAGGGCGCCAGCACGCGCGCGGCGGTTTCAGCGAGCGTTGTCGAAGGGGCGTGTTCGCCTTCGAACAGCGGAATCCGCTCCGGCACGTATAGTCCACCGTCGGGCGCAAGCCCTGCGATCAACGCATCGTCGATGGCGGTCGGCGGCGTGTTGCTGCGGGTGCTCACGAACTTCATGCTCATGAACTCCATGCCAGCACCTCGGCACGCGCGGCCGCGACCGGCGACACGTAGGCGCGCGCATCGTAGCCAGCGGCGACGAACGCCGCGCGCATCGCCGGTGCGGCCGCTTCGGCTTTCTGTTTCGATGTGAACCAGGCGAACACGCTCGGACCCGCGCCGGAAATACTGGCGCCGAGCGCATCGTGCGCCAATGCGGCCGCTTTGACTTCAGCGAAGCCGGGAATCAGCGGCGCGCGACGCGGTTCGACCAGCACATCCTGCAGGCCTTCGCGGATCAATGCCTCGTCGCCGCGCTGCAGGCCGGTGAGAAACAGCGCGAGATGCGTACTTTGTTCGACGAACTGCGAGAGTGGGTAGGGTTCGGACAGCGCCGCGCGCGCGCGGCGCGTTTCCAGCACCTGATCGGGATGCGCGACCACGCAGTGCAGCCAGTCGGGCACCTGCAGCGGAATCATCCGCGCCTGCGTCGCCAGCACCACACCACCGAGCAGCATCGGCGCGACGTTGTCGCCATGCAGGCTGCCGCTGGCGACGGCTTCGCCCTGCAGCGCGAACGGATACAGCGCGTCTCGCGACAGTGGTGCGCGCTTGTCGTTCGCGCCGAGCAGCGCGTTCGCCGCGATCAGCGCGGCGACGCACGATGCTGCGGAGCCGCCCAGTCCGGACCCGAGCGGAATGCCTTTCTCAAGCGTAACTTCGAAACCATACGCAAGCCCCAGCGCTTCGCGCAGCGCGATCAGCGCGCGACCTGCGGTGTTGCGTTCGACCTCAAGCGGCAGGGATTCGACGCCGGCGATATCGCCGCGAATGGACACGATGCGGACTTCGGGCGCATCGATGCGACGGACGGTGGCGATATCGCGCGGGCCTTCGATGGCGTGACCGAGCAGATCGAAGCCGACGCCGATATTGCCGACGCTGGCGGGCGCGAAGGCCCGCGCTTCCAATCCTGCGGCATGCGGCCGTGCGCGCTGCTGTGGTTCGGCATCCGCCGAAGGCGAACTCATGCACCGGCTCCGAAAGGGCGCGCGCCCAGGGTGCGGGAAATCGCCAGGATATCGCCGAAGACGCCTGCGGCGGTCACGTCCGCGCCAGCGCCGGGACCTTGTACGACCAGCGGGTTCTGGGCATAGCGATGTGTGCGGAACTGGATGAGGTTGTCGGTGAGCCGGCTGGACAGACTGGCGTGGCCGGGTTCGGGCATCGCCAGACCGACGCGGGCGCCGCCGTCGGCGTCCAGCTGCGCGAGATAGCGGAGGCTGCGGCCCTGCGCGCGCGCCGCATCGAGCCGCGCCTGCATCGGCGCGTCGAGTTCGTGCATGCGCGCGAGGAATTCGTCGCGCGGCACATCGCGCAGCGATGCCGGCACCAGACTTTCGATCTCGACATCGCTCAGCGACAGCGTCGCGCCGGCTTCGCGCGCCAGGATCACCAGCTTGCGCGCGACATCGGTGCCGCTGAGGTCGTCGCGCGGATCGGGTTCTGTGTAGCCCAGCGCGCGCGCTTCGGCGACCAGTTCGGAGAACGGCGCGCTGCCGTCGTAGCGGTTGAACAGCCACGCCAATGTGCCGGAGAGCACGCCCTCGATCCCGGTCAGCGTATCGCCGGTATCCAGCAGTGAGCGCAGGGTCTGGATCACCGGCAGGCCGGCGCCGACGGTGGCTTCGTAGCGGAACAGGCCGCCGTGTTTTTCGGCGTCGCGGATCGCGCAGTAACGCGCCCAGTCGCCGCTGCCGGCGTGCTTGCTCGGGGTGACCACATGGATGCCCATCGCCAGCCATTCGGGGTAGCGCGCGGCGACCGCGTCGCTGCCGCTGCAGTCGACGATCAGCGCGTGCGGCAGGTGCTCGGCGCGGACGTGCGCGGCGAAACGGTCGAGGTCGAGCGCTTCGAAATCGCCGGACGCCAGCGCATCCACTGCGGCGCCCGGGTCGAGATGCGTTTCGGCCAGTCTCATCTTTGTGCTGCTTGCCACCGCGCGCAGGCGAAGATCGAGGCGATGCGCCATCTTCGGCT
The DNA here is from genome assembly GCA_044340325.1 of Lysobacteraceae bacterium. Classification (GTDB taxonomy): domain Bacteria; phylum Pseudomonadota; class Gammaproteobacteria; order Xanthomonadales; family Xanthomonadaceae; genus Lysobacter_I. The sequence goes on from JBIITV010000110.1 coordinate 3,466, forward strand.
CGTCGGCGAAGCGCGGCAGCGCGTCCGCGAACTGTGCGAGCAGGGCGCGGCCGACGTTGCCGGGGCCGATCAACCCCACCGACAGCGTCGCCGGCGACAGCCAGAACGCACTGTGCGCAGCGCGCAGACCGCGTACCGCATCGGCATCGGCGATGGCGACCGAGATGTTCCGCTCGCTCGCGCCCTGCGCGATAGCACGGATGTTCACGCGCGCACGCGCCAGACCGTCGAACAGTCGCGCGGACACGCCGTGCATGCCGACCATGCCGTCGCCGACCGCCGCGAGCACGGCGATACCGCCGGTCGCGTCGACACCTTCGACCTGACCTGCTTCGATCGCTTCTGCGAACGCGGCGCGGACCGCATCGCGTCCGCGATCGGCTTGCGCTGCGGGGACGAGGCAGCAGATCGAATGCTCGCTGGAGCCCTGCGAAATCATGGTCACCGACACGCCGGCCTCGCGCAGCGCCGCGAACATGCGTTCGGCGGTGCCGGGCACGCCGATCAGGCCTGCACCGCTGAGTTCCAGCAGCGCCATGTCGCGCACCAGACTCAGACCTTTTACCGGCGAATCCGCCGCCGACGGCAGGTTGTCCTCGGCGATGCGGGTGCCCGGCGCGGACAGATTGCGCGAGTTGCGGATCATGATCGGCAGCTTCGCCTGCATCGCCGGCGCCATCGTCTGCGGATGCAGCACTTTCGCGCCGAAGTAGGCGAGTTCGCAGGCTTCGGCGTAGGACATCGACGGCAGGCAGACGGCATCGGGCACCAGGCGCGGATCGGCGCTGAGCACGCCGTCGACGTCGGTCCAGATCGTCAGGTCTTCAGCGTCGAACAGCACTGCGAAGATCGCGCCGGAATAGTCGCTGCCGTTGCGGCCGAGCGTGGCGCAGCGGCCTTCGCTGTCGCGGGCGACGAAGCCGGTGACCACCACGTCGCGCTGCGGATGCTGCGCCCGCCATGCGGCGAACCGCTCGCGGCTGCTCGGCCAATCGACGGCGACGCCGAGTTCGCCCGGGTGCACCACCAGCACGTCTCGCGCATCCAGGCGCGTCCAGCCCGCGTCTTCGCCGCCGAGCGCGGCCTGCAGCAGGCGCGACGACCAGACTTCGCCCAGGCCCTGCACTGCGGCGAGGTCATGATCAGTCAGGTGGTGATCGTTCAATCGACCCGCATCGGCGATACGGCTGAGCTGCGCCGAAAGCGCGGAACACTCGGCGTCGAGCCAGGCGATCAGCCCGTGCGCGGCGTGTGGATCGAGCCGGTGCGCTTCGGCGAAATGGCGGTCGCGAACGCGCGACCAGGCGTTCTGCCAGTCCTCGCCGGCGACCGAGATATGCGCGAGTGCGGTCAGCGCATCGGTGATGCCCTGCATGGCCGAGACCACGACCACGCGCGGTGCGGGCGACTGCTGCAGCAGTGCGGCGACGTGGCGGTAGCGTTCGGCATCGGCGACGCTGCTGCCGCCGAATTTGTGGGCGCGATAGGTGCTGCCGGTGTCATCCATGCCCTTGCGGTCTCCGGTGCTGGCCGAAGCCGTGCGGTTGGGTAACGAATCCATGTGGAACTCCAAATGGGAGCCCCGTGCCGTCTAGCGCTGCGGGAGGCTGATCCCACAACCCTGGTCGGGTGCGGGGCGGGGAAGGGTTAAACCGTTTCGCCGTCGCAGCCCGCATCACTGGTGGTGCCGCTACAAGTGATCGTGGTGGTCTCCGCCGCGATCGGCGCACCGCTCCCGTAGCTGGTGCGAGCGGTGGAAGCGATGATGATGAAGAGATCAGGCATGAGGCAGATGTAAACGATCCGGTGGTGGGGCGTCAATGGTTCGGCAGGTGGGTATGAGTCAAACTTGATCTGTGGGAGCGACGCAAGTCGCGACGGACTACGGAAGACTTGTCGCAATCCGTCGCGACTTGCGTCGCTCCCACAGAAGCAGGTGGCAGGTTGCGGTCCGATATCGCCTCAATCGCGAAGCTCGAAGGCCATACAGTCGACCTCAAGCCGCGCGAGCACCGCCCGGGTCATGCACTCGGTACCGATGGCGGTGCCGGCCGGCGCCAGATCCGCAGTCAGCGCACCGTTGTCGATGGCATCGGCGACCGCACTTTCGATGCACTGCGCCTCGGCTTCCAGCCCCAGCGAATGGCGCAGCAGCATCGCCGCGCTGAGGATTGCGCCGCAGGGGTTGGCGATGCCGCGACCGGCGATGTCCGGGGCCGAACCGTGGATCGGTTCGTAGAGGCCATTGCGGCCTTCGCCGAGCGACGCCGACGGCAGCAGGCCCATCGAGCCGGCCAGCATCGAGGCTTCATCGGTGAGGATGTCGCCGAACATGTTCTCGGTGACGATCACGTCGTATTCGCGCGGCTTGGCGATCAGATGCATGGCCATGCTGTCGACCAGTTGGTGCTCCAGACGCACATCCGGGAATTCGTCGCGCGCGATGCGGGTCGCGACCTGTCGCCACAGCCGCGAGGTTTCCAGCACATTGGCCTTGTCCACCGACACGACGAACTTGTTGCGCCCGCGCGCCAGTGCGCAGGCGCGCCGCACCACGCGTTCGATTTCGGCGACGGTGTACTCGCACAGATCGGTGGCGGAGGTCTCGGTACGCGTGCGCTGGCCGAAGTACACGCCGCCGGTGAGCTCCCGCACTACGATCATGTCGACGCCGGTCAGCAGATGCGATTTGATCGGCGATGCGGTTAGCGCGACCGGATGGGTCTTCACCGGGCGCAGGTTCGCGTAGAGGCCGAGTTCCTTGCGCAGCCGCAGCAGACCCTGCTCCGGGCGGATCTCGCCATCGGACCACTTCGGTCCGCCGACCGCGCCCAGCAGGATCGCATCGGCCTTGCGGCAGGCGTCGAGCGTGGCGTCCGACAGCGCGCTGCCTTCGGCGTCGATCGCGGCGCCGCCGATCAGCTGCGTCTCGAAGCGGAAATCATGGCCGTAGCGACGGCCTGCTGCTTCCAGTACGGCGACCGCAGCGGCGGTCACTTCCGGGCCGATGCCGTCGCCCGGCAAAACGACGATGTCAGCGCGCATCACGTGAATCCTCAAATGTTTGGATGGAAGCGGTGTGTTTCAGCAGATAGCCGAGCTGATCGACGCCTTCGAGCAGACAGGTGCGGGCGAAGCCGTCGATCGGGAACGCAAAGCTGCGGCCATCGGGCAGGGTGACGGTGCTGGCGGCGACATCGATGTCGAGAGTGATGCCCGGATTCGCCAGCAATTCGTCGACCACCGCCGCATCAAGCACGATCGGCAGCAGACCGTTCTTCAGTGCGTTGCTGCGAAAGATATCGGCGATCTCGGCGCTGATCACCGCGCGCAGGCCGTAGTCGAGCAGCGCCCACGGCGCGTGTTCTCGCGATGAGCCGCAGCCGAAATTGCGGCCGGCGACCAGAATCCGCGCGCCCTGCGCCTCGGGTGCGTTCAGCGCGAACGCCGGATCGGGGCTGCCGTCTTCGCGGTAGCGCCAATCGTTGAACGCGAACTTGCCCAGGCCTTCGCGCGAAGTCGTTGTGAGAAAGCGCGCAGGGATGATGCGGTCGGTATCGATGTTGCTGTCGGGCAGGCAGGCGGTACGCGCACGCACGTGGGTCAAGGGCTGTGCGCTCATGCGGCGTCCTCCTGCAGATAGCTGCGCGGATCGACGACATGCCCGGCGACGGCGCAGGCGGCGGCGGTATACGGCGAGGCCAGCACCGTGCGCGCGTCGCGGCCCTGGCGGCCTTCGAAATTGCGGTTGCTGGTGGAGACCGCGAGCTGGCCGGGCGCGACCAGATCGCCGTTCATCGCGATGCACATCGAACAGCCCGGTTCGCGCCATTCGGCGCCGGCGGCGCGGACGATGCGGTCGATGCCTTCGGCTTCCGCCGCACGCTGCACCTGCACCGAACCGGGCACCACCAGCATGCGTACGCGCGCATGCACTTTGTGATCGCGCAGGATCTCCGCCACCTGGCGCAGATCGCTGAGCCGCCCGTTGGTGCAGCTGCCGACGAACACCACGTCCACCGGCTGCCCGGCCAGCGATTGCCCGCCGGGAAATCTCATGTAGTCGAGCGCGCGCTGGGTGTCGGCGTCGTTGGCGACCGGCAGTCTGGCGTCGACGGCGGCGACCTGGCCCGGATGCGTGCCCCAGGTGACGGTTGGCGCGATCGTGCGCGCGTCGAACCTGACCACGCGGTCGAAGCGCGCGCCGTCGTCGCTGCGCAGCGTGCGCCACTGCGCGACTGCAACTTCGAAATCTTCCCCCTTCGGCGCGCGCGGCGTGTTCGCGAGATACGCGAACGTCACCTCGTCCGGTGCGATCAGCCCGGCGCGCGCGCCGGCCTCGATCGACATGTTGCAGACGGTCATGCGCTCTTCCATGGACAGCGCGCGGATCGTGCTGCCGCGATACTCGATGACGTGACCGGTGCCGCCATCGACGCCGATCGCGCCGATCACGTGCAGGATCAGATCCTTCGCGGTCACGCCGACGCCGAGTTCGCCATCGACTTCGATCGCCAGCGTCTTCGGCTTGCGCTGCAGCAGACACTGGGTCGCCAGCACGTGGCCGACCTCGCTGGTGCCGATCCCGAAGGCGAGCGCGCCGAACGCGCCGTGGGTGGCGGTGTGGCTGTCGCCGCAGACGATGGTCATGCCCGGCTGGGTGAGGCCGAGTTCGGGCCCGATGACGTGGACGATGCCGCGATGATCGCTGCCGAAGTCGAACAGCTCCACGCCGAAGCGCGCGCTGTTCTCGCGCAAGGTGCGCACCTGTTTTTCGCCATCGGCGGTGAAATACTCGAGCTTGCCGGCGGCATTGGGCGGCGTGGTCGGGGTGGAGTGGTCGAGCGTGCCCTTGGTGCGCTCCGGTCGATGCACCGGCAGGCCGCGCGCATCCAGTTCGGCGAACGCCTGCGGCGAGGTCACTTCATGGATCAGATGCAGGTCGATGTACAGCACTGCGGGCGCATCGTCGGTTTCGGGCACGACGACATGGGTGTCCCAGAGTTTTTCGAACAGGGTTTTGGGCTGCGACATGGGTGGCTCGGAGGTCATGCTTGGATATCTGCAAATGAATGATGGGGAGCGGGCAGGCGCGATCAGGCGGTGACTGCCAGCACTTCGACAGGCGCTTCGCTCGCGACCACTTCCGGCGCACGTCGACGATGCACGCGGTTGACGATATCCAGCCAGGCCAACGCGCTGGCTTCGAGGATATCGGTGCTGGTCGCGGAGCCTGTGACTTCTTCGCCAAGCACGCGTGCGGTGAGACTGGCCTGGCCCTGCGCGTCCTCGCCGGTGGTGACGCTGGACACCTGATAGCTCTCGATGTCCAGATGCGTCTGCGTGCCGCGCGCGAGCGCGGCGAAGAGTGCGTGCACGGGGCCGTCGCCGGTGGCCGCTTCGGTCGTGCGCTGACCTTCGGGCGAACACAGCTCGACGCTGGCCGTGGGCAGGGTGCCGTCGCCGACGCCGGTGCTGACGTGCAGCCGGTTGAGGCGCCAGCCGCCCATCGCACGGCCGTCGATGCCCAGCGCCAGCGCTTCCAGATCGGCATCGAAGACCTCGCGCTTTTTCTCGGTCAGGGTCTTGAAGCGGGCGAACACTTCGTTCAACTGCGCATCGTCCATCACGAAGCCGAGTTCGCGCAGACGGTCGGTGAGTGCGGCGCGGCCGCTGTGGCGGCCCATGATCATCTGCGATTTCGCCCACCCCACCGCTTCCGGGCGCAGGATCTCGTAGGTGCCGCGATGCTTGAGCATGCCATGCTGGTGGATGCCGGATTCGTGCGCGAACGCATTCGCGCCGACGATGGCCTTGTTGCGCTGCACGTTCATGCCGGTGATGCGGGTGAGCAGACGCGAGGTCGGGACCAGACGTTCGGTCTGGATGCCGGTGGTCGCTTCGAAATAGGCGCGACGTACGTCCAGCGCCATCACCAGTTCTTCCATCGCGCAGTTGCCGGCGCGTTCGCCGACGCCGTTGATGGTGCATTCGACCTGGCGGGCGCCGCCTTCGATCGCGGCAAGGCTGTTGGCGACGGCCAGACCGAGGTCGTCGTGGCAGTGCGCGCTGAAGATCGCGCGGTCCGCATCCTTCACGTTCGCGCGCAGATACTCGAACAGCGCGCGGATCTCGCCCGGCGTGGTGTAACCGACGGTGTCCGGGATGTTCAGCGTGCGCGCGCCCGCAGCCAGCGCAGCAGAGCAGATTTCGGCGAGGAATTCCGGCTCGGTGCGCAGCGCGTCCTCGGCCGAGAACTCCACGTCCTCGACATGACGCCGCGCCAGAGTCACGCCCATCACCGCGCGTTCCAGCACTTCGGCCTTGCTCAGCGCGAGCTTGTGTTCGCGGTGCAGCGGACTGGTGGAAATGAAGACATGGATGCGCGGGCGCTCCGCGCCTTCCAGCGCGCGGGCGCAGGCTTCGATGTCGCCGACATGGCAGCGGGCGAGGGTGGCCAGGGTGGCGCCGCGCACTTCGCGAACGATCGACGCGCAGGCCGCGAGTTCGCTCTCGGAGCTGGCGGGGAAGCCGGTTTCGATGATATCCACGCCAAGCTCGGTGAGCGCATGCGCGAAGCGCAGTTTCTGCGGCGCGGTCATGCTGCAGCCGGGCGACTGCTCGCCGTCGCGCAGGGTGGTGTCGAAAATCGCGATACGCGCGGGCGTACCGCCGCGAACGTCGTTATCCATCAGGCGAACACCTCGAGAGCATGCATGGGGGAAATCGCGGACGCCGCAGTCGTAGGTACGGTGGCCGCAGGTGCGGCGGCCGGCGGTGCCGGTGGATGCGTCGGCCGGACGACGGCGGGAGAGAGCGCCGCCGCCCGGCCGGGACGCGAAACGGGTTTGGTCATTGCGTCTTCATGGGTGCGCCGTCGTGGCTTGCGCGGCGCGCGCGGCCGCACGTCGGCGAGCAGGCCGGCCAGCACGGCCGCATCGATGTTGCCGCCGGACACGATGGCGCATTTGCGCTTGCCGACGACGCGGCGACCCGCAGCCAGCGCGAGTGCGCCCGCGCCTTCGGCGATGACGTGTTCTTCCAGCGCCAGCCGCACCAGGGTCTCGCGCAGCTCGGCTTCGCGCACGATCACGATATCGTCGAGCAACCGCGACAGGATCTCGCGCGTCAGCATGCCAGGATGGCGCACGCGCACGCCGTCGGCCAGGGTCGCGACCGGCAGCGCGCCTTCGGGTTCACCGCGCAATGCACGATGCATCGCATCCACGTGTTCGACCTGCGCGCCGACGATGCGCACACCCTGCGCGTGCAGCGCCAATGCGACGCCTGCGGCGAGCCCGCCGCCGCCGATCGGCACCAGCACCACGTCTGGCGCGAGCGAGGCGATCTCCATGCCGACCGTGCCCTGGCCGGCGATCACGTCGGGGTCGTCGAAGGCGGACAGAAATCGATAGCCGTTGCGTTCGGCCAACTGCATCGCGAACGCGCGCGCTTCGTCGAAGGTCTCGCCGTGCAGGCGCACGGTGGCGCCCCAGTGCGCGACGCCGGCGATTTTGTTTTGCGGCGCGCCGTGCGGCATCACAGCGATCGCCGGTACGTTCAGCCGATAGGCCGCCCATGCCAGTCCCTGCGCGTGATTGCCTGCGGATGCGGCGATGACCGGGCGGTGATCGCCGCGCTCGCGCGCGGCCAGCAGCGCGTTCAATGCGCCGCGCACTTTGTATGACCCCGTGCGCTGCAGATTCTCCAGCTTCAGCCAGCAGCCGAAGCGTTCGGCGTTGTGCAGCGGTGTCGGTGGCAGATAGCGCCGCAGCCGCGCCTGCGCGGCGAGAATATCGCCTGCGCCGACCGTGGCAGCTTGCATCACATCGCCGACGACATCGCTGACCATCGCCTCAGACCTCCGTCAACCAGCCGGAAGACCAACTGCTTTCGCCGCGCACGGTGCGCGCATAGACCGCAGCGATGTCGTGCGCCAGCGGGCTGTCGGCGTCGTACACGCGGCCGTCGATCTCGCCGATTGGCGTGACTTCGGCGGCGGTGCCGCAAGCGAACACTTCGTCGGCGTGCAGCAACTCCTCGATCGAGACCGGGCGCGATTCGGCGCCGGTCAGGCGGATCAGCGTGTCGCGGGTGATGCCGGGCAGGGCATCGCGGTGTTCGACCGCGATCACCCGGCCATCCCGCACCATGAACAGATTGGCGCCGGTGCACTCGACCACGAAACCGTCGTCGTCGATGAACATCGCTTCGTCGAAACCGCGCGCCTTGACTTCGCGCTTGGCGAGAATCGAATTGACATACGCGCCGCACAGCTTCAGCGGCGGCAGCGAACTGGCCGGATTGCGGCGCCAGCTGGACACCGAAACGCGGGTGCGGTTGCCGCCCAGATGCACATTGGTGGAGGAGGTCGCCACCATCATGTGCTGCGGATGGCCGGCCACGTCCAGTCCGAAGCTGCCTTCGCCGTACCAGGCCAGCGGACGGATGTAGGCATCGCCCTGATGGTTCGCGCGCAGCGTCGACAGCACTGCGTCGGAGGCCTGCGCCGTATCGAAGCTCATGCCCAGCAGTTCGGCGCCCTTGCGCATGCGTTCGAGATGTTCGGGCAGGCGGAACACTGCCGCGCCGCGTTTGGTGGCGTAAGCGCGGATGCCTTCGAATACGCCGCTGCCGTAGTGCAGCGCATGCGTGTTCAGCGCGGCCTGCAACTGGTTGGCGTCGACGAGCTCGCCGTCGAACCACAGTTTCGGCGGCGCGGCGTTCGCGGGCGCGGCGGCGCGCGACGGATCGGCGTGCGATGCATCGGCATGCGGCGCGGGGCGTTCCAGCGTCGCGGTCGCGTTCATGGACATGGCTGCACCTGCACGTCGAGGCAGTCGTAGAGTTTCGCCAACTGCTGATGCAGGCCTTCGGCGGAGCGGTCGCCTTCCACGGTCATCTGCAGATGCCAGCGGTCGCCGTCGGCGCGGGTTTCGCCTTCGATCGCAACGGGGCTGAAACCGCGGCGTTCGGCGGTGCCGAGCACACGGGACAAGGCGCCTTCGGCTTGGCGCAGGGTCAGATCGAGTCGATAGCGCATTGCGGCACGGCTCCTGCGGTGTCGTGGGAAGTGGGGGGTAACAGCGGTTCAGCGATCTGCACCAGCACGAACGCTTCGTCGGCATCCATCATTTCGGTGTTGTTGCGGTTCGGCGGCACCAGCGGCCATACGTTCGCGGTCTGATCGATGGCGACGTGCAGCAGCATCGGCCCGGGCGCGTCCATCAATGCCTGCAGCGCGGCTTCGACATCGTCGGCGCGATCGACCTTCATCGTCTGTAGACCGAACGCCAGCGCCAGCGCGCAGAAATCCGGGTTGTCGCTGAGGTCGACCTCGGAATAGCGGCGCTCGAAGAACAGCTCCTGCCATTGCCGCACCATGCCCAGCGCCTGATTGTCGAGCAGCACGATCTTCACCGGCAGCCGGTAGCGCGCCACGGTCGCGAGTTCCTGCACGTTCATCAGGAACGAACCGTCGCCGCTGACGCAGATCACCTGCGCATCGGGCTTGACCATCTGCGCGCCGATGGCGGCCGGCAGGCCGAAACCCATCGCGCCCAGCGCACCGCTGGTCAGATGATTGCGCGGATGATCGAAGCGCCAGTGCTGCGCGACCCACATCTGGTGCTGGCCCACGTCGCAGCTGACGATGGCCTCGGGCGCCAGCTCCGACAGCCGCCGCAGCAGCGCCGGTGCATAGACCGTGTCGCCGGGCGCGTCGTAGCGCGGCGCGCACTGCTGTTTGGCGTGCAGGCAGGCATCGCGCCAGGCGTGGCGCGTCACCCCGTTCCGGCCGTGCAGATGCGCGGCCGCCGCTGCCATCATCCGCTGCAGACTGATCGACAGATCGCCCTGCACCGGTGCGTCGGCGATGCGCAGCTTGCCGATCTCGCAGGCATCGACATCCAGATGCACCACGCGTGCGTTCGGCGCGAACTCGGCCAGCTTGCCGGTGGCGCGATCGTCGAAGCGCGCACCGACCACGAACAGCAGATCGCTTTCGTGCACCGCCAGATTCGCGGCGCGATTGCCGTGCATGCCGAGCATGCCCATGTTCAGCGGATGCGCATGCGGCAGTGCGCCCAGTGCTTTGAGCGTCAACACGGTGGGAATCTGAGTGGCGTCGACGAAGGCGCGGAAGGCCTCGACCGCATGGCCCAGCGCGATCCCGCCGCCGGCATAGATCACTGGCTTTTGCGCCAACGCCAGCTGCGCCAGCGCCGCGTGCAGCGCGGCGTCGCTGGCGCCGGGCACCGCATCGATCGTCGCCGGCACGTGCGCGGGCAGATGCGAGGCATCGGCGTTCTGCACGTCTTTCGGCAGATCGATCAGCACCGGGCCGGGCCGGCCTTCGCGCGCAAGGCGGAAGGCTTCGCGCACGACGTTCGGCAGATCGTCGACGCTGCGCGGCAGGAAGTTGTGCTTGACGATCGGCATGGTCATGCCGAACACATCCAGCTCCTGGAACGCATCGGTGCCCATCAGCGGTGTGCCCACCTGGCCGGTGATGCAGACCATCGGCACCGAGTCCAGCATCGCATCGGCGATGCCGGTGACCAGATTCGAGGCGCCCGGGCCGGAGGTCGCGACGCAGACGCCGACGCGACCGCTGGCGCGCGCATAACCGTTCGCCGCGAATGCGGCGCCCTGTTCGTGCCGCACCAGCACGTGTTTGAGGGTCGATCCGTGCAGGGCATCGTAGAAGGGCATGATCGCGCCGCCGGGATACCCGAACAGCGTGTCCACGCCCTCTGCGCTCAGCGCTTGCACCAGCCAGCGGGCACCGTTCATTCAGGCGGTCTCGGCAATCGGATGCGTGGAGGGTTTCGCGGCCTGCGCAGCGTCCTGTGCGGCGGTCGTCTGCGGCGCGCTCTGCTGCAGCCACTGCATCTTCGCGCGCAGTGTCTTGCCGACCGCCTCGATCGGATGGTCCAGATCGGCCTGCTGGAACTTCCTGTAGTTCGGCAGGCCGGCGTCGTATTCGGCGACCCAGTGCTGGATGAACGTGCCGTCCTGGATCTCGCTCAGGATGTCCTTCATCCGCGCCTTGGTGTCGGCATTGATCACCCGCGGGCCGCTGACGAAATCGCCGTACTGCGCGGTCTCGGACACGAATTCCAGCATCCGGGTGATACCGCCTTCGTAGAACAGGTCGACGATGAGCTTCAGCTCGTGCAGCACCTCGTAGTATGCGATTTCGGGCTGATAGCCGGCTTCCACCAGCACCTCGAAGCCGGCTTGCACCAGCGCGCTGGCGCCGCCGCAGAGCACCGCCTGTTCGCCGAACAGATCGGTCTCGGTCTCTTCCTTGAAGGTGGTCTTGATCAGATTGGCGCGCGCGCCGCCCAAGCCGGCGGCATACAGCTTCGCAAGCTCCTCGGCGCGACCGCTGGGGTCCTGGTGCACCGCGTAGATGCAGGGCACGCCGCGGCCGATTTCGTATTCGCGGCGCACCAGCGCGCCCGGGCCCTTCGGTGCGACCAGTGCCACGTCGAGGTCGGCGCGCGGCGAGATCATCCCGAAATGCACGTTCAAGCCGTGCGCGAACATCAGGCATGCCCCCGGTTTCATGTTCGCGGCGAGCACGTCGTTGTAGAGCTTCTTCTGCACCATGTCCGGCGTCAGCACCGCGACCAGATCGGCGTTGGCCGCCGCTTCCGCAGGCGTCTTCACCGTGAAGCCGTCGGCGAGCGCCTTGACTTCGGTCGGGCCGCCCGGCCGCAGGCCGACGACGACATCGAAACCGGAATCGCGCAGATTCAGCGCGTGCGCGCGGCCCTGGCTGCCGTAACCGATGACTGCGATCTTGGGTTGGGTGGTGGCATTCATGTCGATGATCCTGTTGGAGAGTCTTGTGGGAGGGGCTTCAACCCCGATGCTTTCTGGAAAATGGAATGGAAGGTCTTGGTTCGAACTTTTCTGTCATCCCGAACCCGGCTTCCTGGGTGAAGGATCTGTTTTTGTCTTTTGTG
>JBIITV010000015.1:0-51454 GCA_044340325.1 Lysobacteraceae bacterium
GCCGGCGAACTGATCTGCACAGCCCATGGCCTTGAAGTCATCGCGCTGGTTCGCGCCGCGCTGGGCCAAGGGCGCGAACTGGGTCGCTACCGCTATCCTGCTGGTATTCGCGGTCGCGCTGTGGCGCGACCCGGGCCTGGTGATCCGCGCCGAATTCGCCAAACAGCGGATCCTGCTCGGCGCGGCATCGCATGAGATCGTCGTCGACAACGATCATCGTTGGACGTATGTCGAACTGGCGGCCGACAAGCCCGATGCCCCCACCATCGTGATGCTGCATGGCTACACCGGCAGCAAGGAAAACTGGTACCGCGTCGCGCGCGCGCTCAAGGGCCGCTACCGCATGGTCATCCCCGACCTGCCGGGCTGGGGCCAGAGCGAGCGCAAGGACGGCGCCGACTACGGATACGTCGCGCAGAGCGCGCGCCTCGCCGCGTTCCTGCGCAGGCCCGAGATCGCGCGGAACCGGCCGGTGGCCCTGTTGGGACATTCGATGGGCGGCGGTATCGCCGCGTTGACCGCCGCACGCTATCCGGATCTGGTCGCGCGCGTCGGCCTGCTTAGCGCCGCAGGCGTGCGCTTCCAGGACAACCAGTTCGGCATCGATGTGCTCGCCGGCAGCAATCCGTTCGGGGTCAGCGACGATGCTTCGCTGGAACGCTATCTCGCCACACTTTTCCACAGCCGCGAGACGCGGCCGTGGGCGCCGTGGCCGGCGAGCAGGATCTATATCGACCAGCGCAGACGCGACGCGGACTTCGAACAGCGCGTGCTCGACAAGATCGGTAGAAGCGATGAGCGTTTCCTCCCCGGCGCCGAGGCCGCGAAGATCGCGCAGCCGGCGTTGCTGCTGTGGTGCCGTGAAGACAAGGTCATCGATGCCAGCGCGATGACGCTCTACGCCGCGCGCATTCCGCACGCCAGCCAGGTGCTGCTGGAAGGCTGCGGCCATATGTCGTTGATGGAGCGGCCCGGCGAGACCGCCGAAGCGGTCGCGATGATGGTCGAGCGCGGCGTGCCAGGAGGACCGTGATGAAGACGTTGAACATCGAGATCGCGGGATTTGCGTTCGCATGCGCATTGCTCGCCGGCTGCGCGGGCGAAGATCCGGCCGTAGTCGCCAAGGCAGCAGCCGAACAGGCCGCCGCGCAGGAAGCGAAGGCGCAGGAAGGTGCGGTCGCGTTCGACGACGCGGTCAAGAACGAGAACTGGTCGCTGGCGAAGGCGCAGGCCGACGTGCTGATCGCGCAGTATCCCGACAGCGCCGCCGCCAAGCGCGTGCGCGGCGAATACGATGGCGTGAAACAGAGGCTCGACGACAGCCGCGAAGCCGCGCGTACCGCCGCATTGTGGAGCTATGGCACCCAGAACGTGAAGGGCGGGCTGCAGTACTCATCGGCGATCTATGCCAAAGACAACGTCGATGTCGACGGTACCGGCCCCACTCAGGTGCGGCTGATTTTCCGCGACCATCCCTCCTGGGGCCGCAGTAGCTACCTCGTGCTGCAGAACGGCGACTTCAACTGCTACGGCGGCTGCCGGCTGCAGATCAAGGTCGACGGCAAGCCGGCGAAATCCCTGCCCGGCTCGCGGCCGAAGACCGACGAAGCCATCGCGATGTTCATCGAGGACGAAAGCGCGCTGTGGAAGATGAGCAGGGGCGCCAAGACGCTGGAAATCGAATTTCCGGTCAAGGGTCTGGGCAAACGCAGCGCGGTATTCGAAGTCGCGGGGCTCGACCCGGACCGCATGCCGGGCTGGAAATGACGACGGCAGGCCCGGACTGCGCGTCATGCTATTGAGTCCTGTCCAGATCGCCTGTGTCTACACGGCGGTCACGATCATCTCGATGCCGCTCGTGCTGTCGCTGTTCAACGACAAGTACACCTGGAGCGATGTGGCGATCGTCGCTTTCTCTTCTTCGGGTATCGCATCCCTGGTGCCGACCATCGGCGGGCCGCTTTCCCTGCTGGTCATGCTCCTGGCGTTGCGATGGCGGATCGATGCCGACTGGTTTCCAGATCTGGCCACGGTGGTGCTGGTCTCCCGGCTGGGATCGATTCCGGCGCTGATGTATTTCGATCCTCGTTTCCATGGGGGTTTCCAAGGAGGCTGACCGCCTCGAACCACGGGCCACGCGCACTGCGATCCGTCTTCGGCGGAAGAACCCCCGACCCGCGCCCGGCGTGGAGTTTGCGCCACCGCAAGCCACGAACAACGCCCCTGCTTGCTGTGTCGGTGGCCTCGCTTTTTGCGTAGTCGCGGCCGCTGCGGGGCCTTGGGTTGCCCGCCGTTCGGGCCCATAATCGGACCATGAATATCAATGCAAGCCACCCCGATCACGGCTTCCAGTTTCCGGGCGTATTCGAGATCACCGCCATGGGCCCTGCCGACGCGGGACTGGAGGAGCGTATCCCGGCGCTGCTGGAGGCGATCGGTATCGTCGTATTGCGAGAAACTGTCGCCACGCGCAATTCGTCGGGGGGCAAGTTCGTCTCGATCCGCCTGAGTTTCCAGGCGGAGGACCGTAGTCGCTATGAGGCAGCCCATGCAGCGCTGCGCACCGAACCGTTGGTCAAATGGACTTTGTAACCGCGACCGTGACCGCCGTTGAGGATCCCGGTTCCGTGAAAATTGCAGCAGGGGGAGTGGTTCGATGTCGACAATCTGGCAGTTGCTGTACCGCAGTGAGCAGACATACGAGATGGAGACCGCCGATCTGTTGAAGCTGTTGTTCGATGCGCGCGCATTCAATCGAGACAACGGCATCACCGGGTTGTTGCTCCACCACGACGGACATTTCATGCAGATGCTTGAAGGCGAGCGGCATGACGTGCAGCGGCTGTACAGCAAAATCGCCGAGGATGCCCGCCATCGCAATGTTGCGATCGAAGTCGATGCGCCTGCCGGGCAACGATTGTTTCCCGACTGGCACATGGGTTATGCCGAGGCGCCGGAAATGGACGGCGCCCCCGCGCTGTCCGGTGCCGAATCCGAGCGGGATGCAATGAACAGCCTGCGCGGACTGGCGCGGGAGCACATGTCGGCGATGCGGCTGCTGCAGTTCTTGAGGAGCGACCATTGAACGACCCGCGCCATGAAGCGGATATCCCGAGCGGCACAACCATGGTCCGCGACCTTGGCCGGTATGCCTATGAACCGGTATGGCGCGCGATGCAGGGCTTCACCGATGCGCGCACAGCCGACACGCCTGACGAACTCTGGCTGGTCGAACACGACCCGGTGTTCACCCTCGGCCAGGCCGGCAAGCCCGAGCACGTGCTGGTGCCGGGCGATATCCCGGTGGTGCAGGTCGACCGCGGTGGCCAGGTGACATATCACGGCCCCGGCCAGATCGTCGCTTATCCACTGCTGGACCTGAAGCGGCTGAAGATCGGCGTGCGCGACTATGTCTGCAAGATCGAGCAGGCCATCATCGACACCCTGGCCGACTGGAATCTCCACGCCGAGCGTCGCGAAGGCGCCCCGGGCGTGTACGTGAACGGGGCGAAGGTCGCGGCGCTTGGCATTCGCGTCCGTCGCGGCTGCACCTTCCACGGCCTGGCCTTCAATATCGCCATGGATCTCGAACCTTTCCACCGCATCAATCCCTGCGGTTACGCCGGGCTGCAGGTGACCTCGATGTTAGACTTGGGCGGCCCTTCCGGTCTCGATGCGGTCAAGCCCGTGCTGCTGGAAAAACTGGCCGGGCAGTTCGGCCTGCAACTGCAAGCCGCGCCGCCGCCCGACCTCGCCGTACTCTCCTCTCTTTCCGCCGCTGCCATCGCAGCGACCCAGGCCGCCTGAGATGTCCACGCCGAACGCTGTCGAAAGAACGATCCCGCTCACTGTCGTCGCCGATGCGCCCCCGACGCTGGAGCCAGGCGCGAAGCAAGTCGCTGGCGACAAGATCGCGCGCTCGCCGGTCCAGTTCGCCGATGCGCCGGTGCTGCGCAAGCCATCGTGGATCCGGGTGCGGATTCCCTCCGGCAACGCGGTGCAGACGCTCAAGGCCAAACTGCGCGAAAACCGCCTGGTCACGGTCTGCGAAGAGGCCAGCTGCCCGAACATCCACGAATGCTTCAGCCACGGCACCGCCACGTTCATGATCCTCGGCGAGGTCTGCACCCGCCGCTGCTCGTTCTGCGACGTGGCGCACGGCCGGCCGAAGCCGCCGGATGCCGATGAACCGCTGAGTCTGGCCCGCACCATCGCCGACATGGGCCTGAAATACGTGGTGGTGACCAGCGTCGACCGCGACGATCTGCGCGATGGCGGTGCCCAGCATTTCGTCGACTGCATCGCGGCGGTGCGCACGCACAGTCCGCAGACGAAGATCGAAATCCTCACCCCGGATTTCCGCGGCAAGGGCAGGATGGAGCGGGCGTTGGCGATCCTGGCGCTCAATCCGCCCGATGTGTTCAACCACAATCTCGAAACCGTGCCCGAGCTGTACCGCAACGTCCGTCCGGGCGCCGACTACCAATGGTCGCTGACCCTGCTGCAGCAGTTCAAGGCCCAGCACCCGGATGTCCCGACCAAGAGCGGGATCATGCTGGGGCTCGGCGAAACCATGGAACAGGTGCAGGAGACCCTGCGCGATCTCCGCGCCCACAGCGTCGACATGGTCACCATCGGCCAGTACCTGCAGCCCAGCGCCCACCATCACCCGGTGATGCGCTACTGGACGCCGGACGAGTTCAAGGCGCTGGAGGATTACGGCATGGCGTTGGGCTTCACCCACGTCGCCTCCGGCCCGATGGTGCGCAGTTCGTATCACGCCGACAAACAGGCGGCCCTGGCCGGATTCGCCGGTTGAAATCGCCGGTTGAAATCGCCGGTCGAAATCGCCGGTCGAAATCGACCCCCGGATGAACGGACGCCCGACCGGCCGTCGGGATCCCCGCGTCCGGCGGTCGGGCATGACCTTGGGCGGTGTGTGTCAGCCGAAACTTTCGGTACTCTCCGGAGTCGTAGGCGAAACGATACGGCGAGCGACGGAATGCATCCTTGGACCGCAGCGCTTCCGTATCAGAAGTCGCAAGCCTGCCGATCACTGGTCTGTTCTTCACGCTGGTCTGTTCCTCACGTTCGCTCCACACAATGAGATCGCCGATGAAAGTCGCCAAAGCCCTTCCGGTTTCCCTGCTCGCCCTCGCGCTGACCGTGCCGGTGGCGTGGCTGACCGCGCAAGCCGATGCCGGCGGCCCCAGCGCCGAGCAGGCCACTGCCGCCAAGCTGGTCTACGGCGTGCTGTCGGACAGCCGTTACGCCTATCGCCCGCGGGCGCTGGACGACGCGCTGTCTGCCGAGATGTTCAAGCGCTATCTCGAATCGCTGGATCCGGGAAAACTCTTTTTCACCACCGCCGACATCGACAAACTCACGGTCTATCGCGCGAAGCTCGACGATGCGATCAAGAGCGGTGAAGTGGCGCCGGCGTTCGAGATGTTCGCGCTGTACAAGCAGCGCGTGGACGAGCGCGTGGTGCACGCGCGCGGCCTGCTCGCCAAGGACATCTTCCGTTTCGACGGCAGCGATCGCTGGGACTACGACCGCGAAGACGCGCCATGGGCCGCCGATACCGCCCAGCTCGACACGCTGTGGCGGCAGTCGGTCCGCAACGACTGGCTGCGGCTCAAGCTCGCCGGCAAGCAGCCGGATGACATCCGCAAGACCCTCGACAAGCGTTACGCCAACATGGCGAAAAGCGTGGCCGAACTCAACGGTATCGATGCGTTCCAGACCTTCCTGAACGCGTACGCTACTTCGATCGACCCGCACACCGATTATTTCGACCCGCGCGCCGCCGAACGCTTCGAGCAGAGCATGTCGCTGTCGCTGGAAGGCATCGGCGCGCAGTTGCAGAAGCAGGACGATGTGGTGGTGATCCGCGAACTGATCGCGGGCGGTCCGGCGGCGCTCAGTGGCAAGCTCAGGGCCGGCGACCGCATCGTCGGCGTCGGTCAGGGCGCGAGCGGTCCGATGGAGGATGTGGTGGGCTGGCGTATCGACGATGTGGTCGACAAGATCAAGGGTGCGAAAGGCACCCAGGTCCGTCTGGACATCGTCCCGGCCGAAGCGGTGCTCGACAGCAAGCCGAACCGTATCGTGCTGAATCGCGCCAAGATCCGGCTGGAAGAACAGGCCGCCAAGGGCGAGGTGCTGAGCATCCCCGGCGTCGAGGGTCAGCCCGCGCGCCGCATCGGCGTGATCAAGCTGCCGGCGTTCTATCAGGATTTCGAGGGCAAGCGCCGCAACAGCGCAGACTATGCTTCCGCCACCCGCGACTCGGAAAAGCTGCTGCGCGACTTCCGCGAGCAGAACGTCGACGGCGTAGTGATCGATCTGCGCAACAACGGCGGCGGCTCGCTGGGCGAAGCGGTGGAATTGACCGGCCTGTTCATCGACAAGGGCCCGGTGGTGCAGGTGCGCGAATCGGGCGGCCGCGTGCAGGTCGACAGCGACTCCGACACCGGCGTCGCCTGGGACGGCCCGCTGGCGGTGCTGATCAACCGCGGCTCGGCCTCGGCTTCGGAAATCTTCGCCGGCGCCATCCAGGATTACGGTCGCGGTCTGATCATCGGCGAAACCACGTTCGGCAAGGGCACGGTGCAGAATCTGGTCGATCTGGACCGCTGGCCGATGAACAATGGCCAGCGTTTCGGCCAGGTGAAGCTGACCATCGCCCAGTTCTTCCTGCCCGGCGGCAGCAGCACCCAGAACAGGGGCGTGGTGCCGGACATCGCTTTCCCGGTGAGCGTCGACGCCAGCGAATACGGCGAGAGCACCTACGACAACGCCTTGCCGTGGACGCGCATCGCGGCGGTGCCGCACACCCAGTACGGCGATTTCGCGCCGCTGCTGCCGCAGCTCAAATCCCTGCACGATGCGCGCGTCGCCAAGGACAAGGAATTCCAGTGGTGGTCCGAGGATATCGCGCAGTTCCGCGAGGAAGTCGCGAAGAAGTGGATTTCGCTCAACGAAGCCGATCGCCGCACCGAGCGGGACCGCGACGCCGCCAAGCGCAAGCAGCGGCAGGAAGCGCGCAAGGCGATGGGCCTGGATCTGGATCCGCTGGCCGAAGACAACGACGACGGTCTGACTTCGAGCGAACGCAACATCGCCCAGGATGCCGCACGCCAGAAAGCCGCAGAGAAACGTCCGGACCCGCTGCTGCGCGAATCGGCCGCGATTCTGGTCGATGCGCTGCAGGTGCTGGGCGACGACCAGCGCATGTCCGCGCAGGTTCTGCTGACCGAGGCGCGCAAACCGGGACAGTGGGCGAACTGAGTCGAACCTGTCCGCAAGCAAGCCCTTTTTTTCGTTGAACCGCTGGGCGCCTGTCCGCAGGCGCCCGTTCAGGCTTCCGGTGCGTTGATCGCTGCACCCGGGTCGATCGCCGGACGTACATCGTGCTGCCGGGCAGACTGCTCCGACAGCCATGACAGGCACGCCGCCAGAGACTGCGGGCGCGAAAAAAGATAGCCCTGCATCGCGTCGCAGCCGGCGGCGACGAGGACGTCGGATTCCGCTTCGGTTTCGACGCATTCCGCAGTGACTTCGATGCCCAGCTGCCGGGCCATTTCGATCACCGCCCGGCAAACGCGATCGCCGCCGTTGTCGAGATTGCGCACGAAGCTGCCATCCAGTTTGATGCCGTGCGGCTGCAGCTGGGCGAGTCGGCCGAGCGATGAGTGACCCACGCCGAAATCATCGAGTTCGATTCTGATGCCCAATGCGTGCAGTACCGCGATCGGGGCGAGCAGGGCGTCTTCGTTCTGGGTCAGCGTGGTTTCCGTGACCTCAAGGATCAGATCTTCACCGCAGAGCCCGTGTTCGCAGAGCAGACGTTCGACTTGCCTCGGATATTCGCTGTCGAGCAGGCTTTGCGCCGAGACGTTGACCGACAGGCCGACCTCCGGTGCGAATGCGCGCAGCGAAGGCAATGCCGAGAGTCCCTTGCGCAGGACTGCGAGATCGAGCGCGGCGGCGATATGGAATTGTTCCGCCACCGCGACGAATTCCGAGGGCGCCACCCAGCCCAGCGTCTGGTGCTGCCAGCGCGCGAGCACCTCGAACCGGAGGACCCGATGGTCCTGGGTCGAAACGATCGGCTGAAACCACGTGTCGATCCGGTCCTGATCGATCGCTTCCCGCAGGGAGCGCTGGATGTCGCTGTGGTACTGCATCGTCTTCAGCATGGAATCGTCGAAGATCGCATAACCGTCGCGGCTGCGGCGCTTGATGCTGTACAGCGCGATGTCGGCGCGCTGCATCAATTCGCTCGGCACCATCGTGCTGCGGTCTTCCGGGGCCCATGCGATGCCGATACTCACGCTGAGCAGGGTGCCGACGTTCTCGGCGAAGTTGGAAGAGCGCAGCAGAGCATTGAGATGCGCGGCCAACGTGTGTACGTCGGTTTGCTTGTAGCCTTCCACCAGCACCGCGAATTCGTCGCCGCCCAATCGGAAGCAGGGGGTTTGTTTCGGCAATGCTTCGACAAGGCACGTCGCGACGCGCTTGAGTACGCGGTCGCCGACGGCGTGCCCGTAGATGTCGTTGACGGTCTTGAAACCATCCAGATCGAGCAGCAGCAGACCCAGCGGCCGCTGATTCGAGCGCTCGCCAAGAAGAGTCTCGATCTGACGCAACAACTGCACGCGGTTGCCGAGCCCCGTCAGTGGGTCGTGCAGGGCTTCGTGACGCCAGGTCTGATTGATCGCATGCAGTTCGGTGTAGAGCCGGTTGAATCCCAGTGCGAGGCGATCGACCTCGTCGTTGCGATGCGTGACCGGCAGGACCTTCTGTTCGCCGCTGGCGATGTCGCCGAGTTGCCTGTCCATCCCTTCCAGTCGCGCGATCACGCCGCGGTCGACCAGCAGCCAGATCAACACGCCGCCGATCAGGAAAATGCCGAGCGCTGCGGACAGAAACAGGCGGCGGGTCATGCGGATCTGTTCGCCCAAAGGCTGCGGGTAGCGGATGTTCAGCCCGACCATCGGTCGGCCGTTGCTGTCTGGAATCACTCTATAAATCACCACGTCGCCGCCGTCTTCGAGCCGTGCATGCTGCGACATGGTTGCGGCATCGGACAGCGTGAACGGTACGCCAACCAGATTGCCGATGTTTTCGACACGCTGCGGCGATAGTTCGGCGGCGAAACCGAAGATGCCGTACGAAGGCTTGTCGACAGACGTTCCTGGGTAAGTGATCGGACACGCGGCCACCAGATGCCAGCGTTCGCCGACGCGCATGATCAGGCTGGTTCCGCCGGGTTGCTTCAAAATGCCGCGGATACGCGGGTCGGACAGCAATGGTGTCAACTGGGATGTCGGCAGCGGCTGCAGTACATCGCTGTACGGCTGCCCCGCATACTCGGAGGTGCCTGCGTGATAGCGGACCGACAGCGTGCGGTCGACGATGAAAATATAGTCGGTGTCCAGACTGATGAGCGCACCGGAGGAGAGATTTTCTTCGATGTAATCCGGGGCATTGCCTTGCACGAAGTCAACGGTCTGCCCCCAGTCGGCATAGTCGAACGCGGATGTGCGCAAACGATGGGCTCTGTCGACCAGCAGCCACTCCAGCCGACGCGCTTCATCCTGGGCTTCGTCGATCTGGAATTTTTCGAACTGGTTGCTGATCAGGCGGTCGGTCAGTGGCAGGTAAAGACTGACGAACACGGCGGCCATCAGCGACAAGCTGATCAGCAACTGCCTGCGGATACCCCCTCTCGACATCTCCATCCCCATCGCGCCCATCGCCCGGGGGATCGGCGAGGCGCGGCTGCTGCGGAGTATGTTCCCAGCCCGGATGGGTCGCAAGGCGACCGCCCCTCGAACCACGACAGGAATGGCCCGCGACAGAGGAATGACCCATGACAAGAATCGGATAGCACGCGCCCCGTGAGCCCGCTAGTCTTCGCGGCATGCGCAACCAGACCCGGGATCCCCTCGAATACACCCGCCAGCTGCTCGATGCCGGCGAGCCGACGCTGGCCGAGCTGTCGGCTGCCGTCGGTCTCAGCGCCTCCCATCTGCAGCGCCGGTTCCGCGCGCGTTTCGGCCTCAGTCCGGCCGAATACCTTGCCCAGCGCAAACTCGGCGCGCTCAAATCCGGCCTGCGCGAGGGCAGGGATGTCAGCGCGGCGCTGTACGACGCCGGCTACGGCTCGCCATCGCGCGTGTACGAAACCGGGGCCGCAAAGCTCGGCATGACGCCCGCCCGCTATCGTTCGGGCGGCGATGGCGAAGACATCCGCTGGAGCATCGTCGACACCGCATTGGGACAGGCGATTGTGGCCGCCACCGCGCGCGGTATCTGCATGGTCGAGCTGGGCGAGGACGCCGACGCGCTGGTACATACACTCGGCGCGGAATTTCCGCGCGCGCGTTTGCAGCGGGTGGATGCCGGCCGCGACGAGTTTCTCGCCCCGCGCGTGTGCGCGGTCGCCGATGCGCTTGCCGGCAAGCGTGCGCGGGTGCCGGACAAGATTCCGCTCGACCTGATCGGTACCGCATTCCAGAAGCGGGTGTGGGACGCTTTGATGAAGATTCCATCCGGCGAAACCCGCAGTTATGCCGAACTTGCCGCTGCGCTGGAGACGCCCGGAGCCGCGCGTGCGGTGGCAAGCGCCTGCGCCCACAACCGCGTTGCCGTTGTCGTGCCCTGCCATCGGGTCATTCGCGGTGACGGTTCACTGGGCGGCTATCGCTGGGGGTTGGCGCTGAAACAGCAGTTGCTCGGGCGCGAAGTCATCGGCGCCCGATAGGCGGAGTGCTTTTGTAGGAGCGACTTCAGTCGCGAAACCGACCGAATTGCAGCCGCGACGTCGGCCGCGATCTGAAACGACAGATGCTTCGCGACTGAAGTCGCTCCTACACGCGCTGGGCATCGCGACGAAAAGCTTTACTGTGTTCTGCGATTCAGGCCAATCGGCAGAAACGCAGGCGTAGAATAGTCTAGTCGTTGCGATGCGACGACACGTCTTCATCCCCCCTGTTTTCTTTCGAGCACTGCGATGGCAGCTCCATCCGCGGTCGAGCCGCGCCCTGTGTCCGCATTCGCCATCGCGCTCGCGTTGACGGCGGTGTATCTCATCTGGGGTTCGACCTATCTCGGCATCCGCTTCGCGCTGGAAGGCGGCTGGCCGCCGCTGTTGGCGGTGTCCGGCGGCCGCATGCTGATCGCCGGCGCGCTGATGTACGCGGTGCTTCGATGGCGCGGTGTGCCCGCGCCCACGCGCGCGCAGTGGCCTGCGCTCGCAGTGATGGGTGTGCTGATGATGCTGCTCGGCAACGGCATGGTGGTCTTGGCCGAAGAGCATGTGTCGTCCGGACTCGCCGCCATCGCCATCGCCTCGATGCCGCTGTGGATGGGGCTGTTCGGCGCGATGTTCGGCCGTCATCCCGGTCGCGGCGAATGGCTCGGTATCGGCATAGGTTTCATCGGCGTGCTCTGGCTCAATGCCGGCAGCAGTCTCTCGACCACGCCGCGCGGTCTGGTGCTGTTGCTGATCGCGTCGATCGCCTGGGCGTTCGGTTCGGTCTGGTCGCGCGGCCGCGATCTGCCGTCGCCGTTCATGGCCGCTGCCGCGCAGATGCTCTGTGGCGGCGTGATGCTGATCGCGCTTGGTCTGGCGATGGGCGAGCGCCTGCCTGCCCTGCCGACCGCACAAGGCACTGTCGCGTTGATCTATCTTGCGATCTTCGGCTCGATCGGCGGCTTCGGCGCCTACCTCTGGCTGTTGAACCATGTCCGGCCGGCGTTGGCGTCCAGCTATGCCTACGTCAATCCGCCAATCGCGGTGCTGCTGGGAGCTGCATTCGGCGGCGAGCATTTCGGCCTGCACGATCTGGGTGCGATGGCGGTGATTCTGGTCGGTGTGGTGGTCATCAGCCGGGCGAAAGCGCGCGCGCCGATCGCGCCGCCCCAGGCATCGGAGGCGTGATGCCGGGACTCGACCGCAAAGGGCTGCTGATCGCCGCCAGCGCCTTCGTGCTGTGGGGACTGATGCCGCTCTACTGGCATCTGCTGAAGGCGGTGCCCTCGCTGCAGATCGTCGCCCATCGCGTGCTGTGGTGCGCGGTGCTGGTCGCGCTGTGGCTGCTGTGGACGCAGGGCCGCGGCTGGTTCGCGGCGATCCTCGCCAAACCGCGACTCGCCGCGATGCTCGCGCTGAGCGGTCTGTGCATCGGCGTGAACTGGGGGCTGTACATCTGGGCGGTGAATGCCGGGCATGTCGTCGAAAGCAGTCTCGGCTACTTCATCAATCCGTTGCTCAATGTGGTGATCGGCACGCTGTTCCTGCGCGAGCGGTTGAATCCGACCCAATGGCTGTCGGTCGCGATCACCGCTGGCGGTGTGCTCTGGCTCACCTTCAACTACGGCAGTTTTCCGTGGATCGCGCTCACCTTGGCGGGCTCGTTCGGCCTGTACGGTCTGATCCGCAAGCTTGCTGCCGTCGATTCGGTGACCGGGCTGGGCTTCGAGAACTCGGTGCTGCTGCTGCCGGCGGTCGGTTTTCTGCTGTGGGCGGAAACGAACGGTCACGGCGGTTTCCTGCCTTTCAACGGCAGCAGCAGTTGGGGCCTCGGTGTCGACGCGCTG
Organism: Lysobacteraceae bacterium; assembly: GCA_044340325.1. Lineage (GTDB taxonomy): Bacteria > Pseudomonadota > Gammaproteobacteria > Xanthomonadales > Xanthomonadaceae > Lysobacter_I. The sequence continues at coordinate 12,613 of JBIITV010000015.1, forward strand.
CTGATCTTCGGCGGCGTGCTGACCGCGCTGCCGCTGGTCGCGTTTTCGTTCGCGGTGCGGCGGGTGCCGCTGTCCACCATCGGGCTGATGCAATACATCGCGCCGACCATGCAGTTCCTGATCGGCGTGCTGGTGTTCCACGAAGCCTTCGATCGTGATCGCGCGATCGGCTTCATCGTCATCTGGATCGCACTGGCGATCTTCGCGTTCGACAGTGTGCGGCGGGCGCGGCGGGCGACGGCGGCCTGATCGCGCGCCATCCAGGCGCACGCACCAAGATGTGAGCAGAACGCGAACGCCCGGCCGGAGCCGGGCGCTTGCGGACGCATCGGATGCCGGATCAGCCGGCGCGCAATGCTTCGGTGACCGGCAGGCGTGCTGCGCCCAGTGCAGGAAACAGACCGCCGATCAGGCCGATGCCCAGCGCCCACTTCAGGCCGGTCCACAGCAGCTCCGGCGAGACCTTGAACTGGAACACCACCTGGCTGAAGTTCGCGCTGAGCGTGGACACGCTGTAGCCGTTGAAGATCAGCCACGCCAGCGCTGCGCCGAGGATGCCGCCCAGCAGCGCCAGCAGCATCGTTTCCATCATTACCGCAGCGACCACCGGCAGGCCGCGGAAACCGATCGCGCGCATGGTCGCGATCTCCCGCGCGCGGCCGGCGACGGCGGCGTACATGGTATTGAGCGCGCCGAACACCGCGCCGATGGCCATGATGGTGCCGATCACGGTGCCCAGGATCTGGATCAGCTTGGTCAGACCCTCGGACTGTTTGCCGTAGTAGTTGCGCGTGGTGTCGACATCGAGCTTGAGCCGCGGATCGGCGGCCATCGCCGCCTTGAGCTGCTTCATGCCGTCTTTGCCGGCGAGTTTCACCGTGACCGACTGGAACGACTGACGGTTGTACGTGGATGCCAGGGTGTCGGCGTCGGCCCACAGTTCGGAGTCGTGGGAGTCGCCGGACGCGAAGACGCCGACGATCGACCACTGCTGGTTGGCCAGTTCGATCTGCTTGCCCAGTTCGAGCCCGACATACTGCTGCTGCGCACGCTGCCCGACCACCAGTTCGCGCATGCCCGGGTTGAACTTGCGGCCCTGCACGAGCTTGATCTGCGGGCGCAGCGTCCAGGCGGCTTCACCGACGCCGCGCAGCTGGGCATTGGCATCGGTGCCGTCCGACTTGGTGACCATGTTCACCACCTGCGACAGCTCCGGCGAAATCGCGGCGCGACCGTCGCTGCGGGCGATGCCGGCGAGACTGGAGATCAGCGGCACCTGGTCGCGGGTGATGACGGAATTGGTTTCCGCCTGTGCGCCGCCGCGCAGGATGATCGCCGTGCTGTCGTTGCCGGTGCCCTTGAGCGTGGCCGAAAATCCTTCGCCCATCGCCAGCATCGCGACCAGCACCGCGACCACGCCGGCGATACCCACGACGATCACCGCCGATGGGCCCCAGCGCTGCGGCAGGCTGGCGATACCGATATTGGCGGCGGCCAGCGCGAGGCGACCGCCGCGCGTCAGCGTCAGCCAGAGCGCGACCAGCGCGACCAGGATCAGCACGCCCCACCAGGGAATCACGACCCACCCGCCCAGCGCGGCGGCGAGCAGCAGCAGGATGCCGATATTGCCCGCCCACTTCTTGATGCGTTTCATGTGCGTTTCTCCTTCAGCGGCCGGCCAATGCGTCGACGATGTTCAGACGCATGGCGCGCAATGCCGGCAACAGGCCGACCACCGTGCCGATGATGACCATCAGCAGCAGACCCACGGCCCAGGTTTCCTTCGGCACGCCGGGCAGTTGCACGACGCCGCCGCTGGCGGCGCTCACCCCCGGCATCAGCACTGCGGCGATCCCCAGGCCCAGCAGCCCGCCGAGCACGATCAGCACGATCGACTCCGTCAGCACCAGCCACAGCACGCTGCGGTTGCTGAAACCGATGGTCTTGAGCACCGCCAGTTCCGGAATGCGCTCGCGCACGGCCTGGGCCATGGTGTTGCCGGTCAGCAGCAGGAGGGTGAAGAACACTGCGCCCATGATCGCGGTCACGATCAGACCGATGTCGGCGAACTGTTTGAAGAACGCCTGGTTGAACGACTGTTCGGTCTGGGTCTTGGTTTCGCGATCGGAGTTCTCGGAGATCAGGTCGATGGCTCTGGCGACCTGGCCCGACTGGCTGGGGTCGTCCAGCGTGACCACGAACCAGCCTGCCTGGTTCTTGAGGTAATCGTTGGCCTCGTCGAAATACTTCCAGTTGAACATCAGCACGTTCTCTTCGCCCTTGCGCTTGGCATCCTTCACTTCGAAGATCGCGGCGAGCTTGAAGCTCCAGTTGTTGCTGCCCTTGGTCGGGAAGATCGTGGCCTGCAGCGGAATGGTGTCGCCGACTTTCCAGCCGTTGCGGTCAGCCAGCGACTTGCCGACCACCGCACCGGTGCGTTCGCTCTCGAAGGCCTTGATTTGCGCCGGGGTCATCGCGTACTCGGGATACATCGCCATATAGCCGGGGCTGACAGCGAAGTTCGGGAAGAAATTCTTCGAGTCCCGATAGATGCCACCAAACCAGTTGCCGTAGGTCACGCCCTTCACGCCGGGGACCGCCTGGATGCGGTCGAGCAGGCTGATCGGCAACGACTGGGTGATCGACAGTCGCGATGCCACGATCATGCGGTCGTAACCGGCGACGTTGGCGCTGGAGTTGAAGGCCACGCGCACCGAATCGAGCATCCCGAACAGCAGGAAGGCGGTTACCACCGACAGCATCGTCAGCAGCGTGCGGGTCTTGCTGCGCATGAGCGCGGCCCAGATCAGATGCAGGTACTTCATGGCGTTCTCCTGCTCAGGCGGCGACGTCGACGGCCTGGACCAGCGTGCCCTTGTCGAGATGGATGGTGCGACGGGCGTGATCTGCGGCCTTGGGGTCGTGGGTGACCATCACGATCGTTTTGCCGTGGTCGCGGTTGAGCGATTGCAGCAAGCCCAGGATCTCCTCGGCGGAGACGCGGTCGAGGTCGCCGGTGGGCTCGTCGCAGATCAGCAGCTTTGGGTCGGAGACGATCGCGCGTGCGATCGCGACGCGCTGCTGCTGGCCGCCGGAAAGTTCGTTCGGACGGTGTTTGCCGCGATCGGCCAGCCCCACCAGTTGCAGAGCGACTTCGGCATTGCGCTTGCGCTGCGCCGAGCCCAGCCGGGTCAGCAGCAGCGGCAATTCGACGTTCTTCTGCGCGGTGAGCGTGGGCATCAGATTGTAGAACTGGAACACGAAGCCGACGTTTTCGCTGCGCCACTGCGACAGCTGCCCGGAACCCATCTTGTCGATGCGCTGGCCATCGACGTCGATCTCGCCGCTGTTGGGCGAATCCAGGCCACCGATCAGATTCAGCAGCGTGGTCTTGCCCGAGCCGGACGGGCCCATCAGCGCGACGAAATCGCCCTGCGGGATGTCCAGATCGATGCCATGCAGTACTTCGACTTTTTCCGGGCCGCGCTGGTAGGTCTTGGTGACTCCGCGCAGCTTGACGAGCGATTCCATGGGCGGGTTCCTCTGGCGATGCGTGAATGTGTGCAGGTCGCGGTGCGCGCGACTGCGTCAGTTTGTCTCTGCTTCGGTGTCGGCGGCGACGCGCACGCGCGCGCCGTTCTTCAATGTGTCCGGCGGCGCGAGTACGACGGTTTCGCCGCCGGACAGCCCCTTGGTGACTTCGCGATCGTCGCCGAGCGTACGCCCGACCACCACCGCGCGCTGCTCGACGGTTTCGCCGGTGACGATGAAGACCACATCGTCGCTTTCGCGCGAGACGATCGCATCGCCTGGCACCAGTGCGCCTGGCGTCCGCTTCGGCGCATCGGGTTTCGCTGCTTCCAGGAAGCTCACGCGCACGCCCATGTCGGGCACGATGCGCGCATCGCGCTGTTTCAGCGCGATGCGCACCTTGACCGTGGCCTTGCCCCGGTCCGCTGTTGGAATGATCGCGATCACCTCGGCCGGGATCTTCCAGTCCGCATAGGCGTTGAGCACCGCTTCCACGGGCATTTTGGGCTGGACCCGGCCGATGAATGATTCGCCCACGTCCACCTCCACTTCGAGCGAATCCATATCGACGATGGTGCCTATGCCGGTGCGGGTGAAGCCGCCGCCTGCGGACAGCGGCGAGATGATTTCACCCGGCTGCGCGGATTTGGCGATGACCACCCCGGCGAACGGCGCGCGGACAATGGTGTTGTCCACGCCGTTGTCGGCGATGCGCAGCGAATCGGCGGCCACCTGTGTGTTGCGCTGTGCGGCCTGAAGCTGCGCGCGCAGCGAGTCGCGTGCGGCGATAGCCTGGTCGAACTGCTGGCGCGACACCAGTTGCTGTCCGACCAACCGACCGAGGCGGGAGGCGTTGGCTTCGGCGTCTTTCAGTTGTGCCTGCACGCTGCCGGCCTGACTGCGTGCGGCCTCAAGTTGCGATTGGGCGAGGGCGCGGTTGGCATCGGCATCGATCGGGTCGAGCGTGGCCATGACCTGCCCGACTTCCACGCGCTGCCCCTCTTCGATCAGCACTTCGCGCACCCTGCCGGTGACTTTCGCGGAAACGGTGGCGATGCGGCGGGCCACGACGTAGCCGGTGGCGTCGAGCACCGAAGCGCTGCCGCTACCATTGCCGATGGCCACCACAGAAGCGGTCCGCACTTCGACACCGCGATCGCGACCGAAGAGTGCCCAGGCGAGTGCGCCGACGGCGGCGAGCGCGACCAGCGCGATCACGACCCACATCCCCGTCCTGGACGGAGGTGGCGGCGCTTTGCGGTCGATGCGGAGTTCTTTCAGCAGGTCGGCGTTCGTATTCATCGTTGATCAGGACGTGGGATGACCGGAAGTGTGACCGTATCGCGGGCGAACGCCAACATGAGGAAGGTCACCCCCGGGTATCGAGTCCCGGCCCTGTCGCGGCGACACAGTCACGTCGCACCGCGAGGGGCGGGCAATGGGCATAGGGTATGGATGGCGCGCCCGGGTGTCTGCTGACAATTGTCACACGGAACGCTTGACGCTCACGACTGCCGATCTCCTGCAGCAGCACCTAGTCTGGTCCCATCGCATCAGGAGCGCCCGATTAATGAATCCTTCCGCCCAGCCTCTCGCGCACTTGCGCGCAGCCCGCAAACGCTACGGCAGCGTCGCGGCATTGGATGGCGTAGATCTGACCCTGCAGCCCGGCGAAGTGCTGGCTTTGCTGGGCGCCAACGGCGCCGGCAAGAGCACTGCGATCGCGCTGCTGCTGGGTTTGCTGAAGCCCGATGCCGGCAGCGCCGAACTGTTCGGCCGTACGCCCGATACCCTCGCGGTCCGCCGGCGGATCGGGGTGATGCTGCAGACGGCGGGAATCGCCGACAACCTCAAGGTTGCGGAATTGCTTGATCTCACCCGCAGTTACTATCCGGCGCCACGTGGCGTCGCCGACTGCGTCGCGCTCGCAGGTCTCGAAGGTCTGCTTGATCGCCGCTATGGCCGGCTGTCCGGCGGCCAGCGGCGACGGGTGCAGTTCGCGCTGGCGATCTGCGGCAATCCCGATGTGTTGTTTCTCGATGAGCCGACCACGGGCTTGGACATCGATGCGCGCCAGCGGATGTGGGCGACGATCCGCGAGCTGGTCGCTGCCGGCACCGGCGTGCTGCTGACGACACACTATCTGGAAGAAGCCGAAGCATTGGCCCACCGCGTCGTCGTATTGAACCATGGCCGCATCGCCGCGTCCGGCACGATGCAGGAGGTGCGTGCGCACGTGTCGCAGCGCCGCATTCGCTGCCTCTCGGCGCTGGATCCTGCGGATGTCGCCACGTGGCCCGGTGTGCACGGCGCGGTACGTGGACATGACGGCAATCCGGCGCGCCTGGAAGTCGTCGCCGATGCCGTCGAGCCTGTGCTGCGGCGGATGCTGGCCGAAGATGCCGCTTTGAGCGACCTCGACATACAGCGCGCCGGCCTTGCCGATGCGTTCCTCGAACTTACCCGCGACGATGCCGAGAAGGAGGCCGCGTAATGAATGCCATCTCCACACCTGCCGATGTGCGCGCAACGTCGTACTCGCCGATTCGCAGCTATCTGCTGGAAGCGAAGTACGAGTTCCTGCGCCTGCTGCGCACGCCGGAGTTCGCGCTGCCTTCGCTGCTGTTTCCATGCCTGTTTTATGCGCTGTTCGGCGTGCTGTTGAACAAATCCAACGGCGATGCCGCACGTTATCTGCTCGCCACCTACGGCGTGTTCGGGGTGATGGGCGTCGGACTGTTCGCGTTCGGCGTGACCGTGGCGATGGAGCGCGAGCAGGGGTTCCTGATCTACAAGCGCGCATTGCCGATGCCGCCGGGCGCGTATCTGTTCGCGAAAATGATCATGGCGATGCTGTTCGCCAGCATGATCTCACTGCTGCTGGCGGCACTGGCGGCAACGATCGGCAGCGTTGAACTGCGCGCATCGCAATGGCTGCTGCTGTTCGTGGTCAATGTGATCGGCGTGATGCCGTTCGCTGCGCTGGGGCTGTATATCGGTACGCTTGTCGGCGGTCAGGGCGCACCAGCCGTGGTCAATCTGCTGTATCTGCCGATGGCCTTCCTCTCCGGGCTGTGGTTGCCGCTGAAGATGCTGCCGGCGTGGATCGCCAATCTCGCGCCGGTCTGGCCGTCGTACCATCACTCGCAGATCGCGCTGAAGGTGATCGGCATGGATGCCGGCGGCAGTCTTGTCGTGCATCTGGGTGTTCTGCTCGGCGTCACGGTGCTGTTCTTCATGCTGGCGCGTCGCCGGCTCGCGGCGGGCTGAACGATGATGCCGCGCACCATGAACACCATCGGGTCGGCCCGGCCATGTGCGGGCTGACCTTGAGCGGGCTGACCTTGAGCGGGCGGCAATACCGGAGTGCGGACTTGTGATGAAGAATCGAAATCCGGTTGCACTGCGGGTCGATACTTGGGGTTGCGGGCGCATGCCGCCGTTCGCCCGCACGGCTTCCAGCGCACGCAGGCATTGCGGCCAGCGCTGCCTCGAACCGGATGCGGTCCCCACGGCGGTATCCATCGATTCCACCAGGAGGATGTATGAAACAAGGAATGAAGAAAGGCGCCGCGATCGCGGTGTTCGCAGCCATGATGACCCTCGCCGGCAGCGCCAGCGCGGCGGCGCCGAACATCCCGTGCAGCAGCTCACTGAACGGCTACACGACCTACACCACGTCCGGAGGATGGCGCTACTACTACCAGTGCCGGACCCCGAATTGGGTCTTCCTGCGCGCCTGCCCGATCGGCGGGGGTTCCTGCATCTACTGACCTCGCCCGCTCGTGGCGGGCGCATCAGTCCGCCGCGAGCGTCTGGCTCCCCGCTGGGCCGCCACTGGTTCTATCGAATCAACCCGCATCGAATCAGCCCGCATCAGCACATCAGCCGGCGCTTGCCGATGCGCGCCGCGCGCTTCTCGACGGCCGCCTCACTGCCCGCGCCGTGCCGCTTCCCGTTTACCCGCTACCATCGCCGGGGGTGTCGCTCGCCCGTCTTTCAGATCCGTCCACGAGGCCGCCATGCCGATGCATGACCTGTCGCTGCCGTTGCGCTTGCGCGCGCATCTCATCTCCGAAAGCCACGGCCATGGCTGGGTGCCGTTCTACAATCTGGGCTACCTGGTGTTTCCGTTCCTGCCGATCGTGCTGTCGCTGTTCGGCGATCCCAACCAGTGGCCGGGCCCGGTGCCGCGCATGCTCGGCCCGACGCTGCTCTCTGTCGCGGTGTTTCTGCCGGTCTATTTCGCCGCATACCGGGTGACCGGCATCCGATCGCTGCTGTGCATGCTGGCGATGGCCGGCATCGGCTACGCGCTGTTGCCGTTCAATTCCTTCGCCAATGCCTACACCATCTACGCGGTCGGTTTCGCGGCGATGCTGGGCGGCTCGGTGTGGGTGCGGCTGGCCTGGGCTGCGGCGATGCTGGCCGGCCTGCTGTTCGAAATCATCGCGCTGCAATACCCGGTCTTCATTTTTCTCATCACACTGATCGTGTCGGTGGCGGTGTTCTTCGGCAACCATCATTTCGTGGAGAGCACGCGCAAGCGCGCCGAGCTGAAACTGTCGCACGATGAAGTGCGCCGGCTCGCTGCGTTGGCCGAGCGCGAGCGCATTGGTCGTGATCTGCACGATCTGCTCGGCCACACGCTGTCGCTGGTGGCCTTGAAAAGCGAGCTTGCGGGCAAGCTGCTGCAGCGCGGCGATTCGCCGGAAGCCCGTGAGGCCGCGCAGCGCGAAATCGTCGAAGTCAGCCGGGTCGCACGCGAAGCATTGGCGCAGGTGCGTTCGGCAGTGACCGGCATCCGCGCAGCGGGTGTCGTCGCGGAAATCGTTTCCGCAAAGCTGCTGCTGGAAAGCGACGGCATCGCCTTCGTCTCCACGCTCGCACCGCAGGCACTCGATGCCGGCGCGTTGCCGCCGAACGTGGAGACCGCATTGGCGATGACCGTGCGCGAAGCGGTGACCAATATCCAGCGGCATGCGCATGCGCGCTCCGCACAGGTCGAACTCGTCATCGAGACCGGGGAAGCGGTGCTGCGCATCGACGACGACGGACGCGGCGGTGCGATCGTTCCAGGCAATGGCCTGTCCGGCATGCGCGAGCGGATCGAAGCGCTCGGCGGCCGGCTGCGGATCGATGCGCGCAAGGGCGCCGGCACGCATCTGGAAGCGCGGGTGCCGCTGGCCGCGCATGTGGCGACAATGGATGCGACAACGGCCGATGCTGCGACGGCCGATCCTGCGACGGCCGATCCTGCGACGCACGAGGTGCCGGCATGATCCGCATCCTGCTGGCCGAAGATCAGGCGATGGTGCGCGGCGCGCTCACCGCATTGCTGTCGCTGGAAACCGATATCGAAGTCCTCGGCGCCGCCGCCGACGGCGAAGCCGCGTGGCGCGATCTGCAGCGGCTGAAGCCGGATCTGCTGGTCACCGATATCGAAATGCCCGGCATCACCGGTCTTGAACTGGCGCAGCGCATCCAGCGCCATGCACTGCCGATCAAGGTGGTGATCGTCACCACCTTCGCCCGCGCCGGTTTCCTGCGCCGGGCGCTGGATGCCGGCGTGTCGGGCTATCTGCTGAAGGACGCGCCGGCCGAGGATCTGGCCGAAGCCCTGCGCAAGGTGCATCGCGGCGGCAAAGCGATCGACCCGCAGCTGGCGCTGGAAGCGTGGAGCGAAGCCGATCCGCTCAACGACCGCGAACGCCAGGCGCTGCGGCTTGCCGGCGAGGGGCTGTCGGCCGGCGAGATCGCAGCCCGGCTCAATCTGTCGCACGGCACGGTGCGCAACTATCTGTCCGAAGCCATCGGCAAGCTCGGCGTCGGCAACCGCATTGAGGCCTACCGGCTCGCAAGGCAGAAGGGGTGGCTGTGAACACGCCCCGTCCGCCACCGTCCGTTTAACGCCTGGGCTCCGCCCGTTTTGAACGATCGTCTGCCGATGGGTCACATCGGCGGCCCGGGAGCGTCTTGTCCCTCCAAACCCGTCCCACACCCTGTCCCCTGAGGAGTTCCGCCATGAAGTTCAGCACACACCCGCGCCCCGGCGCAGGCCTTGCGGTGGCCATCGCGATCGCGATCGCCACGTCCGTTTCCAGTACAGCGCATGCCGCGACATCCGTCCGCGACAACGATGCCGACAACGACGTCGTGATCCGCAACGTTCGCGTGTTCGACGGCATGCGCGTGTTGCCGAACACCGATGTGCTGGTGATCGACGGGCGCATCGCTGCCGTCGGTGCCAAAGTCGATGCGCCGAAGCACTTTTCCACCGTCGACGGCAGCGGCAAGACCTTGCTGCCGGGCCTGATCGACGCGCATACCCACAGTTGGGGCGAAGCTCAGCGCGAGGCCCTGCGCTTCGGCGTGACTACGGAACTGGATATGCTCGGCGACTGGAACCGTCTGCCCGCGCTCAAGACCAGGCGCGAATCGCTGGCGCGCACCGACGAGGCCGACCTCTGGAGCGCCGGTGCCGCTGTCACCGCGCCCGGCGGCCACGGCACCCAGTACGGGATGAAGGTGCCGACACTCGCCGCCGACGGCGATGCGGCCGCGTTCGTCGCCGCGCGCGTCGGCGAAGGTTCGGACTACATCAAGATCATCCTTGAAGACATGAGCGCATACAGCGCGACCAACCGCATCCCCACGATCAGCGTGTCGCAGGCGCAGACCGCCATCGCCGCCGCGCACAGGGCGAACAAGCTTGCGGTCGTGCACGTGTCGCGCCTGCGCGAGGGCAACGTCGCGATCGAAGGCGGTGCCGATGGACTCGTGCACATTTTCGGCGAACCCGGCGACGCGGCGTTCGTCGCCGCTGCGAAACGACGCAAGGCCTTCGTCGTGCCGACGCTGTCGGTGCTGGCGACGATGGCGCAGACCGGCGAAGGCCGCGCGCTCGGCGACGATGCGCGGCTGAAGCCGTGGCTCGCCAGCGCGCAGACCGACAGTCTGAAGGCGACGTTCGGCGCAGCGACACCGAAGCCGTCGATCCTCGCCGATGCCATCGCCAACGTCCGCGAGCTGCACGCGGCCGGCGTCGACATCCTCGCCGGCACCGATGCCGGCAACCCGGGCACTGCGCACGGCGCGAGCATGCACGGAGAACTGGAGTTGCTGGTGCGCGCCGGGCTCACGCCGAGCGAAGCGCTGGCCGCCGCGACTTCGGTGCCCGCGCGCCGCTTCAAACTCGCCGATCGCGGTCGCATCGCGGCGGGTCAACGCGCGGATCTGCTGATGGTCGACGGCGACCCGACCCGCGACATTCTCGCCACCCGCGCCATCGTGACAGTGTGGAAGAACGGCTATGCGGTCGCGCGCATGCAGCCGCAGGCGCCTGCGGCCGCGCCGGTGGGCGAAGCGATTCCCGCCGGCAGTCTGGTCGATGATTTCGAAGGCGATGCGGCGCCCGGAGCGATGGGCCTGCTGCCGGCGAAAATCGGCGCCGGCTGGATGCAGACCACCGACCAGATGGCCGGCGGCGCATCGGTGGCGATCCTGAAGCGCGAGCAGGGCACGCTGGCGGTGAGCGGCGAGATCAAGACCGGCTTCGCCTTCCCATGGTCCGGCGCGATGTACTTCCCCGCCGCGCAGCCGATGCAGCCGGTCGACCTGTCCGCACGCAAGGAGCTCGTGTTCCGGGTACGCGGCGATGGTCGCAATTACAGCGCGATGCTGTTCTCGGGCGTGCAAGTGCAGTCGATGCCCAGCATCCAGCCCTTCGTCGCCGGCCCCGAGTGGACCGAAGTGCGGATCCCGCTGAGCGGCTTCAACGGTGCGGATCTCAGCCGCGTCCGTGGCCTTGCGTTCACCGCCGGACAGCCGGTCGGCGCGTTCGCGTTCCAGATCGACAATGTCGAGCTCAAATAGCCCGTAGGAGCGGCTTCAGCCGCGATCATCGCGCCGATCGAAGCCGGCGTGATCAAAATCGGCGCGTTACCGATGCCGCCCGCGAACGTCTCGATACGTTCGCGGGCGCTTGACTTTCGGCGTGAACAGGACGACCTTCCATCGGGCATCGAACAATGGACGGCGCGCCTCACGCGGCGCGGCAGGGGAGGGAATCCATGATCGTCGGTTCAAGGAGTGTCGGCTCACGTCAGCCGCATGCCGTCTGCAACGGCCTCAGCGCCCAGCACTGCAGCGCCGATGCGTCGTTCGATGCCGTCGCGTCCCCGCAGAAACGCTCCAGCCGATGCTCTCCCCAGCAGACGTCGCGCATCTCCGCACCGCCCCCGCACACTGTTCCCGGTTCCCTTCGTCAACACAGGGGTACGACCCGTCATGGCCAAAACCATCTTCACAGTCGCCGATTACCTGCTCACCCGGCTGAAACAACTGGATGTCACCGAGGTTTTCCAGATTCCGGGCGATTACGTCAAACACTTCACCCAGGCGCTGGAGCACTTCGACGGCATCCGCACCATCGGCGCCATCAATGAGCTGGACGCCGCGTATGCCGCCGACGCTTACGCACGCACACGCGGCCTCGCGGCAGTGTCGCTGCAGTTCGGCGTGAGCACCGCCAGCGCACTCAACGCCATCGCCGGCGCGTGGGTCGAACGCAGCCCGATCGTGGTCATCAGCGCCACGCCCGGCGCCGACATGCGCAACATCACCGACATGTACGACGTGCTGTTCCATCATTCCACCGGCGATCTGGATGCGGACCGGATGATCTACGAAAACGTCACCGTCAAGGCGATCACCCTCAGCACCAATGTCGGCGCGGCCGAACAGATCGACGACCTGCTGATCGCGGCGATTACCCACCGGCGTCCGGTCTACATCGCCTGCTACAAGGAAGTCTGGGCGCAGCCGTGCGCGCCGCCGCCCAGAACGCGACTGAAACCGCGCGTTGTGCACAGCCCGGCGCAGGCGCTTGAGAATGCAGTGGAAACGGCGTGGGCGCAGATCACCGCATCGAAGCAGCCGATGATCTTCGCCGGCGTCGAAGTGCTGCGCTTCGGGTTGTCCGATCTGCTGCAGAAACTCATCGATGCCAGCGGCTTCCTCTACACAACGACCAGTCTGGGCAAAGCCGTTCTCGACGAGGGCGGCAAGAAGTTCATCGGCACCTACTCCGATGCCGCCTCGATCGAGTCGGTCCGCACGCTGGTGACGGCTTCGGATTGCTTCCTCGCCCTCGGTACCATCATCACCGACGACTATCTGGTGTTCATCGAAAGCAAGTACGCCGACATGGTGCTCGCCACCACCGCCGGCGTACGCGTCGGCTATTTCAAGTACGGCGACGTGACCATGCGGGATTTCATGGAAGCGCTGCTGGCGAAATTCAAAAGCAGCAAGGCCTATCCGATCAAGGCGGTGGCGCCGCCGCAGCCGAAATATCCGGAGCCGTGGGCGTCGAACGACGATGCGGTCTACAAGGACCAGCCGCAGCTGCTGACCTACAACCGCTTCTTCCAGCATTCGATGAAGTTCCTGCACGATCACGACATGCTCAAAGACATCGTGATGACCTACGGCGTCAGCTCGGCGATGTATGTCGCGACCAATGCGTATGGCCTGAAGCAGGGCAGCTTCGTGTCGTCCGCAGCGTGGCAGTGCATCGGCTTCGAGACCGGCGCCGCCTCGGGTGCGCAGCTGGGCAGCGGCAAGCGCGCATGGACGGTCGCCGGCGACGGCGGCTTCATGATGGTCTGCCAGTCGCTGTCGACGCTGGCGCGCAACCAGCTCAACGCGGTGATCTTCGTGATGAGCAATCAGGTCTACGCGATCGAACAGGTCTACGTCGACATCACCGCGTTCCAACCGGGGCCGCAGCATACCTTCGACACCTTCGACATTCTGCCGAAGTGGGATTATCTCGCGCTGGCGAAAGCCTTCGGCGCCGAAGGCATCCGCGTGGCGACGGTCGATGAACTCAAGGCCGCGCTGACCCGGATCAGGAAAATCAAGGACCGACCGGTGCTGGTCGAGGTCGTCATCCCGCAGAAGGATCTGCCCGGGCAGATGTATCGGCTGGGCATCGAGTGATCAGACTCGAGTCGACGCAAATCGAACCAAGCGCCGATCGCAGTCGAATCGAATCGCAGTCGAATTGATCTGTCATCCCGAGCGCAGCGAGGGATCTGCTGTCTGAAACGGAAAAACAGATCCCTCGCTGCGCTCGGGATGACAAGCGTTAGGGTTTCCAAGAGATTTCATGTTTTCAGATAAGTTCTGGTCGAAAGTAGAATCGATACCCACTTCAAGGATGGTCTCACCATGAAACAGAAAACCTATTCGATCTTCGGCGCCGGCGCTGCGGGCCTGTACACCGCGTGGCGGCTGCTCAACGGCAAGGTCCGCAATCCGAAATTCGCCGCGAAGCAGCTGAAGAAAGGCGATGTGCTGGAGCTGTACGACTGGGGAAAATACGATTTCAGCAAACAGCATCCGGGCACCCGTTCGGCCGGTGCGCGCATCTGCACCTGGTATTACAACAACGACAAGACCGATTCCTACGTCGAACTCGGCGGCATGCGCTATTCGTACTGGGACGAGAAGCCTTCGAAAGCGTTTCCGCATCCCAACGACGGCCTGGCGCCCGGCCACCGCGTGGTCACTAAAGTGATCTCGATGCTCGGCCTCGACGACTACTCGGTGCCGTTCAACGTCACCTCCAATCAGCTGTTCTATCTGCGCACCCGCAATTTCTATCTCAACGACATCACCTCCAGCAATCCCGCGCCGTACGCGATGGATCATTACGGCGCATCGACCACGCCGGATCAGGGCTTCACCACTGTGGAAAGTCTCGCGGTGACCAGCACCACCGGCCCGCAGACGCGGCTGCAGTGGTGCGAGTTCTACCGCAGCGGCCGCATCACCGTGCAGTTGCCTGAGACTTCGGTGTTCCAGCAGGGCGATCTGCTCAAGGACATCGGCTACTGGAACTTGCTCTACGATCAGCTCGGTTCGGAAGGTTACGACTACGCCGCCGACGGCAACGGCTACAGCTCGAACGTCATCAACACCAACTCGGCGGTGTCGTTCAACATGAACAACGAGTTCACGCCGGGCAGCCAGTACCGGACGTTGTCGATGGGCTACTCCGGCATGTTCAACGCGCTGTTCGACAAGATCGTCGCGCTGGCGAAAGCCAAAGGTGTCGAGTTCCGCTATCACCCGGACACGCGGCTGCATTCCATCCTCTGGAAAAACGGCAAAGCCGTGTTCACCTACGCGGCCCGAAGCAACCCGAACATCGCCGCCGGCACGCGCGCAGCCGACGCCGCGTGGATGGCGATGCCGCGCGCCGCGATCGATCTGGTTGCGCAGGCTACGCGCTTCCGCAGCCCGGCCGACGACGAGACCGACGTGCTCAATCATGAGCGGGTCAATCTCTATCTCGAATCCACGATCATGCAGCCGTCCTACAAGGTCGGCATGTTCTTCGATGAGCCGTGGTGGGCGCCGGACGCCGCCAACCCCGCGCCGTATCCCGCACAGATCATCGCCTATGTGGTCACGCCCGATGTCATCGCGGTGCTGAAGAAGCAGAAATTTCCGGCCAAGGCGCTCAAGGCGCTGATGTCCATTGTCGATGTGCCTTACGGCTCGGCTGCGGATCTGGTCGGCGCCATCGAGAACATCACCGAGCAGTCGCTCAACGTACTGCAGGTCAAGCAGCTCACCGCCGCCGCGCGTCGCGACACCATCGGCCCCAGCGTCACCAACTCTCCGATCCGCATGGTGGTGTACTTCGGCAACAACGCGACCGGCAAGAAAAAGAAGCCGATCTACGGCATCCTCGCCAGCTACGACGACGAGGACAACGCCACTTTCTGGCAGGAACTCGAACTCGGCGCCAAAACCGAACGCCACATACCGATCTCGCAGGACACCCAGCCGCTGGAAGGTCCGCGCAAGGTGCCCGCGCGCATGATCAAGATGCTGCGCAAGATGCTGGCTGAAATGCATTACGGCCCCAATTCGGACTACAGCGCCGTCCCCGAACCGCTGCAGGCCGCGTACGTCGACTGGTCGCTGCCGCCGTTCAACGCGGGTTATCACGAATGGGCGCCGCATTTCGACATCGCCGACGTGCAGCGCAAGATCCGCAAGCCCTCGCAGTTGATCGAAGGCACCGATGCCGAGATCTACATCGTCGGCGAAGCCTATTCCAACGATCAGGCCTGGGTCGAAGGCGCCTACTGCACGTCGGAATCGGTGCTCAACGATTTCTTCGGCATCGATCCGATCATCGACAACACCTGCTATCCGTTCATTTGTCCGGAGTGAGCGCAGCGGCTTCGCGGGCTGCAGACAGCAGACGCGGACGCTTCACGCTGCGTCGCACCCTGATGCCGGCATCTCCCGATGATTGGCAAGGGTGCGCCTATGGCGCACGGATGATCATCACCGCTTGTGATCGATACGGTGCGTTGGAAACGCATCCTGCCAGCGCACCTTAACTTGCTGTGGGTGTTTGACGGCGCGAGACGGTCGCCGTTCCGAAACGCCCGCGAATGCATCCACACGTTCGCGGGCGCGGAACACTTGCCGGCCTCAGAGATACGCCCAAGGATCGAATGTATTCCAGTCTACCCAGCCGTAGGGACGTCCCATGTAGATAAGCCCGAGGGGAGAGCCGGAGCTGGTTGTGCTCACTGCGAAATAGATGGTTTGCGGCAAAGCTTTCCGTGGACCCGTGTCAGGGCCATTTGCATCGATCGTAATCGTTGCCAGCGCATTCGCATCCACGCCGTTCTGGATGAGGAGTGATCTGATTGCGTCGTCGTATCTCGCCCTGACCGCTTCGATCAGCGTGGCATTTGCGTAGGGAGACGCGCTGACCCTCTGCAGTGCTGTCTTGATCGATGTCTGCAGTTCTGCAGGAATTGAAGGGGCGATTTCGGCGGTGTCGGCAGCGCTTGTTTGCGCGTCCGCGTGGGTTGTAGTGATTGCGCCGAGCGCAAGTGCGGCTGCGATAAAAGCGGATTTCAGATTCATGACGATCTCCGTGATTGAATGGTTTCCTTTTCGATGACCCGCCTTGTCATTTCGGATGCTTCGAAAGCGCCGAATGATTGAGGCGCATTGAGCTTACACCCAAGTCTGCGGATGTAGACCGGGGGAGTGAGACGTTATCCACAGTTCTATGCTCAGCCCAACCCATCCCGCTTTGCCGCTGCCGTCGCTTTGTTCAGATCGCCGATCGCCGCGATCAGATCCGCGACGGCGGCGCGTTCGGCTTCGCTCAGGTGCGGATTCCAGATATCGGCCAGCAGGATGACGCGGGTCGCGTCGCTGCGATTCCACGCTTCGTGTTCGTAGGTATCGTCGAAGGCGAAGCAGCGGCCTTCCTGCCAATGCACTTCGCCGACCTCCACGAGATTGAGGGCGCAGCGGTCCGGGATCACCAGGCCAAGATGCAGCACCGAGCGCGTATTGGTCACCCCGCGATGCGGCAGGATATGCGCGCCCGGACGCATGATCGAAAAACACACTTCCGGCCCGTGGTCGCGGATATGGTCCAACGGCAGCTGCGCCAGTGTCGCGGAGGTCTCCGGGCAGGCCGCATGGTGGTGCTGCAAGCGGACGCCGTCGCGATCGAAGAAATACGCATCCCAGGCAGCGCCCCGGGTCATGGCGTCGCGCTGCTCTGCGGTCAAATCGTAGTGGAACGGTTCGATGCCGTCCGCTCCTGCCAGTACCGAGCGCATTTCCTCTCGAATCGCCGGCATGCGCGCCTCGTATGCCTCGGCGAACGACAGCTGCGCGCGATCGAACACCGGCGTTACCGGCAAGCCCGGAAAATACAGGAACGTGGGCCGCTGCCTCGGATCGGCATACACCGTCGGCGATTCGCCGAGATACATCGACAGACACTCGGCGACGCGAGACAGCTCGTTGCGGCCGTAGCGTTCGATCATGCCGTCCAGCAACGCATGGAAGAACTGCCGCCGCCCCGACTGCGCCCGCTGCATCGCGTGCTGCACACGCTCGCGCAGCCACGGCGGCGTGGAATCGTCGTCGCGCCAGAAACCGCGCAGTTGCGCCGTCTTGATCGAGCGCAGATAACCCAGTAGCGCCGCCTGCGTATCGCCGCGACGCTCCAGCAGCCAGGCGTGATGCAGGCCGCTGGTGTAGGCCTGGGGTTGATCGCCCAGAATGTCGTGCAGCGCGCGCTCGGCAGAGTCGAACGTCACCAGCCGGCGCAGCGCATCGCCGAGCAGCGCATGCACCGGCACATTGTCGGGATCGGTCTGAAGCACCCGCTCGCCATGCGCCACCGCAGCGGCGAATACGCCGCACTGCAGCGCATGCGAGGCGAGAAACGCATGCGCCTCAGCCAGCACCGGCAGGCGCTGCAATACCAATGAATAGCTGGCCGCCGCAGCGTCGGCATGACCACGCGCGTGCAGTTGCCGCGCACTCGCCAACAGGGCATCGGTGTCGTTCATCGATCCATTCTGGCACACGGCCGCAGCAGCGAAAAAGAACGGGATACCGTAGGGCGGGTCTTGACCCGCCATACAGGTTGAAGGCGGGTCTTCGTATTCGAAGGCCTTCGGCGCACCACCCGCAGGATGGGCTTGCGGATCGTTGCTTCGTTCGCGGCGGGTCAAGACCCGCCCTACGTTGCTGCAGCGCATGCGAGGCGACAAAAGCATGCGCCTCAGCCAGCACCGGCAGGCGCTGCAATACCAATGAATAGCTGGCCGCCGCAGTGTCGGCATGACCGCGCTCATGCAATTGTCGTGCGCTCGCCAGAAGGGTATCGGTGTCGTTCATCGATTTGAAGGCAGGCCTTCGCATTCAATATCTTTCTGTGCACGACCTGCGTGATGGGCTTGCGGGTCGTTGCTTTGTTCGCGGCGGGTCAAGACCCGCCTGACGCGGCTACTGTGCTGCTCGGATGCATCGAAGGCGCTCCGCATCCACCCACCCCCAACTTCCGTACCTGCCATCAGTTGGGTCGCCCCAGGGTTGCATCCTCCCCAAGCCCGCCCAATATCCAACCCTAGTCCCCCTACAGCGACGCCCCATGACCCTACCCCTGACCATTCAGCCATCCGTCGCCGCTGCCTCCATTCCCGCCGCCCTCACCGTCGAAGCCCTCGGCAAACGCGTCCGCCTCCCCACCAACGAACTGACCATCCTCGAAGGCATCGGCTTCGAGATCGCGACCGGCGACAGCGTCGCGATCATCGGGGCATCCGGTTCCGGCAAAAGCACGCTGCTGGCGCTGATGGCCGGGCTGGATACGCCCAGCGACGGCCGGGTGCTGCTGGACGGGGCGCCGCTCTCGACGCTGGACGAGGACGGTCGCGCCAAGGTGCGCGGCGAGAAGGTCGGGTTCGTGTTCCAGAGTTTCCAGCTGCTGCCGTCGTTGACCGCGCTGGAAAACGTGATGCTGCCGCTGGAGCTGCGCGGCGATGCCGATGTCGACGGTCCGGCGCGCGAGATCCTCGGCAAGGTGGGGTTGAGCGAACGTCTCGATCACTACCCGCGCCAGCTCTCCGGTGGCGAGCAGCAGCGCGTCGCATTGGCAAGGGCTTTTGTGACCCGGCCGGCACTGCTGTTTGCCGACGAACCCACCGGCAATCTCGATACCCGCACCGGGCAGGCGATCATCGAGCTGTTGTTCGGCTTGAACGCCGACGCCGGCACCACGCTGGTGCTGGTGACCCACGATGAGCATCTGGCGTCGCGCTGCCATCGCGTACTGCGATTGGACAGCGGCCGGTTGGTGTCGGCGTGAAGCTGCTTAGCCTCGCCTGGCGTCAGCTCCGCCGCGATCTCGCCGCCGGCGATATCCGCATCCTCATCGCCGCGCTGGTACTCGCGGTGATTGCGGTGACCTCGGTCGGCTTCGTGACCGATCGCGCCGGGCGCGCGCTGGCGATCGAAGCGAACCGGCTGCTCGGTGGCGATGCGGTGGTGCGCGGCGATGCGCCGATCGTCGGCAAGATTCAGGATGCATCGAGACGCGACGGTCTGCGCCGTACCGAGACGATTGAAATGCCGAGCATGATCCGGGTCGGCAAAGGCGATACCGCACGTCTGCGTCTGGGTGAATTGCGCGCATTGGGCGAGGGCTTTCCGCTGCGCGGCCAATTCCGCATCGTCGACGACAAGGGCGAACGCAACATCAGCAATGGACCCGCGCCCGGCACGCTGTGGCTCAGTCGCGGCGGCGCCGATGCGCTGGGTGCGAAGCGCGGCGATGTCATCGGCATCGGCACCGCCGAGCTGAAACTCGCTGCGGTGGTGCTGCAGGAACCCGACGGCGCCATCGATTATTTCAACGTCGCGCCGAAAGTGTTTCTCGCGATACAGGATTTACCGGCGACCGGCCTGATCCAGCCCGGCAGCCGCGTCGGCTACAAGCTGGTGATCGCGGGCGAAGCCGCTGCGGTCGAAACCTTCGCGAAAACCGCGCGTGCGTCGCTCGGCCGCGGCCAGCGCGTGGAAACCATCAGCGATGCGCGTCCGGAGATCCGCTCCGCGCTGGATCGTGCCGGACGTTTTCTCGGTCTTGCGGCGCTGGTGTCGGTGGTGTTGGCTGCGGTCGCGGTGGCGATGGCCGCGCGTCGGCACAGCGAGCGCCATCTTTCCGGCGCGGCGGTGATGCGCTGCCTCGGCGCCAGCCAGCGCACGCTCGCGGCGATCCATATCGGCGAGCTGTTGATTCTCGGCATTGTCGCGAGTTTGATCGGCGTCGTCATCGCGTTCGCGCTGCAGTGGGCGATCGGCGCCTGGCTGGCGAAAGAACTGCAGATCGCGATTCCGCCCGCGAGCCTGTGGCCGGCGCTGCAGGGGTTCGCGGTCGGCATCGTGGTGTTGATGTCGTTCGGCGCGCCGCCGGTGTTGGCGCTCCGCCGCGTGCCTGCACTGCGAGTACTGCGCCGCGATCTGGACCCGACCGAACCCAGCGCATGGCTGGTGGGGCTGGCCGGCTTCAGTGGGCTCGGCGCGCTGCTGTGGTGGCAGGCCGGTTCTGCCCAACTCGGCGGCATCATGCTGCTCGGCATCGTCGCCACGCTGGCGGCGCTGGCGCTGATCGCTTATCTGCTGATCCTGCTGGTGAGACGCCTGCGCTCGCGTCTGCGCGGCAGTCTGCGCTACGGTCTGGCCAACGTCAGCCGCCGCGCCGCGACCAGCATTGCGCAGGTGTCGGCGTTGGGGCTGGGGCTGATGGCGCTGCTGCTGCTGACCTTCGTGCGCACCGATCTGCTCGATCGCTGGCGGCTGTCGCTGTCGGCCGATGCGCCGAATCGTTTCATCATCAACGTGCAGCCCGACCAACTCGACGGCGTGCGCGCTTTCATCGCAGAGCAGGGCGTGGCTGCGCCGCAGCTGTATCCGATGATTCGTGGACGTCTGATCGAACGCAACGGCAAGCCGACCAGCGGCGACGATTACGGCGAACAGGGCGACCGCTCGCGGCGTCTTGCCGAACGCGAGTTCAATCTGTCTTCGGCCGACAGTTTCGGCGACGACAACAAGATCGTCGCCGGCAAACTGTGGCCGAAGAGCGGCACGAAGACACCGGAGTTGTCGGTGGAGCAGGACTTCGCCGAATCCTTGAACTGGACACTCGGCGATCGCGTGGTCTTCGATATCGCCGGGCAGCGCTTCGAAGCGACGGTGACCAGCCTGCGCACGGTGGAGTGGGAAAGCTTCAAACCGAACTTCTTCGTGATCGCATCGCCGGGCGCGCTGGACGACTATCCCGCCAGTTACATCACTGCGGTGAGAGTCACGCCGGAGCAGAGTCGATTCACTGCGGGCCTGGTCGAGCGCTTTCCGAATCTCTCGGTCATCGATGTCGACGCCATCCTCACTCAAGTGAAGAGCATCGGCGATCAAGTCGCGATGGTGGTGCAGGTGGTGTTCTGGTTCTCGCTCGCCGCCGGTGTGCTGGTGCTGCTGGCGGCGGTCAGCGCGAGCCAGGACGAGCGTCTGCGCGAAGGCGGCGTGATGCGCGCGCTCGGCGGCAGCCGGAAGCAATTGCGGATGGCACAGGCTTCTGAATTCGCGGTCATCGGGCTGCTCGCCGGCGTCGTGGCGGCGATCGCTGCATCGATCCTCGCGGGCGTCGTCGCGACGCAGGTGTTCGATCTGCCTTGGGAGATCAACTGGGCGATGGCTGCTGCGGGTGCCGGCCTCGGTATGCTCGCGGCGCTCGCGGCGGGTCTGTTCGCGACCCGTCGCGTGCTGGATGCGCCGCCGTCGTTGGTGCTGCGCGAGCTCGATGCCTGAGCCCTGCTGTTGATTTTGTGGGAGCGGCGGGGGCCGCGATAGAAGGGGGCACACGGTCAATCGCGGCTCCCGCCGCTCTCACAACAGTCGCGGCTATTGGGCCTCGTTTCTATTCGATTTCTTAGGCCTTCAACGCATCCAGTTCCGCCTGCGCTCTGCGCAGGCTGCCTCCGGCTGCGCCATCCTCAAGCCTTTTCGCCAAGGCTTCGCGACCAGGCTTGCGCGACCAACGGTGGAGCCATAGCGTACCGAGCAGACCCGCAACGCCGACAGTGGACCACCCCAGGATGGAAAGCGAAAAGATGCGCCGGTCTGTTGTGCATGCAGCGACATGAGTACCAACGGCGGCACCACCCACACCAGCCATCATGGCAAGCCGACGACAGTGCCGCTGACGATGTAGGCGCGGCGCAATTTCGCAAGGCGCTGCTGGAGTTCCAGTACCGGCAGGCTGCGGTCGATGCTGGAGATGCCGCTGAGCACTGTACCGCTGGCGATGATTGTCGCGATGCCGTACAGGTGCACGCTGATGCCAGCGACCAGAATGGTGGTGATGGCCGCGAAGTTTTTCCACAGCCACTCGCCAGCCACAACCGTGGCGATACCGAACAGCATCCGCAACAGCTGCCCCCAGAACAGCGGCCGCAGACTGGCCTTGATGCTGCCGGTTTTGCGCTCTCGAAAAGCGTCGAATTGAAGCGCGTTCTGCTGCTGTGGTCGCCGGTCAAGCGTCTGCCAGGCCTTGTTCGAGTTCGTCGAGATCCATGATGGTGTCCATCGTGTTGCGGTCTCTTGCATTCAGTCGGATGCGGGGTCCGCCAACTGCTGGCGGATGCGCTGTTTGAGCCGGTTGAGTCTGGTCGCGACATTGCTTTCACTGATACCGATGATTTCGGCGATTTCGCGCTGGCTTCGGTCTTCCAGCCAGAGCATCAGCAGCGCGCGATCCATCGGCGATTGGCGGTCGATCACCGCGTACAGCGCGCGCAATTGCTGGTTCGTCTCGTGCTGTGCGCTGCTGTCGTCGACCACGAAGCCGGAGTGGGTGTCCTGATGCTCGTCGAGCGGCACGGCGGGTGCGCGGCCGCTGACACTGCGCACATGCGAGATCGCGACGTTCAGCGCGATCCGGTACATCCATGTCGAGAACGACCGGGCGGGGTCGTAGCCGGGGTACGCGCGCCACAGTTGGGTCGCGATCTCCTGGACCAGCTCCTGGCGGTCGTCCGGGTGGCGGCAGTAGGTGGTCGCCACCTTGAACACGAGGCTGCGGTGCTGCTCCAGCAGGGCGGCGAAGCGAGTTTGCGGCGTATCCATCGTGGCGGCGGTCGCGATCTCTGGGCTGAAAGCCACGGGCGGGCATCTCGGGAGGATGCTCACATGATTCGCAGCGGCGCGGGAAAGATCACGCTCCGCTGACATAAAATGCCCGGATGACATTTTCCCCGCTTTGCCGCCGAGGCCGCCGCGATGACCGCCAGTAATCGCGACCCCGCGCTCGAAACCCTGTTTCTGCCGTTCGAAGCGGGCCTGCTGAGATGGCCCGCGGAGGGCGGCGCGCTGTTTCTGCGCGCACGCGATGGCTGGCCGCTGCGCCAGCAGGCGCGGCCGGGACTGGTCTGCGAGCAGAGCTTCAAGCCCGATGCCGACGCGCTGCAGCGCTCGGGCTGGTCGGTGGTCGACGCCGGGCATGCGGATTCCGATACGCGTTACCCACTGGTACTGGTGCTGCCGCCGCGACAGCGCGACGAGGCCCGCGCGCTGTTCGCACAGGCGCTGCAGCGATGCGCGCCGGGCGGCATCGTCGTCGCCAGCGTCGCCAACGACGAAGGCGCCAAATCCGGGGAAGGCGATTTCAAGCGGCTGTGCGGGCTCGACGGCAATCTCACGAAACATCACTGCCGCGTATTCTGGGTGCGACGCGACGACGTCAGGATCGATGCGCCAATGCTCGCCGAATGGTCCACACTCGATGCGGTGCGCCCGATCCTCGGCGGACGCTTCATGAGCCGGCCGGGCGTGTTCGCCTGGGATCGCATCGATCCCGCATCGCAACTGTTGGCTGAGCATCTTCCGGCGGATCTTCGTGGTCGCGCCGCCGATCTCGGCGCCGGTTACGGTTATCTCTCCGATGCCTTGTTGACGCGTTGCCCAGGCATTGTTTCGCTGGATCTTTACGAAGCCGAAGCGCGCGCGCTCGAGCTGTCCCGGCGCAATCTTGCCGATGTCGCCGCACGTCTGCCGCTGCGTTTCTTCTGGCAGGACGTGACATCCGGCCTGTCCGAAAGCTACGACGTCATCATCACCAATCCGCCGTTCCATGCCCAGCAAAGCGCGGCGCGCCCCGACATCGGCCGCGCGTTCATCGCTGCGGCGGCTGCGGCCCTCGTGCCGGGCGGGCGGCTGTGGCTGGTCGCGAACCGCAATCTGCCTTACGAACTGGAGCTCGACGCCAATTTCGGCAGTGTGCGCATCGTCGCCCAGCAGCAGGGCTTCAAGATCATCGAAGCGATCAAGGGCGCTGCAGCCACGCCGCAGTCCGCAACGCCCGCACCCGCCGCAGGCAAGCGCCGCGCACCCAGCCGCGCCGCCGAAGCGCGCGCATGGCGCGGCGACGCATGAAGCTGCTGAAGCTGATCGCCAACCTCGGCTACGGAAGCCGCAAGCAGGTGACGGCGCTGTTCCGCGAGGGCCGGATCACCGATGCCGATGGCGAAGTGCTGTACACCGACGACGAACTGGGTGTGCATGCCGCGCACGATACGATTCGCGTCGACGGCGAACCGCTCGATCCGCCGCAGGGGCTGTTGCTGATGCTGCACAAGCCGCCCGGCTACGTGTGCTCGACCAAGGACAAGGGACGGTTGATCTACGATCTGCTGCCGCCGCGTTACCGCCTGCGCGATCCGGTGCTGTCCACCGTCGGCCGGCTCGACCGCGACACGAGTGGATTGTTGCTGATGACCGACGACGGCATGTTGCTGCACCGGATCATTTCGCCGAAGTCCGAGCTGCCGAAAGTCTACGAAGCCACGCTCGCGCATCCGCTGCGGGGCGATGAAACGACGATCTTCGCCAGCGGCACGCTGATGCTGGAATCCGAACAGAAACCGCTGCTGCCGGCGGAGCTTGCGGTGCTGGAACCTCAGCGCGCCCGGCTGACCCTGCACGAAGGCCGCTATCACCAGGTGCGGCGAATGTTCGCGGCGGTCGGCAATCATGTCGAGGCGCTGCATCGGGTGTCGGTGGGCGGCGCGACGCTGGGTGATCTGCCGTCGGGTGAGTGGCGGACGTTGGACGATGCGGATCGGGCGCGGCTGTTCGCAGGGTGAATCGCGTCGCTGATGCAGCCCATAGGGTGCGCCTGTGGCGCACCGGATTTTTCGCAGCGAGCGCAAACGACGTTGCGCCACAGCGCATCCTATGAAACTTGCTGTTCGTCCAGTAATTTCTGGAAGCCGTCGAGCCCCAGCTTCGCCATCGTCTCGAGATTGCGCTCCACGATGATATCCGCGTCCGGGTAGGCGGCGACGGCTTTGTCGAGGCTCGCTTCACGCAGCAGATGCAGGGTCGGGTAGGGACTGCGATTGGTGCAGTTGCCGGGGTCGTCGGCATCGCTGTCGGCGAAGCGGTAGTCGGGGTGAAAACTGGCGACCTGCAGGATGCCATCGAGTTCCAGCGCTTCGATGAGCGCGTCGACGCGGTCGAGGAAATCGTTGTAGTCGAGGAAATCGGTCAGCACCTTCGGATGCACCAGCAGGGTGGTGTCGATCTCGTCCGCAGGCGTATCGCGCAGGCGCAGCAGTTCTTCGGCGAGTTCCTCCAGCAGATCGTCCTCCAGCTCGGCATCGCTCAATGCAAAGCGCACCTGCTGCTTGACGTACACCGCTTTTGCGAACGGGCAGAGATTCAGGCCGATCACTGCGCGTTCCAGCCAGCGACGGGTATCGGCGATGGCCGCATGCTCGCCGCTGTCGTTCATCGGTTCAGTCGCGGAAATTGTCGAACTGCAGCGGACGCTCGAATTCCATGCCGCGCAGCAGCGCCATCGCTGCCTGCAGGTCGTCGCGTTTCTTGCCGTTGACGCGCAGTTTGTCGCCGTTGATCTGGGTGTCGACCTTCAGTTTGGCGTCCTTGATCGCGGCCTGGATTTTCTTCGCCAGTTCGCGCTCGATGCCCTGCTGCACCTTGATTTTCTGCCTGGCCCCGGCGAGGTTGGTGTCGATGTCGCCGGCGTCGAGACAGCGCGCATCGATCTTCCGCGCGATCATCCGCAGCCGCAGGATGTCCTGCATCTGCTGCAGTTGGAATTCGCTGGGCGCGGTGAGTGCGACGGTGCCGTCTTCCAGCGCGAAGGTCGCATCCACGCCCTTGAAGTCGAAGCGGGTAGTCAGTTCGCGATTGGCCTGGTCGACGGCGTTGGTGAGTTCGTGCAGATCGACTTCGGAGACGATATCGAAAGAGGGCATGATGGCAATGATGCGGATGGGGTGCCTAGATTAACCCATCGTAGGGCGGGCCCCGGCCCGCCATTACAGTGTGTCCGGTCGCTTCGAACGATGATCGAAGCGACGTTGCTCATGGCGACCTTCAACGGCATTGCCGTAACGGCGGGCCAGGCCCCGCCCGACCTCAAAGCTTCACCAACTCCACCCGGCGGTTTTTGGCGCGGCCGTCTTCGCTGCCGTTGTCGGCCAACGGCTTGTCCTGGCCGAAGCCCTTGGACTGCAGGCGCGCGGGATCGATGCCGAGCCCGACCAGCGCGCCGAGCACGCTGCGGGCGCGGGCGGTCGAGAGTTCCTGGTTGTGCGCGGCCGTGCCGGTGTTGTCGGTGTGGCCTTCGATCGACAGTTTCAGCGCCGGGTCGCCGCCGAGCAGTTTGCCGATCTCGGCAACGACCGGCTGCGCGTCGGGGCGCAGGGTCGCCTTGTCCACGTCGAAATTGATGTACAGCGCCACCCGGCCGTCGGCATCGATGGCCTTCTTCATCGCCGATGCATCGAGGAAGCCGAGCGACTGCTTCATGCCCTCGCGTTCCAGCACGACCACGTAGCCATGCAGCGGGAACGCGCCGGTGCTGACGTCGATCCAGTATTCCTTGCCGCCCTGGCGGATCATGTAGATGTCGTGCGGGTAGTCGGGGTTCATGCCGGCGGCGTGGTTGGTCTTTTCCAGCTCATCGCGGCCGCCGGCGGCCTTGATGACCTCAAGGGTGTACTGGGTGTCGTTGATCTTCCTGCCGCCAAGCGCGGCGATGGAGTTCTCGTAGTTGCGGCGGAATTCCAGGTCCGAATACGTCCGCGGGCCGACCGTCAGGTTGAAACGGTCGTGGAAGATTTTTCCTTCCACGGCCACCGCCTTGTTGCCGGCGATGAAGTAGTGGCGATCGAAAGGCACGTTCTTGTCCTTTTCGTCGAAAGTGCTTTCCAGCCCCTCCGGGATGCCGAAGAACGGGAACGGCGGCAGCGATGCAGTGCTTTCAGGAACGCTGGCGGGGTCGAATTCGGCCGGTGCCGCTGGAGCGACTTCGGCGGGCACCGTCGGCGCCGCAGGCGCCGCTTCAGCGACGGACGCAGGTTCCGCCGGGGCAGCGGCCGGGGTATCGCTGCCGCTGCGGTTGCAGGCGACCAGACACAGCGCACCCAGCGATGACAGGCAGAGCAGGCGCAGGGCGCGGATAGCGTTCGGCGACATGGCGGATCCTCATGTGGGATGACTGGGGCAAGTTACATCGAAAACGCGAAAATCGACATCCAGGGGTCAACGGGAACGGGACAGCGCGGCGCACGGCGCCGCTGGCGGCGCGCGTCGACTCCCGGCATGCTTGCTGGATGACTCCCTCACGCCCCACCGGGCCCGCCGGCGCGCACCGCTGGCGCGCGGCCCTGTTCATGCTCGCCGCCGTCGGCTTCTTCGCGCTGATGGATGCTGGTCTGAAGCTGCTCTCGGCGCAGTATCCGCCGCTGCAGGTCACAGCGCTTCGTGGCGGCGCTTCACTGCTCTTCGTGGCGCCCTGGGTGCTGATGACGGTGGGTGCGCGCAGTCTTTTGCGCGTGCGCTGGCCGCTGCACCTGCTGCGCGGCGTGCTGGGGATCAGCATGATGGCGGCGTTCGTGTTCGCGCTGCGTACATTGCCGCTGACCACCGCCTACACCATTTTCTTCGTCGCGCCGCTGCTGATCACCGCGCTGTCGGTGCCGATCCTGGGCGAACGCGTCGGTCCGCGACGCTGGGCCGCGATCGTGGTCGGGTTTCTGGGCGTGCTCGTCGTGCTGCGCCCCACCGGCGAGGGCATCGGCAGTCTGGCCGGGCTGGCGGTGCTGCTGGCGGCGCTGGGCTATGCGGTGTCGGCGATCACCGTGCGGGTACTGGCGCGCACCGACAGCAGTCAGGCGATCGTGGTCTGGCTGCTGGCTTCGATGGCCATCGGCGCCGGTCTGCTGGCCTTGCCGCACTGGGTGCCGATCCATGCAGCGGATCTGTGGCTGATCGCGGCTGTTGGCGTCGCCGGCGCCCTCGGCCAGTACACCATCACCGAGGCCTTCCGCCAGGGTGAGGCTTCGCTGATCGCGCCGCTGGAATACAGCGCCCTGCTTTGGGGCCTGCTGCTTGATTTCAGTCTCTGGGGCGCGCTGCCCGACGCCGTGACCTGGGTGGGCGCGGCGATCATCGTGCTCAGCGGCCTCTACCTGCTGCGGCGCGAACGCGTCCATCTGGGGGCGGAGCATCCCTAGGATCGCCGACGAGATCGCAGCTGAGATCGCCGCCGGGTGTCCTGTCTGAACGGCCACCTGCGTTCTGTAGGGATACCCGCCAACCTCCGGAGCGCTCCACCATGCAAGGCAAGCCTGGTTTCAATAAGTTCAGCCTCAACAAGTTCGGCCCCAACACGTTCGTATCCAAGAAGACCCTGCTCAGCCTCGGCATCGCCGCCGCTGCGTTCGCGTCCATTGCGGTGTTCGCCCAGAAAGGCGGCCCGTCGAAGCACGAGATCATCGAAGCGGTATCCCCCGATCTCCAGGCCGTCAGCGCCCAGCCGCGTCTCGCGCAGAAAACCGCTGCCGTCTCGACCGCCAGGGCCGATGCGACCAGGGCCCCCGCGCCGACCATCGAGGACGTGGGCGATGTCGACTCGTTCGGCCGCAACGTCGTCTGGCTGGGCCTCACCAGCGCCTTCATCAACCTCGACGAGACCTGTCCGACCGATCCCGCCAATCCGGACGAACTGTGCCAGGTGCTGGCGCCGGCACCGGGCTTCACCAGTTTCAATTTCGAGGATGCGGCGCGGATGACGCTGCCCGGAAAATCCGCCCATTCCCTGCTCTGCTACTGGTTCTCCCCGGTGTTGACCGTCAACTACACCAATGTCGGCGCGACCCGCACGTTCGGACGCTTCCGCTACACCCCGACGTTGACCGTGGAGAACCCGGTGCTGGACGACCCGGCGCTGATCGACCCGACCACCGGCGCCCCGTTCGGCGGCCAGCTGCTGACCAGCATGACCTCAAGCGAAAACTATCAGGTGCCGCTGGAGCCGGGCGTTTCCTTCACCGAGCGCACCCGCGATTCCGCAGTGTGCATGGCGGGTCTGATCACCCGTCGTTCGCTGATCGAAAACTACGGCCTGACCGAGGCCCAGGCCAAGGAATTCTTCAGAAAGCCCACCACCATCCGCTTGAACGTCAGTGGTTCGGCCCAGAACGTCGGCTTCGCCTCGATGGTGTTCGGCTTGCGGATCGTCGGCGACTCGCGCTGAAATCCGCTGCTGAAGTCAGTCAAGTGTAGTCAGCCAAGCAGAGCCCGGCCCCGTGCCGGGCTCTGCCGGTTTTGGGCGATGCCCGGTAACGCTGCATCGCACGATGACTGAATGCCTTTGACGGTGTAGCGTCGCGTATCAACATGTTTGGGAAAGCAGTCATGACGATGCAGCATGCGACGGGTTCGCCGAGCTGGTTCGAACTGGCGACCTCCGACCAGGCCGGCGCCGAACGGTTTTACGCCGCGCTGTTCGGCTGGACCGTCCAGCGCGACCCGATGGGCGACGACAGTCACTACTCCATGTTCCAGCTTGGCGGCCGCGATGTGGCCGCAGCCTGCACGCTGACGACTGAGCAGGGTGCAGCGCCGAACTGGGGCGTGTATTTCAGGGTCGAGGATGCCGACACTGTGGCTGCCGAAGTCGCCGCGAACGGCGGCAGCGTGCTGACGCCACCGTTCGAAGTCCAGGATTACCTGCGGATGGCGGTCTGCGCCGATGCCGAAAACGCGGTCTTCTCGCTGCAGCAGCCGCGCTCGCATGCCGGCGTCGCCGCCATCCGCGAGCCCAACGCGATCTGCTGGACGGAGCTGGCGACGCGCGATCTGGCGCGGGCGGAAACGTTCTATACCGCCCTGTTCGGATGGGACATGAGTGAGCATCATGCTTCGCCGCCCGGCAGCTACCGTGTGTTCGGCAACGGCGACGGCACGCTAGGCGGCCTGTTGCGGATGACCGAAGAGTGGGGTCCGATGGCTTCGCACTGGTCGATCTACATCCAGGTGGAAGACGTCGACGCGATCGTCGAGAACGCGCAGTCGCTCGGCGGCACACTCTGTTTCCCGGCCTTCGATGCGCCCGATGTGGGCCGCATCGCCCGGATCGACGATCCGGCGGGCGCCGGCTTCTATGTGATCAAGTTCGTCGAGAGCACGTGATTCGACAGCATGTGATTCGAGGGCATCTGAATGGTCTCCAGCGCAACCACCACCGTCGACGCCTATCTCGCCGAACTGCCGCCGGAGCGGCGCGCGGTAGTGTCGTCCGTGCGCCGGATGGTGAACGCGCACATGCCGCCCGGTTACGAAGAGGCGATGAACTGGGGAATGATCTCCTGGCAGATTCCGTTGGCGCGTTATCCCGTCACCTACAACAAGCAGCCGCTCGGCTATGTGGCGCTGGCGGCGCAGAAAAACAATTACGCGCTGTATCTGGTGGGGGTCTATGCCGAAGGCGAACAGGAGCGCAGGCTGCGCGCCGCCGCAGCAGCGCAGGGCAAGAAGTTGGATATGGGCAAGAGCTGCCTGCGCTTCAAGAAGACCGATGACCTGCCGCTGGAGATCATTGGCGAACTGATCGCGAGCATGCCGGTCGAGGTTTACATCGCGAGCTACGAAGCCAGGCGCGGCGTCGTGCGCTGAGCCACGCCGGCGACGTGCGCCGCAGTATGGTCGTCGCTTGAATACGTTTTCGCGTCCCCGGCCCGGTCCAATGCGCATCCGGGCCCGTTGTCGTGGTTGGCGTGCGACCCATCCCCGGCCACAATAGCCCGATGCTCTCGCCGTCCGGCACAGGCACGACCACCAAGGCCCGCACATGACAGATCTGAAGGAAGCGCTCGTTCCCGACATCGGCGATTTCACCGGCATTCCGGTGATCGAGATTCTGGTCGCCGTCGGCGACACCGTCGCCAAGGACCAGGGGCTGGTGACGCTGGAGTCGGACAAGGCGACGATGGAAGTGCCCGCACCGTTCGCCGGCACGATCCGCGAGCTCAAGGTCAAGCTCGGCGACAACGTCTCCGAAGGCAGTGTGGTCGCGATGATCGAAGCGGTCGGTACCGCGAATCCGCCCGCGCCAGCTGCGGCTGCACCGCCGCCGGCACCTGCCGCGCCGCCTCCGGCAGCACCCGCACCTGCTGCAGCGCCGCCGGCACCTGCTCCCGTTCCCGCAGCGACTGCTCCGATGGGTGCCAGCCTGCCGCCGGTGCGCTTCGAAGCCGATGCCGTGCTGCCCGACAAAGTCCCCTACGCCAGCCCCGCAGTGCGCCTGTTCGCGCGCGAGCTCGGCGTCGACCTCGCACGGATCAGCGGCACCGCCCGCGCAGGCCGCATCACCAAAGAAGATGTGCAGCAGTTCGTGAAATCCGCATTGCAGACCGGCGCTGTAGGAGGGGCTTCAGCCCCGATGGCCAACGGCGGCGGGCTCAACCTCCTCCCCTGGCCCAAAGTCGACTTCGCCAAATTCGGCGAAATCGAAACCCGCGAACTCTCGCGGATCAAGAAGATCTCCGGCGCCAACCTCGCGCGCAACTGGGCGATGATCCCGCACGTCACCCAGCACGACGATGCCGATATCACCGATCTCGAAGACCTGCGTGTCGCGCTGAACAAAGAGAACGAGAAGGCCGGCATCAAACTGACCATGCTCGCGTTCCTGATGAAAGCGGTCGTATCGGCGATGCAGAAGTATCCCGATTTCAACGCTTCGCTCGATGCCGACGGCGGCACCCTGGTGCTGAAGAAGTATTTCCATATCGGCTTCGCTGCGGACACGCCGAACGGTCTGGTGGTGCCGGTGGTACGCGATGTCGACAAGAAGGGCGTGATCCAGATCGCGCAGGAGACCGGCGAACTGGCGAAGAAAGCCCGCGACGGCAAACTCGGCCCCGCCGAGATGAGCGGCGGCTGTTTCTCGATCAGTTCGCTCGGCGGCATCGGTGGTACCGCATTCACGCCGATCGTCAACGCGCCGGAAGTCGCGATCCTCGGCGTCTCCAAATCGGCGATCAAGCCGGTGTGGGACGGCAATCAGTTCGCGCCGCGCCTGATTCTGCCGCTGTCGCTGAGTTACGACCATCGCGTGATCGACGGCGCGTCCGCCGCGCGCTTCACCGCGCATCTGGCGCAACTGCTCGCCGATATGCGTCGGGTGCTGTTGTAGGGTGGGTCTCTGGCCCACCGTCCAGTGATCCGAACAAGATCCGTGGGCCAAAGGCTCACTCACAGGGTGGGCCAGAGGCTCACTCGAATGGTGGGCCAGGGGCCCACCCTACGGAAAACTTTTCGATGACGAACAGCATTGAAGTGAAAGTCCCCGATATCGGCGACTTCGACAATATCCCGGTGATCGAGATCCTGGTGACCGTGGGCGATACTGTCGCCAAGGACCAGGGTCTGGTCACGCTGGAATCCGACAAGGCAACCATGGAAGTGCCGTCGTCCGCTGCGGGTGTGGTGAAAGAATTGAAGGTGAAGTTGGGCGATGGGGTGTCCGAGGGCAGCGTGATCGCGATTGTGGAGACTGCCGAAAGCGCTGCTCTCCTTCTCCCCTCGGGAGAAGGTGCCCGAAGGGCGGATGAGGGTACGCATCCGACGAACGCTGCAGTCCCGCGCGAAACCGAACCCTCACCCGCTGCTGCGCAGCGACCTCTCCCGGAGGGAGAGGTAAGAACGTCCACTGCCGCGTCCGATTCAGGCCGCAAACCCGACATCGAATGCCGCATGCTGGTCCTCGGCGCCGGACCCGGCGGCTACACCGCCGCGTTCCGCAGCGCCGACCTGGGCCTCGACACCGTGCTGGTCGAACGCTACGCCTCGCTTGGCGGCGTCTGCCTCAACGTCGGCTGCATTCCGTCGAAGGCGCTGCTGCATGCGGCGGCAGTGATCGACGAAGCCGCGCATGCGAAGGACTACGGCATCGACTTCGGCGCGCCGAAGATCGGCCTCGATGCGCTGCGCGGCTACAAGGAAAAAGTCGTCGGCCAGCTCACCAAAGGCCTCTCCGGCATGTCTAGGCAGCGCATGGTGCGCGTGGTGCAGGGCAACGGCCGGTTCGTATCGCCCTACGAGATCGAAGTGCAGAGCGATGCTGGCATGCAGCTCATTCGCTTTGAGCAATGCATCATCGCTGCCGGCTCCCAGCCGGTGAAGCTGCCGGCGTTTCCGTGGGAAGACCCGCGGGTCATGGACTCCACCGACGCGCTGGAACTCAAGGACATTCCGAAACAGCTTCTGGTCGTCGGCGGCGGCATCATCGGCCTGGAAATGGCCACGGTGTACCGCGCGCTCGGCAGCACGGTGACTGTGGTCGAGTTCATGGACCAGATCATGCCCGGGACCGACACCGACCTGATCAAGCCGCTCGCCGATCGCATGAAAAAGCAGGGCGTCGCCATTCATCTGAAAACGAAAGTGACTGCGGCCAAGGCGACCAAGGCCGGCATCGTCTGCGGCTTCGACGGCGCCAGCATTCCGGCGAACGACACCTACGATCGCGTGCTGGTCGCGGTCGGGCGCACGCCGAACGGCAACAAGCTCGATGCGGGCAAGGCCGGCGTTGCGGTCACCGAGCGCGGCTTCATCAATGTCGACCGGCAGATGCGCACCAACGTGCCGCATATCTTCGCCATCGGCGATCTCGTCGGCCAGCCGATGCTCGCGCACAAAGCCACACACGAAGGCAAGCTTGCTGCGGAAGTTGCCGCCGGCGAGAAGAAGGAATGGGTCGCCCGCGTGATTCCGTCGGTGGCCTACACCGATCCGGAAATCGCCTGGGTCGGTATCACCGAAACCGAAGCGAAGGCCAAAGGCATCCAGGTCGGCGTGGGCAAATTCCCATGGGCGGCGTCGGGTCGCGCGATCGGCAACGGTCGCACCGAAGGCTTCACCAAGCTGTTGTTCGACGAAGCGACGCACCGCATCGTCGGCGGCGGCATCGTTGGCGTGCACGCGGGCGACCTGATCGCCGAAGTCGGGCTGGCGATCGAAATGGGCTGCGAAGTCGCCGACATCGGCCACACCATCCACCCGCACCCCACGCTCAGCGAATCGGTGGGCATGGCGGCGGAAGTGTTCGACGGCACGATTACCGATCTTTATCTGCCCAAGAAGCGCAAGTAGGCGGATTTGTCTATCCCGAAGAACAAATGATGCGCACCCTCGGCCTGTTGGCCGGCATGAGCTGGGAATCGACCATTCCCTACTACCGCATCCTCAACGAGCGGGTGCGCGAGACGTGCGGGGGTCTGCATTCGGCGAAGCTGGTGATGCACAGCGTCGATTTCGCCGAGATCGAAGCGCTGCAACAGTCGGGCGACTGGGGCAAGGCGGGCGCGGTGCTGGCCGATGCTGCACGCGGGCTTCGGCTGGCAGGTGCCGAGGCTATCGTGCTGTGCACCAACACCATGCATCTCGTCGCACCGGCGATCGAAGCCGCAGTCGATATCCCGCTGCTGCATATCGCCGACGCCACCGCTCAGCGCATCCGCGCCGCCGGGCTGACGCGCGTGGCGCTGCTCGGCACGCGTTTCACGATGGAGCGGACGTTCTATCGTGAACGGATCGAAGCGGCGGGAATCGAAGTGCTGACGCCCGACGCGCCGCAGCGCGAGCGCGTGCACCGGGTGATCTACGATGAACTGTGCCTGGGCCGCATCCTCGAGGCTTCGCGCAACGACTACCGCGCAGTCATGGCCGATCTGATGGCGCGCGGGGCACAGGGCGTGATCCTGGGCTGCACCGAGATCGGGTTGCTGGTGGGGGAGGGCGACGCGACAGTGCCGCTATTCGACACCGCCCGCATCCACGCCGAGGCGGCAGCGGACTGGGCTCTGACCGGCTGGGCACTGACGGGGCGACCGGGTCACCGGAAAGGCGAACCCCCGGTTTAGGGTCGGGGGTTCGGGGCCTGCGGTCGCCGAGGGACGACCAGAGAAGGAGAGTCACAGGCCTGATTCAATGACCGTGGCCAGCCGTTGGAAGTTCCCTCCGGCGTCTGTTCCCGCTCCGCCGCCCTTCATGCCCAAGGCGAAACCGCTTTTGCGACGGGCTTTTGCGACAGAGTCGATACTTTCTGGCGTGCACTTGCTATTCGCATCTCCCGGATCGGCTGCGGTTGCCCCGGAAAACACCCGGCTGCTATACTTTTACGGCTTCGCGGAGTGGTTTTTGTTCACAGGCCGGTCCTGAGACGGAGCCCTTCGACGTCTCCGTCACTACCCGGGTGCCGTGTGCTCAACTCTGTCGCTGCAGGTCGCAGCGCCGCATTGCGGGCGGTTGCCTACCAGGAGGCCGCAGTGGTGGTGGTGGCGTCGGTGTTTCTGCTGATGGGAGTGCCGGCTTCGCTGGCGGCGCTTCTGGGCGGGTCGAGTGCAGTGCTGGGTACCGCTTTGGCCGCGATGATCGCGCTGGGCGGTGGGGTGGTCACAGCGCGGTCCGCGTTCTCGCGACTGATGCTGGCCACCGGTCTCAAGTGGTTGGTAGTCATCACGATATTCGCGATCGCATCGGGTGTCTGGCGCATGGCGCCGCTCCCGTTGCTCGCAGGGCTCGCGGTCGCTTTGATCGCGCACCCATTGGCTTTGAACTTTTGTGTCAGGGTAGAACGTGAGCGCTGAAACTGCTTCGGGTGGCGGGGCCACCGAATACATCCAGCACCACTTGCATCATCTCCAGTGGCAAGTGGGAGAAGGCAAGTTCATGACCATCAACGTCGACAGCGTGCTGTTCACGCTGCTGCTGTCGTCGGTGTTCCTGTTCTTCTTCATCCGCACGTCGCGCAAGGCGACTGCGGGCGTTCCCGGCAAATTCCAGGCCGGCATGGAAATGGTCGTCGGCTTCGTCGACGGTCTGGTCCGCGAGACCTTCCACGGACGCAGCAAGCTCATCGCGCCGCTGGCCATCACCATCTTCTGCGTCGTGTTCCTGATGAACTTCATGGACATGATTCCGGTCGACTGGCTCCCCGGCGCGTGGATGAAGCTCAACGAATTGGCCGGCCACGATCCGCAGCACGCCTATCTGCGCGTGGTGCCCACCGCAGACCTCAACACCACGCTCGGTCTGTCGCTGATGGTGTTTCTGCTGATCCAGGTCTTCGGCATCAGCCACAAGGGCTTCGGCAAGTTCTTCAAGGAAGCCTTCACCGCGCCGTTCCATGCGGAAGGCACGGTGATGAAGATCCTGCTCGCGCCCGCCAATCTGCTGCTGCGCGTGATCGAAGAACTGGTGCGTCCACTGTCGTTGACGCTGCGACTGTTCGGCAACATGTACGCTGGCGAGCTGATCTTCATCCTGATCGCACTCATGACCTGGAACGCCGCGATGTCCAGCGGCATGACCTATGTGATGGCGCCGCTGCAGTTCGTGTCCGGCTTCGTCTGGACCGCGTTCCACATCCTGGTGATCACCCTGCAGGCCTTCATTTTCATGATGCTCACCATCGTGTACCTCAGCATGGCTGCGGAAAGCCACTGATTCAAAGTCACTGATTCCAGAATCAGTGATTCGGCGCCAGCTCGTCCAGCGCCATCCGGTTTCGTTTCACCCTTTCATTTCATCTTTCTTTTCACCTCAATAGTTGTACGGAGAACACCATGGAAAACGTCGCCCTTTACGCTGAAATCGCGAAGTTCACGGTCATCGCGGCCGGCCTGCTCATCGGTCTCGGCGCGCTCGGCACCGCGATCGGCTTCGCCATCCTCGGCGGCAAGTTCCTCGAGGGCGCGGCCCGCCAGCCGGAACTCACCCCGATGCTGCAGACCAAGATGTTCATCGTCGCCGGCCTGCTCGACGCGGTGCCGATCATCGGCGTCGCCATCGCCCTGCTGCTGATCTTCGCCAACCCGTTCCTGTCCGCGATCGCGGGCTGATCAGGCAACCGGTCTTGGCTAGCGCCGACGCATCGCGCGCCGGCGTCAGGAGTACGTCATGGATATCAATCTCACTTTCATCGTCCAGGGCTTCGCGTTCTTCGCGGTAGCCTGGCTGGTGATGAAGTTCGGCTGGCCGAACATCATCGCCGCCATCGAGGAGCGTCAGCAGAAAATCGCCGACGGTCTCGCTGCGGCCGACAATGCGCAGAAGAACCTCGCCCAGGCCGAAGAAAAGGTCAACGAAGAGCTGAAGCTCGCCCGCACCAAGGCCAACGAGATCATCGACCAGGCCCACCAGCGCGCGAACCAGATCATCGATCAGGCCAAGAACGACGCCGTTGCCGAAGCCAACCGGCAGAAAGCGCTGGCCGAGGTCGAGATCTCCGCTGCCGCCAATCGCGCGAAGGAAGATCTGCGCAAGCAGGTGTCTGCTCTCGCCGTGAGCGGTGCCGAAAAGCTGCTGAAGCGCGAAATCGACGCCAACGCCCACAAGGCGCTGATCGACGAACTCGCCGCCCAGTTGTGATGACGGGACGAAACGAACGATGAGCCAGGCGCTTACCCTCGCACGTCCCTACGCCCGCGCCGCCTATGGCATCGCCCGCGATGCGGGTGCTACCCAGTCGTGGTCCGACGCGCTGGGCTTTGCCGCCCGCGTTGCAGCCGATCCCCGCGCGCAGTCGTTGCTCGGTCATCCGCAGCTAGATCGCGGCGACGCGGTCGCGCTGCTGACGCCGCCTGCGGCGCAGGATGCGGGCGCTCCGGATCTCTTCGGCAACGATCTGTTCGGCAATTTCCTCGCGCTGCTGGCCGACAACCGTCGCCTGCTGCTTTTACCTGAAATCGCCGGGCTGTTCGAGCAACTGCGCGCCGACGCCGAACGCATCGTCAAAGCCCGGGTCACTTCGGCGACGACGCTGCCGGCGGTCGAACTCGAAAGTATCAAGGTCGCGCTGAAGCGCCGCTTCGGTCGCGAAGTCGAGCTCACGACGGCGGTCGACGCGAGTCTGATCGGCGGTGCGGTGATCGACGCAGGCGATGTGGTCATCGACGGTTCGCTCAGGAACAAGCTCACGCGTCTGCAGTCCGCGTTGGCGCAATAACGATTGTAGGGTGGGCTTCATGCCCACCACCGAGATAACAAACCACTGCGATACCTCAAGGTTCGTAATGGTGGGCACAAGGCCCACCCTACACAGGAAACAACGATGGCTACCACCCAGCTCAACCCGTCCGAAATCAGCGAACTCATCAAGAGCCGCATCGAGAAGGTCAAGCTCTCCGCTGAATCGCGCAACGAAGGTACCGTGACCTCGGTGTCCGACGGCATCGTGCGCATCCACGGTCTGGCCGACGTGATGCAGGGCGAAATGATCGAACTGCCGGGCAATACCACCGCACTGGCGCTGAACCTCGAGCGCGACTCGGTCGGCGCCGTGGTGCTCGGCGACTACAAGACCCTCCGCGAAGGCGATACCGCCAAGACCACCGGCCGCATTCTCGAAGTGCCGACCGGTCCGACACTGCTGGGCCGCGTGGTGAACGCGCTGGGCGAGCCGATCGACGGCAAGGGCCCGAT
Organism: Lysobacteraceae bacterium; assembly: GCA_044340325.1. Taxonomy (GTDB): domain Bacteria; phylum Pseudomonadota; class Gammaproteobacteria; order Xanthomonadales; family Xanthomonadaceae; genus Lysobacter_I. Next base: position 51,358 of record JBIITV010000015.1, read on the forward strand.
CGAAGCCGAGACCTCCTCGCCGGTGGAAACCATCGCCCCGGGCGTGATCTGGCGCAAGTCGGTGTCGCAGCCGGTGCAGACCGGCTACAAGTCGGTC
>JBIITV010000236.1:0-4023 GCA_044340325.1 Lysobacteraceae bacterium
TTCTTTGCCACACTCAAGAATGAAGAAGTCACCGGCGTTTATGACACCAAGGCCGACGCGCACGCAGCCATCGCCAGCTACATCCACGGCTTCTACAACTCGACACGCTTGCACTCAGCGCTCGGATACTTGTCACCCAACGACTATGCAAGGAAACTGAAGCACGCCGCTTGACCCTTTGCTTCTTGGCGTCCGGTGATGGGGGGCAAGTTCACGGCTTCGCTCGGGGGGCGTCGCGTACCCGTGTATCGCACCAGCCCGGCGATCCGGTGGTGGGGCCTGCGCGAGCGGCGCGGCCGGTTTACGCGGCGCGGTTGGTCAGCCGGAAGTAGATCAACTGACCGGCGCCGGTCAGGATCGCGAGCAGGGCGATACTGCCCGGTGTCGGCCGGGTCCATCCAAAGGCCTCCAGCAGGGCGAAGCCTAGCCCGATCGCGATCAGGAAAATGCCCCAGCGGAGCGAGGAGAGCCGCCGCTGCATCGCGTCATGGCGCAGCAGTTCCGCCAGCAGCGTTTCCGGGATGCTTTCCTTCATCATGCGGTAGCGGGTCACGGCATCCAGCAGTGCCTTGAAGGCGAAGGTGATGCAGAAGAACAGGGCAAGCGGGATGAGGGTCTGTTTGGCGAAGATCGGGTCCATGGCGCGGCTCGCGGTAGTTTGAGGTACATGGCGATAGATACGTGCTTGCGTCTGCCGGTTGCACCAGAATCGCATGCAACCGTTGCGCGTCTGGACGTATCCAAGCAACAGATGACCGATGACCCACAAAGGATTTCGGATCGCGCACTGGTGGAGGCCGTCCTCGCTGGCGCTGCGGGCGCGTTCGAGCGACTGGTGCGCGAGCACCAGACCGTATGCTGGCATATCGTGCTCAAACTCGTGCGTCACCCGGAAGACGCCCGCGATCTGTGCCAGGAGGTGTTCCTGCGCGTCCATCGTCACCTCCATCAATACCGGTACGACAGTTCATTGAAGACCTGGATCGGTCGCGCCGCCTATACCTGCGCGCTGCGGCATCTCGAACGCAGACGCATGCCGCTGGAACTCGAGCTGACAGGCGACGACGGCGCGGCCGGTATCGAGGCGATCGACAGCGGCGAAGATGTGCACGCGCAGGCTTCGCAGGTGCAGGTCAATGCGATCGTGCAGGCGCAGATGCGCAGACTCCCGCCGATCCAGAGTCTGTTGTTGACGCTCTATCATCTCGACGAATTGACGATCGCCGAGATCACCGCCATGACCGGGCTGCCGTCCGGTACCGTCAAGAGTCACCTGGCGCGCGCCCGCGCCAGGCTTCGCGATAACCTCGCTATGACCCTGGGAGAACGGCCATGACCCCGCACGGATCAGACGCCAACGACATGCGGGACGCGGAAGACGCGACCTGGAGCCATCAGCAGCGCCTGTTGTCGGCGCTGCGGTCCGGTGCCGGCGCGATGCCGGAGGAGTCGGACGGCGACCGCTACCGCGACGTGTTTGCTGCGCTTGAACGCGAGTCTCTGCCTGCGTTGCCCGACGATTTTGCGCTGCGCCTCGCAGCCGATGCCCGGCGGCTCGCCGACGCGCGCGCGCAGGTGTCGCGATTCAAGACGATGCTCGCGGGTCTGTTGAGTCTGCTGTATCTGCCCGCGATGCTTGCCGTGGCGTTGCTCTATGGGGGTGAATTGCTGCGGTCAGTGCAAAATCATCCGGGATCATGGTCGTGGGTCGCGGTCCTGCTCGTATTGGCGGCGGTGCCTTTCATATTCGACAGGCCGATGCGCCGAAGCAGCGCGGGCTTTGCCGACGATTGATGCAGGCCCGCCTGCCGAAGGCGCTACGCGCGAAGATGGTCAAACCACCGCGCGCCGATAGCGGTCCGCAGCGTATTCGGCAGACCATGCGGCGGTCTTGTTCGGACGGAATCCCATGGCGCGCAAGGCCTCCATCAGCGCGGATTCCTTGATCGCAGCCGCTTTTCCTTTCGGCCGAAGTACCCACAGCTGCGCATCCTGCGGGATGCGCGCGGCGAGTGCCGGCAACCGCTGCAGCGTTTCCGGCGCATCGATCAGTGCGAAGACAATGTCGGCGTTCTTAATGTCGGTGTTCTCGATGCCGCCGACATTGGAGGTTATATCGGCCAGTGTCGCCATCAACTGCGGATGCGCATCGATAACGTGGATACGGAATTGCTCGACGACCCCCAGTTTTTTCGCCAGCGATGGCGGCGGGAGGATCTTCTTCTGCCACAGCGCTGCTTCGCGCTCGCCCAGCATCAACGTCAGCGCGCCGAGCTCGGTTTTGGCGTGCAGCCCATCGCCTTCGGCGCGGACCGCACGCAGCGTGGGGAGGGGGAGTTTTGCGCGGACGTCGCCGCGCAGAAGGATGTGATCGGCTTCCAGCATAGCCTCGGTTTCACCAGAGTCCTTACCCATAATGGTGTGGCAGATTGCAGTGCGTCCCATCGTGGTCTCCCGTCTGTTTCGATCATCGCGCCCGGTTGGCGGCATCGATCATGGGTTGCATGCGTTGCGCGGCATCCGCCGGTCGTTGCAACCCGTGTACGGCGCTGGCGGCGTCCTCGACGCTCATCGTATCGAGCAGGCAGCGCAGACGCGCGGCATCGAGGGGGGAATTCGCGGACACGGCGCGTCGGCCTGCCGCTGTCAGATGGATGGATTTGCGGCGACGATCGTCGTCTTCGGTCAGGGTCTCGATCATGTCCAGTTGCTGCAGGCGTTTCAGATGCTGCGACAGCGCTGCCTTGCCGATGCCCAGATGATCGGCCAGCTGTGCGGCGTTGATGCCAGCGCCAGCCTCATCGGCGACGTGCGCAAGGATGCCGCTCTCACGGTCGGTGAGGCCGGAGTCGTGCGGCTGTCCGCGCGTGCGGTGCTCGACGTGGCAGGCGAACCAGATGCGCGGATAGGCCTGCTGGATCGCCTCGACCAGCATGGTCATGTCGTGGGTGTTCATGCGGCCAGTCTCGTCACGGAGCGATCGTTCGTCAAAGCGAACCATTGCTTCGGAACTGCGCGGGCGGCTCCCGTGCGACAATGCCGGTGACGGAGTCGGCCAGGCAGTCGCGTCATCGCATTCTCCGGAATGCCGATGCCGAGGAAAGTCCGGGCTCCACAGGGCACGGTGCCAGGTAACCCCTGGGCGGCGCGAGCCGACGGAAAGTGCAACAGAAAGATACCGCCGAACGGTTCTTCGGGGCGCTTGTCGGACGAATGTCCGACCAAGTGCTCCAGCGTCGCCGAAAGGCGAGGCGGAATGCGTGGCAAGGGTGAAATGGTGCGGTAAGAGCGCACCGCGAGTCCGGCAACGGACCGGCACGGCAAACCCCACCGGGAGCAAGACCAAATAGGGAGGCAATGCCGCGGCCCGCGGTGTCTCCGGGTAGGTTGCTTGAGCGTATCGGTGACGATGCGCCTAGAGGAATGACTGTCCACGACAAAACCCGGCTTATCGGCCGGCTCCGTCTGTTTTTCCCAGGCTGTGCCTGGGGAAAAACCCCATGATTCGCGATGCGAATCATGGGCCCCACCATGCACTTCCATACCCCGCTCGCGCTGCGCGCGAGCCGCCCCCTAACTTAGGGGGCGAGTCACCGCGCTTGCGAGCCACTGGCTCGCGCGGTGGCGAGCGCCCGGCCAGGGAGGCACGGTTCGTCCATCGCCGGTTGGCCTTGTCATGACGGGCCAAATCTTCAGTCCGACATTATTTTCAAGTTTGCCGTCTAGCGGTGGCTGGAATGTGACGCAAAGCGCATTTTCTATCTCGTGATTCAATGAGATCGTTTCGGTCGAGGGGGCTGTGATTCAGCGTCGCTCAGAACCAGCAGAGGCCTCCATGAGGGCTTGAATCTCAAAATTTGAGACGAAACAGGGGCTTGTGGATAAACCTTGAACTAGTCTGTGAACATCGCTGCAAGTCATTGACGGGCTTAGTGAATTTGGTCTCAGAAACTTGTTGACAACCCTGTGTACGACTTCTAATGTGGCGGCTCGTGGGAAAACCGGGCATTTAGTGGTTTTTCT
>JBIITV010000111.1:0-15354 GCA_044340325.1 Lysobacteraceae bacterium
CTGACCGCGCCGCCTGACCGAGCCGTCATCATGACCCGTCCGCGCTTGACCGAACGCATCCTCGCCGCCCGACTGCAACGCACCATGCAAGGCCGCGTGCGACAGCGGCGCACGGTCACCCGTCGCGACGGCGTGCGTTACGAAGTGGACGGCCGCTGGCTGACCAACTTCAGCGGCAACGATTATCTCGGGCTGTCGCAGCATTTCGCGGTAGTCGATGCGCTGCAGGCCAGCGCCGCGCGCGACGGCGCCGGCAGCGGCGCCTCGCATCTGGTCTGCGGCCATCACGCCAACCACGATGCGCTCGAACGCGAACTCGCCGACTGGCTCGGCGCGCCGCGCGCGCTGCTGTTCGGTAGCGGCTTCCTCGCCAATCTCGCGGTGATGCAGTCTTTGCTCACCGAAGAGGATGTCTGTGTCCAGGATCGTCTCAATCACGCCAGTCTGATCGATGCCGCGCGGCTCTCCGGCTGCAAACTCCGCCGCTATCCGCACGTCGATCCCGAAGGCGCGCTGCGTCAACTGCGCACGGTGCCGGACGGTGTGGCGATGCTCGCCACCGATGGTGTGTTCAGCATGGACGGCGATGTCGCGCCGCTGCGCGAGCTCTCGCTGGTCGCCCGGGTGCAGCAGGCGCTGATGTATGTCGACGATGCGCACGGCGTCGGCGTGGTCGGCCCGGATGGGCGCGGCTGCGTCGCCGAGGCCGGGCTCGACGCTGCCGGGCTGCTGCAGCTCGCCACGCTGGGCAAGGCGCTCGGCGGCTACGGCGCGGTGGTGCTCGGCAGTGAAGAGATGATCGGCCATCTCACCGAAACCGCGCGGCCCTACATCTTCACCACCGCGATTCCGCCGGCCCAGGCCGCGTCGACGCTCGCCGCCGTGAAGTTGGCGCGTCGCGACCACTGGCGCCGCGAGAAACTGCAGACCCTGATCGCGCATTTCCGCCAGACCGCACTGTTCCGCGATCTGCCGCTGCTGCCGTCGACCACGCCGATCCAACCGCTGATGTGCGGCGACGACAAGCGCGCCACCGCGCTGGCAACCGCGCTGGAAGCACAGGGCTTCTGGGTGCCCGCCATCCGCCCGCCCACCGTGCCCGACGGCCGCGCGCGCCTGCGCATTACCCTGTCTTCGCTGCATACCCAGGCCGAAGTCGATGCGCTGGTCGATGCCCTGACCTGGGCGCGCGACGCGGTGGAGATGGGCTACGGCACCGGCGGTGGGCACGGCAGCGGTGCCGCAGTGGCGTGAGGCCGATGGTGGCCGCACCCGATGATCCCGATACGCGTGACCTCGACGCGCGCATCCCGGTCTGGTCCGCGCTGTCGGACCTGTATCTCGATACCGATGTCACGCTGTCGTACGACTACATCGTGCGCGCGCTCGCCGTATCGCCGTATCCGCTCGAATCGCTGCATGAGATGCTGATGTACGACGTGCATCCGGCGCTGTACCCGAATCTGCTGTCGGTCGCCGGCGAATGGGCCGGTTTCGACGAAACCTGGCTGATCGGACGCATCACCGCCGTGGGGCGCCCCCCCCCCGGGCGCCGCCGCATCACCCACTGGTTCGCACGCGACATCGGCGTGCAGTGGCGTACGCTCGCGCCGATGATCCAGGCCGCGCGGAGCGCTGCGCCGCAGCCATGAGCGAATCGCTGCACATCTCCGCCAGCGGCAACGGCCCGCCGCTGGTGTTGATCCACGGCTGGGCGATGCATGGCGGCGTGTTTTCGACGCTGGTGGAACGGCTGCAAGGTCGTCGTACGCTGTATCGCGTCGATCTGCCCGGCCACGGCCTCAGTCGCGACGACATCACGCCTCTGGAATTCGATGCGGTCTGCGACGCCATCCAGTCGCAGGTGCCGGTGGCGCCGTGGCTCGGCTGGTCGCTGGGCGGCATGTTCGCGCTGCACGCGGCGGTGCGCGATCCCGCACGTGTGCCGGCGCTGATCGCGCTGTGCAGCAGCCCCTGCTTCGTGCGCGGCCCCGACTGGCGCTATGGCGTCTCTGCGGAGATCTTTCGCGATTTCGGCAAAGGCCTGAGCGACGACTATCGCGGCACGCTCGACCGTTTCGTCGCGCTGGAAGCGTTCGGTTCCGATCACGCGAAAGAGGAAATCCGCGAACTCCGCGCCGAACTGTTCGCGCGCGGCGAACCTGCGGCGCGAGTCCTTGTGGATGGCCTGCACATCCTCGAAACCGCCGACCAGCGTCCGCTGTTGTCGCAGTTGCGCGTGCCGAGTCTGTGGATCGCCGGCCGCCGCGACCGTCTGGTCGATCCGCGCGCGATGCGCGATGCCGCCGCATCGATCCAACAGGCGGGGCATGCGCCTGCGACATTCGCGCAGATCGAACATGCAGGACATGCGCCGTTCCTGACCCATGTCGATGAGGTCGTCGCGCAGTTGGCGCCGTTCCTGTCGGGCAGTGTCGCGCAATGAACACACTGTTCGACCCGCGCCAGGTTCGCCGCGCGTTCTCGCGCGCCTCCGCCAGCTACGCTTCCGCTGCGAAACTGCAGGCCGAGATCGAAACGCGTCTGCTGGAATCGCTTGATTATTATGCGGAAGGCCGCGAGGGCGATGCGCAAACGCCATCGCTGGTCGTCGATCTCGGCTGCGGCCCTGGGCGCGCGTCGCGCGCGATCCAGCAGCGCTGGCCGAAAGTGCAGGTGCTTGCGCTCGATCTCGCGATGCCGATGCTCCGCCAGCACGACGCCGAGGCCTCGGCCTTCGCGCGCGCGCTGCCGGGCCCGCTCGCGCGGCTGCTCGCGCGCGGCCCGGCCCGCGTCTGCGCAGACGCGCGTGCGCTGCCGCTGGTCGATCACAGCGTCGATCTGCTGTTCTCGAATCTCTGCCTGCAGTGGGTCGAAGATCTGCCGGCGGTGTTCGCCGGTTTCCGCCGCGTACTGAAGCCCGGCGGCATGCTGGTATTGTCGACGTTCGGCCCAGACACCCTGTACGAACTGCGCAGCGCGTTCGCCGACGCCGATGCGATCCCGCACGTCAGTCCATTCGCCTCGATCGCACAATTCGGCGATGCGCTGATCGCCAGCGGTTTCCGCAACCCGGTACTCGACCGGGACGATCTGGTCACCCGTTACGACGATCTGCCCGGACTGATGCGCGAACTGCGCGCCATCGGCGCCACCAACGCGCTGCACGCGCGCCGCCACACCCTCACCGGCAAAACCCGCTTCGCCAATGCCGCGAGCGCCTACGAAGTATTCCGCGACGGCGATCGCCTGCCCGCGACCTGGGAAATCATTTCCGCGCTCGCATGGGCGCCCGAACATGGTGCGCCGATCCGTGAAGGCGGAGAAGATGTCGCGAGATTTCCGGCAAGCGGGATTCCGGTAAGGCGACGCTGATTCTCATCCGGACCGACCCCGACCCTGCACCGGTCCCGATCCGAACTGATCCCGAACACGATCTTGCCCGCCCGGCGAACCGGGCGGAAGCTCTTTGCCATCGGCGCGATTTCTCATCGTGCGGGAGTTTCCGTCATGCAAACGGCATTCCAGAAAAAGCTCGCCACGCTTGCGCAAAGCCAGTACGACAAGTTTCATTTGCTGCGCGAAAACCAGGAGCCGCTGTCGACGCAGGTCAAGGCGTATTGGCAGGGTATCGGGCTCGCGTTTCCCGGCGTGGGCGAAGCATGGTCGGCGGTGTTCGTCTCCTGGTGCGTCAAGAATGCCGGTGCGACGGGTACGCAGTTCAAGTTCGCAGCCGCGCACTCGCGGTTCGTACATGCGGCGATCGCCAACGCGAATGCCGGGAGCGGCGTTTTCCACGGCCGTCGTCCGTCGGAATATGCCCCAAAAACGGGCGACATCCTGCACAACAACCGCGCCGGCAACCATTTCGATTTCGACTTCGCCAGGGCGAACAAGGAATACAAATCGCACTCGGCGATCGTGATCGAGGTCGGCACCGACAATCGCGGCCGCTACCTGCGCACGGTCGGCGGCAACGAGGCCGATTCGGTCGGCATGAAAGAGGTGCGTCTGACTGCCAGAGGCCTCGTCAAGAACAACGAGGGTTTGTATATCTCGGTCGTCGAAACGCTGCTGTGATCCCGAAAACTTCGCGAAGCGGCTCCCGGTGGCGATTTCCCATGCAGTCGGCCATCCCCACGAGGGCGTCGCAACCGTTTCGACGGGTGTTCTGACCGGTGCCTTCGTTCGGAGGCGTGCGAGCCGGCATGTTGTCTTGCGGAACTCCTGGCATCGCCATGAGCACCCTGTCAGATCTTACAGATCCGATAAGCGGCCAAGCCGTAATGATGCGCTGAACGGACGCGGCAAAAGCCCATATTTCCGGAAAACAGCCGTAAACGTCGCGCAACATGAGCCATTTCAGGGGGCGTCTCTCTGCAGTGCCCTCCAGCGACGGATGACGCCGTGCCTCCGCTTCGTGGTGGCGGTAGTTGACAGCGCGTTTTTTGCGAACACAGACTCACGTTGTGCGCCAACCGATACCGAACGGCGCCTAGAACATTCCCAAGCGTGGGAAAGCCATGGCGATGATGGAACACGCGCGAGACACAGCTGCCGGCGTCCACCGGATCCCCAACAGCGGGAACTCTGCGCTCCGCCGCCGCAAGTATCGTTATCGACGATAAGCGCGCGGCGCGTCAGCGCGCCGCGCGCTTCGCAACTTCGCGTGTTTCGTCACCTGGAGCAGCGGCAGGGAGAGACCCCATGAACAAGACACTTGCAAGCCTTTGGCTGGCGGCGGCAGCGTCCGTGGCCGGCACGGCGATGGCCGGAAAAATCGCGGAACCCGATGAGCTCCGCTATCCCAACGTGATTTCGCCCCGGCTGGAGATCGTGTCGAGATCCTACGACACCGATGGATTGCTCGGCTCGATCGAAGGCGTGACCTTCCTCGACAACGAACGTTTCCTGGTGTCCGCCAGCACGGCGCCGCAATTGGCGATCTTCGATGCCGCGAACGGCGACCTGCTGCGCGCGAAACGCTTCGAAGGAGAGGGCTACCGCATCCGCGGCATTCACTACGCACGGCAAAGCGGCATCATCTACGCGGTCGAATCCAGCCGGGGCCAACTGCTCGCGTTCGACGAGAATTTCGAACTCCTCAGGCGCTACAAGATACCGGTCACCGATCCGGCCGATGTCACGGTGATCGGCGCAAAGGCCTACGTCACCGACGAGAATGCTGGCGCGGTCCTGGCTGTCGATCTCGAGAGCGGCGACAGCAGCATGCAGGAGATCGCGGCGAACGATTTGCCGCTGCGGATCGCGCACGGCATCGCATCGAGCGGCGATTACGTCGCCATCGCCGATGCCGGCAACGACCGGCTGGTGGCCGGCGACGTCAAGAAGGGTGCGTTTTTCGAGATCGGCAAGGGTTGGGGCTCATACGGCGGCCAGCTCGCCACGCCGATCGACCTCTCGATTGCGGACGGCAAGCTGTTCGTGGCCGATCAGATCAATCACCGTGTCCAGGTCTTCTCCCAGGACGGTCAGTTCCTGTTCCAGTGGGCCAGACATCCGCCCACCGCGCACGAAGGCAACGGCCGCGTCCACTATCCGGGTGCGATCGGCGTTTCGCCGTCGGGGCGCGAGGTGGTGGTCTGCGAGCCGATCGAAAACCGCTGCCAGATCTTCGGCATGGTCTCGATCGCGTCGCGCGTGGTCGACACCAACGAAACCGCCTGGTGGGACAAGGCCACCCGTTTCCACTACGGCAAGCGGGTCGCAGCGTCCGCCGATGTCCTGGCGATCTCCGAACCCGATACGCATTCGGTGCTGGTGTTCGCGATTCCTCCGCCGGGCCGGCAGATGCGGCCGGAATTCATCACCCGGATCGGCGGCCGCGGCAAGGACCCGGGGTTTTTCCTGCAGCCGTCGGGCCTGCTGATCGATGCTGGATCCGGTTCGATCATGGTCAGCGATCGCGGCAATCTGAGGTCCCAGGAGTTCTCGATCCAACGCAATGTCGCCCCTGTGCAGGCGCAGCCGGTGGACGGCAAACCGGGTATGCAGATGGGCAGCGGCACGAATAGGTTCATGCGTGCGGTGTCGTTCCGTCGGGGCGAGGGCATGCTGCAGGCATCGACGGGCGCGCCCAAGGTCGGGGAGCCCAGCGCGATGGTCCGGCTGCCCAACGGCAGGATCCTGCTGCTCGACCCTGCGCTGAGCAAAGTGCATGTGGTCGACAACAACATGCGCATCCTCAAATCGTGGGGCGAAAAGGGCAATCTCCCATCGCAGTTGGTCAAGCCGCTGGATCTCGCCTTGTCTCCGGACGGCAAACGGGTCTATGTGGTCGACGAATATGCGTTCATGGTCAAAGTGTTCACGCCCGATGGTCGGTTCCTGTTCGCATGGGGCGGGCCGGGAGAGGGGAGTCACCAGTTCATCAGCCCCTTCGGCATCGCTGTAGCAGCGACTGGCGACGTGTTCGTTTCCGATACTTCCACCAATTCGATCCGCAAGTTCACCGCCGACGGCAAATACGTTACACGCTGGGGCGCATGGGGCGTGGGCGCGGGCGAGTTCTACAAACCCAAGGGCCTCACCATCGACCGCTACGGGCGCCTGTTCGTGATGGACTTCGGCAATCATCGCGGCCAGGTGTTCGATCTCGACGGGAAGTTCGTCTCGATGTTCGGAATCAGCGACAAGAATGAGGAAATCAATCTTGCATATTGATCGCGGATGGGCGGCGCTGCTGCTGCTCGCGCCGGCGGGCGCGAGCAGCGGCGCGTCGCTTCCCGAACGGATCGAATCCAATAGCGGCCATTACCGGGTCGCGATCGTCGACGGGCGCGAGCTGCGCCGGGGCGCGTTCAACCGCATCGAGTTCCAGCTGGAATGCGACGGCGGCTGCGAGGGGGTCGAGATCAAGGTGCATGGAGCCATGCCGGCGCACGGCCACGGCCTGGATTATGTGCCGACGGTCGAGCCCTGCGCCGACGGACGACACTGGTGCGTCAACGGGCTGCGGTTGCACATGCCCGGAACCTGGGAAATCTACTTCGATATCGGGAGCCCTGATGGGTCGTCTGTGGAACGCGCTCAAGCGACTGTCGATCTGTAGTCTGATCCTGCTGTCGCCCGCAGTCGCCGAGGCGTTCGGAGGTGCGACCCTGGACGGTGCCGACATCGCCCGGATCCGCGAGCTGCTCCGCGACGAGGCGGCCGATACCACCGCGTCCAACCGATACACCGGCGATCCGGACGCCATCGACTTCGGGCGCAAAGCGTTTTTTTCTGCGGAACTGTCGCGCGACCGCTCGCTGTCGTGTGCGAGCTGCCACGACCCGCAGCGGAACTGGCCCGACGGCCGCGCGCTCGCGCTCCGCGGCACGCGCAATACGCCGACCCTGTGGAACCTGCGCGGCGCGCTGTGGATGGGTTGGACCGGCGAAGCGGACTCGCTGTGGGCGCAGGTGGCGCGTGTGGTGGAAAGCGGCGCCGAGTTCGATCTGTTCCGGGCGGCGTTCCTGCGCCGCATCGCCGAATCGACCGAATTGGCGGCCGCCTACGAAACCGCATTCGGCGCGCTGCCGCACGAGCTCACCGCGCGCGCGCCCGCCTGCGCGACCGTCGCCGAATGCGAACCGTGGTGGTCGGCGCAATCGGCAGCGACCCGGCAGTCGATCGACGTTGCGTTCGCGAATGCCGCCAAAGGCATCGCCGCCTTCGTCGCCGATATCCGCGCGCCGGATTCGAAATTCTTCGCGCTTGCCGATCGCATGAATGCAGACGGGCCTGGTGCAACGACTGCGGCGGTTGCGCTGACCGACAGCGAGATGCGCGGCTTCAGGCTGTTCGTCGGCAAGGCGCAATGCACGTTCTGCCATCACGGCCGCAGCCTGAGCGACGGCGAATTCCACAACATCCGCCTGCGCAGCCTCTCCGCCGCGGACAGCAACGACCGCTACACCGGCATCGTCGCTCTGCGCAAAAGCCAGTTCAATCTGTTGAGTCCGCACAATGATGCGCCGCAGACGGTCCGGCACACCCGCTATGTCGTGCCCAGCTATGCGTTCCTCAACAACTTCCGCACGCCGTCGCTGGTCGGGGTGGGCAGGACCGCGCCGTACATGCACGACGGACGCTTCGCGACGCTGGCGGAGGTCATCGACTACTACTCGGAATTCCGCGGTTCCGCCGAGGCCGGCCATCACGAAACCGTGATCCTGCGGCCGCTGAAACTCAACGATGCGGAGAAGGCGGACCTGATTGCGTTCCTGCAGTCGCTGTAGCGAGCGCTTCGGTTTCGAGGCGCCTCAACCCACCTGCCTGATCCAATCCTGCAGATTGTAGAAATTCGTGACCCGCGCGATTTTGCCATCGCGAAGATCAAAGAACGCTCCGCCGGGCAGCACGTAGCGCTGCCCGTGCGCGGGTGGCAGACCTTCATCGGCGAAGAGATACTCGCCGTGCACGACATATTCGGCAGCCGCGCGAGCGCCATCGGGCGAGGCCATCACCACGATGTCGCGCAGTTGTTCGCGATAGCTGCGGTCCATCCGCGCGAGAAACGCGGCGAAGGCGTCGCGGCCGGTTTCGCGCGCGCCCTGATTGAGATCGTGGACCACATCGTCGGTGAGCAGGGTCAGCATCCCGTTCCAGTCGCTGCGGTTGAAAGCGGCGTAGTAGTCGAGGATGCGTGCGGTGGCGCGGTCGTGGGCGCGGGTGCCGTCGATGATCATGGGGGAGCTCCTTCGGGTACGCGTCAGGTGGGGTGTACGAACAGATCGCGATGGAAGAAATAGACTTCGTTGAGCAGGAACCGCCAGCGTGTGTCGAAGCTGCGGAAGCGGCTGGTCGGCGTAGGCGAGCCGAGGCAGACGAGACCGACTTCGCCGCAGATCCGCAGCGCGCGCGACATGTGCAGCGGGTCGCTGACGATGATGGCGCGGCGGAGTTTTTTCTTCCGCATCAGCGCCGCTGCTTCGCCGAGGTTTTCGCGCGTATTGCGCGAGACGGTTTCGATCAGGATCGCGCGCGCGGACACGCCGTCGCGCAATGCGTAGCGGCGCGCGACCTGCGATTCCGAAAACCGTGCGCCGCTGCCGCCGAAACCGCCGGTGAAGATCAACAGCGGTGCCCGTTCGCCCTTGTACAGGTCGATGCCGTGGCGGATCCGTTCCTCGAACACCGGCGAGGGCCGCGCGTCGTAGGCGGCGGCGCCGAGCACGATGATCGCGTCGGCGCGCACGTCATCGTCGGCGGCGTCGTCGCGACCACCGATGAACACGATGTACAGCGCCACGCCGCAAAGCCACAGCAGCACCAGTAACAACAGGCGCCGCAGCCAGCGGAACAGGCTGCGGCGCTTGCGGCGTTTTCCGGTCGCGCGCTGGATCAGCGGCGGCGGTGCGGCGCGGGTCATGCGCGGGCCTGCCAGGGCAGGGTGTCGAGATCGACGTTGCCGCCCGAGATCACGATGCCGACGCGGCGCCCGGCGAAGCGTTCGCGGTTGCGCAGCACCGCCGCGAAACCGATCGCGCCGGAAGGCTCGACCACCAGCTTCAAACGCTCCCACAGCAGCCGCATCGCTTCGATCACGGCCTCGTCGTCGACAGTCAGGATGCCGTTGATGTGGCGCTGCAGCAGCGCCAGCGTGCGTGGCGCGAGATGCCCACGCAGACCATCGCAGATCGTGCTGGCGGTCATGTCGGTGATGCAGTGGCCTTCGTGCAGGGACGCATGCGCGTCTGCGGCGCCTTCAGGCTCCGCGCCCCAGATGTCCAGCTCAGGCCGTAGGGTGCGTGCGGTCATTGCGCAGCCCGAGAGCAGGCCGCCGCCGCCGACCGGTGCCAGCAGCGCATCCAGCGCGGGCTCGTTGCGCAGGAATTCCAGCGCGACCGTGCCCTGGCCGGCGATGACGTGCATGTCGTCGAAGGGATGCACCAGATGCGCGCCGGTCTGCTCGACCAGCGCGCCAGCCGCAGCGTTGCGCGCGGCCATCGTCGGCGCGCAGCGCACGACGCGCGCGCCGTAGCCGGCGATCGCCGCCAACTTCACGGCGGGTGCGGCTTCCGGCACGACCACGGTTGCGGGCACGCCGCGCAGGCGGCTGGCCAGCGCGACCGCAGCGCCATGGTTGCCCGAGCTTTGGGTGATGATCCCGCGCGCCGCAGTGGCGTCGTCGAGCGCGTAAATTGCATTGCACGCACCGCGGAATTTGAACGCGCCGACGCGCTGCAGGTTCTCGCATTTGAAATGCAATGCGCAGCCGGCGATGTCGTCGAGCGACTGCGAGCGCAGCACTGGCGTGCGCTGGACATGCGGCGCGATCCTGGCGGCGGCGGAGAGCACGTCGGCGAAGGCGGGCAGCGTCGGCACAGCGGCGGTCATGTCCACATCGTAGCAGGCGGCTTCTGCGTCTCAGGGTGTCATTCGTACTGGCGCTTGCGGCGCGCACCGAGCAGGCTCATCGCTGCGGAACCCAGGACCACGCATGCGGCGCCGGCGTAGCCGACGACCGAAATGGTTTCCGCTGCGACCAGCGTCGGCCACAGTGCATGCGCCGCCGCGACCGCCGCGATGCACAGCAGCGGCGTGGTCGCGAGGATCGCCGAGACCCTCGACGCGTCCCAATGCGCCAGTGCCTCTGCAAAGGCCCCGTAGGCGACCACGGTGTTGAGCGCGCAGAACGCAAGCAGCCAGCCGTGCAGCGGGTCCAGCGCCAGCACGGTCGTCGGCCGCGCGAACGGCAGCAGTAACATCGCAGCGGCAACGTAGATCGCCAGCAGGATCTGCATCGCGTTCAAGTGCATCAACAATTGTTTCTGCAGCAGTGCGTACGCTGCCCAGACCGCCGCCGCCAGCCCGACCAGCGCCGAGCCGGGGCCGTAGCCGTCGGCGGCGTGACGGCGCTGATCGTCGAAGAACACCAGCAGGCCGACCGTCAGCAGCGCCAGCCCCGCCCATTGCGCCGCCCCGAACCGTTCGCCGAAGACGCCGATCGCACCCAGCGCCATCAACAGCGGCGCCAGTTGGATCAGCAACTGCGCATTGGCCGGTGAGGTGTGCTGTACGCCGAGCAGGTAGAACACGTAATTCCCGATCAGCATCAGTGCGGCGGTGGCGAGCATCGCCCGATGTCGGCCCGCGAGCGCCCGATAGCCGCTGAGCTGCCCGCGCCAGGCCAGCCAGAGGAATGTCAGTACGGCAGCCACCAGGAAACGGAACCAGGTCAGGGTGATCGGGTCGAGCTGTTCCAGTGAGAGCTTGAGCGCAAGCGGCAGCGTGGCCCACAGCAGCGCGGCCGACACGCTCAGGCCCAGACCAAGCCGCCAGCGCCCGGAGGCCTGATGCAGTGCCATGGCGAAGAAGAACGGAGGAAGGAGCCGGCATGCTGACAGCCACGGCGTCCACTGGCGAGTGTCCTGCCGGTGGCCTTCGGCATGATGAAGGTGCCAAGATGCGAAATTGACCCGTTTCCTTAAGGACGCATTCAACGCGCCGGCCGGATGCTGTCATGGAACGGCGGGCCTATCCCGTCCGCGATAACGACAGGGGGTCCCGATGTTCCGTCTAGGTCTGCTTGCGACGCTCTCCGCGCTGATTCTGACGGGCTGCGTCAGTTCCTACGGTTACCGTACCGATCAGGGCGGCGATTACTACTACGCCGAGCCCTCCGTCGATTATTACGACGCCTATGGCGGGCCCTACAGCTCGATAGGCTACGGCTATCCCGGTGGCTGGTACGGCAGCTTCGGTTACGGCTTCGGCTTCGGTTACATCCCGTATTCGCGCTACGGATTTCCGTACGGCTATTCCGGCGGTCGCTACGGCTATCCCTATTCCTATTACCCCTATCCGCACCGCCGCCCGCCGCATCGCCGTCCTCCACCCGGCACTCCGCCACCTCCGGGAACGCCGCCACCGGGCGTCATCACCGACGACGATCCGCCGCCGCCCGGCACACAGCCGCGGTTCGGCGATCGCGACGGCGGTCCCTGGCGACACCTGGACCGTCTCCGCCGCCCGCCTGTCGCAACGCCGCAGCCTGCGATTCCCGGCAGTCAGCGGCCCGGGGTCATCGCGGAGTACGAGGGCCCGCGCCGTCGCATTATGGTGCCGCAGCCCGGGGTCTCTGCGGATCGTGGCCAGCCCGGCGCGATACCCCAGGCCCGGCGGGCGCCGGTCTCGATGCCGCAACCGGCGCAGGAGCGCCCGCGCTTTGACGCGCCACGGGCTGTACCTGCCCCTCAGCGTCGTATTGAAGTCCAGGAACGAGAAATACGTCGCGATCCGACGCCCTGAAAACGCTTGCCAATGGCTTGGATTGGTCGCAAGCTAAACAAGCTTGACCGGTTACGTCGTTTTCCGACGTAACTAGGTAGGAATCGCCGACCCCGGCGGGGAAATCCGGATCCCCCCTGTTCCGCTCCCCGTCGGGTGTCGGCACCTTTTACGGCTCAATGCCGGATTTGATTCAAGCGCGGATCTATCGCGCACGGAAACGCGGACAAAAACTGCGGACAAAAAAAGGGGCCGAATGTCCCCCGACATTCGGCCCCTGGCTCCCTCAGCGCGCACATGGCCAGCCCTGTTCCACCCCGGCCTGCGCTTTCGCGCATGCCGCGCTGAGTGCCACTTGGGATAAGCAGGATGCGTGCCAACTTCCGCATTCGCGTGGCAGCCATTGCCCGCGCCGGAACCGCATTCGTTAGACTGCGCCGCACGCAACGGCCCAACGCGCGGCCCGTCTCGACTTCAGCGGACGCACACCATGAACGACTCCTTCTATCGCTACGATGTCATCGTCATCGGCGGCGGCCATGCCGGCACCGAAGCCGCGCTCGCGTCGGCGCGTGCCGGCGCGCGCACGCTGCTGCTCACCCACAACATCGAGACCGTCGGCGCGATGAGCTGCAACCCCGCGATCGGCGGAATCGGCAAGGGCCATCTGGTGCGCGAGATCGACGCGCTCGGCGGGATCATGGCGCGCGCTGCGGATGCCGCCGGCATCCAGTGGCGTCGTTTGAACGCTTCGAAAGGCCCGGCCGTACGCGCGACCCGTTGCCAGGCCGATCGCGCCCTGTACCGCAGCTTCATCCGCCGTGCGGTGGAATCGCAGCCGAATCTCACCGTGTTCCAGTCGGCGGTCGATGATCTGGTGATCGAGCACGGCATCGATGGCGATGTCGTGCGCAACGAGGCCGTAAAAGGGGTTGTCACCCAGACCGGCCTGTGCTTCGAGGCGCAGGCGGTGGTGTTGACCGCCGGCACCTTCCTCGCCGGCAAGGTCCATATCGGAGAAACCCAGTTCGCAGCCGGCCGCGCCGGCGACCCGCCCGCGACCACGCTCGCCGCAAGACTGCGCGAGCGCCCCTTCGTCGTCGATCGGTTGAAAACCGGCACACCACCGCGCATCGATGGCCGCAGTCTCGATTACAGCGTGATGGACGAACAGCCCGGCGACGTTCCGCGCCCGGTGTTCTCGTTCATGGGCAGCACCGCCGACCATCCGCTGCAGGTGTCGTGCTGGATCACGCATACCTCCGAGCGCACCCACGAGATCATCCGCAACGCTCTACACCGTTCGCCGCTATACAGCGGCCAGATCGAAGGCATCGGCCCGCGTTACTGTCCGTCGATCGAAGACAAAGTGGTGCGCTTCGCCGAGAAAGCCTCGCATCAGATCTTCGTCGAGCCCGAAGGCCTCGATGTGACCGAAATCTATCCGAACGGAATATCGACATCGCTGCCCTTCGATGTCCAGCTGGATCTGGTGCGCAGCATCCGCGGTTTCGAGCAGGCGCATATCACCCGCGCCGGTTACGCCATCGAATACGATTTCTTCGATCCGCGCGGGCTGAAGAATTCGCTCGAAACCAAGCTCGTGTCCGGATTGTTCTTCGCCGGCCAGATCAACGGCACCACCGGCTATGAAGAAGCGGCAGCGCAGGGGCTGATCGCCGGCCTCAACGCCGCGCGCTTCGTGCGCGCGCTCGATGCGTGGTCGCCGCGTCGCGACGAGGCTTACATCGGTGTGATGATCGACGACCTGATCACCCACGGCACGAGCGAACCGTACCGCATGTTCACCAGCCGCGCCGAATACCGGCTGCAGCTGCGCGAGGACAATGCGGACATGCGTTTGACCGAAACCGGGCGCGCGATGGCGCTGGTCGACGATGCGCGCTGGGAACGCTTCGCACGCAAGCGCGACGCGGTCGCAGTCGAAACCGAACGTTTGGGTGGTCTGTGGGCTTCGCCGCACAATGCGCTCGGACGCGAGGCGGTGGCGACGCTGGGGATCGAGCTCAGCCGCGAAACCCACGCACTGGATCTGCTGCGTCGTCCCGAACTGGACTACAGCAGACTGCTGACCGTGCCGATGCTCGGCCCGGCGGTGGACGACGCTGCGGTCGCCGAGCAGGTCGAGATCGAAGCGAAGTATTCCGGTTATCTCGCCCGTCAGCGCGAGGAGATCGCGCGTCAGCAGCGCCACGAGCACACCGAGATCCCGCAGCAGTTCGACTACGCCATCGTTCGCGGGCTGTCGATCGAGGTGCAGCAGAAACTCGAGCGCGTGCGCCCGCAGACGGTCGGTCAGGCGCAGCGTATCCCGGGCATGACGCCGGCGGCGATCTCGCTGCTGCTGGTGCATCTCACGCGCCAGCGGCGCGGTGCGGCGGCGTAGAACGATGGTCTTTGTACAGGCGCGCCCGATGCGGATCGGATAGCCCGCGATGCGCATTGGCATGCAAACGAAAATCACAGGCGGTGCGGACAATGGCAAAGGCGAGCGAAATCGCACGTGCGAAGATCACAAGAGCGGATTCGACCAAATGGCTGGCGGCGGTGATTGGTTTCGTCGTGGCTGCGGGCTGTGCCTTCGCCGTAACGATGGCGGTGGGCTACATCGGGTTCTTGCCATTGCTTGCTACGGCTCTTGCGGCGGCAGCTTTGCCGAGCATCGTAGCGATGATCGCGATGCGCGATAGCTCTGCGGAGTTCAAGGGAGCATGGCTGCTGCTGGCAGTTGTGATGGCGGCTTGGTCGTTTTTAGCGGTCGCAGTCAAACGCGTCCAAGGCACAGCGGCAACGCAGAGTGCGGTGGTGCGGATGAACGAATTTCGCTCGAAGCATCTGGCGGCAGTTGAAGCCGGACGAACGGAAGAACTCGGCGAACCGCCTGCGCTGTCGGACAGCGCCAATCCGTTCTTCCGCGTTCAGGCTTTGATCGTTTCGACGGGTTGGCGGCACGCAGAGAGTGAGTCCCGATATCAGCGGAAGCTCCGCGAACTGGGGCTAGGAGCCTGCGCGGCAGAAAAAATTCCGTGCCGCTGACGAGCACAGGATGCGCTCGGGGCGGTGCAATGGTGTCGAGGCAAGGCGGTTGAACGCTTT
>JBIITV010000184.1:0-7912 GCA_044340325.1 Lysobacteraceae bacterium
GAAGCCGGGCCTCGGCGTGCGTATGCGCCTGGCGTCGCTGGGCGCCGGCAAGTGGCAGAACAGCGGCGGCGACAAGGCCAAGTTCGGGCTGTCGCCGCGCCAGGTGCTGGACCTGTGGAAGACCCTGCGCGATGCGGGCATGGGCGACTGCCTCGGCCTGCTGCATTTCCACATGGGCTCGCAGATCAGCAACGTCCGCGACATCGCCAACGGCATGCGCGAAGCCACCCGCTATTTCGTCGAGCTGTCGAAACTCGGCGCGACCGTGACCCACGTCGATGTCGGCGGCGGTCTGGGCGTCGACTATGAAGGCACGCGATCGCGCAGCTATTGTTCGATCAACTACGGCATCCACCAGTACGCGTCCAGCATCGTGCAGCCGCTGGCCGAGGCCTGCGAGGAAAACCGGATCGCGCCGCCGCGCATCGTCACCGAATGCGGCCGCGCGATGACCGCGCACCACGCGATGCTGGTCACCAACGTCTCCGAGGTCGAGCGCGCGCCCGAAGGCCGGGTGCCGCCCGCGCACGACGACGAAGCCGCGACCATCCGTCATCTGCGCGAAATCTACGCCGATATCGATACGCGACCGGCGGTCGAACTGTTCCACGAAGCGCAGCATCATCACAGCGAAGGCTTGTCCTTGTACGCGCTCGGCCAGATCGATCTGGTCGCGCGCGCGCGCCTCGACGACCTGTTCTACGCGATCGCCCACGCGGTGCGCGCACGCCTGACCTACGACGAGAAGAGCCATCGCGACCTGCTGGATGAATTGAACGAGCGGCTGGTCGACAAATACTTCGTCAATTTCAGCCTGTTCGAGTCGATGCCCGACGTTTGGGCGATCGATCAGGTGTTCCCGATCGTGCCGATCGAGCGTCTCGACGAACGGCCCGACCGCCGCGGCGTGATCGCCGACCTCACCTGCGATTCCGACGGCAAGATCGACACCTATGTCGAGAACGAGGACCTGCACACCTCGCTGCCGCTGCACGGGCTTCGTTCGGGCGAACGCTATCGCATCGGGTTTTTCATGCTCGGCGCGTATCAGGAAATCCTCGGCGACATCCATAACCTGTTCGGCGACACCGATGCGATCGAAGTGCGCGTCGGCGACGACGGCTTCAAGGTGACGCAGCAGCGCAAGGGCGACACCACCGACGTGATGCTGGACTACGTCGGCTACAAGCTCGACGACCTGCGCCGCATCTATCGCGCCAAGGTCGGTGCGGTGGATCTGAGCAAGAGCGAGGCCGCACGGTTGAACGAAGCGCTTGAAAACGGCTTGACCGCTTACACCTATCTGAGCGACGAACCGCTGACGTAACGCATGTCACATCGCACCCGGGGCGATCCCGGGTGCGTGCGGACACACTAGACTTCCGATTCGCGACGCGCCCCGTCATTCCGATCCGGGCACCGATATCGCGCCTTGTTCGGAGTCTTCGATGCGGATGCCCGGTCTCGATCTGCTGCGCGCCATCGCGGTGGTGTGGACGATGCTGTTCCACTCGTTTCTCGTTGGTGGTCTGGGCGAAGACTGGGCTTGGGCGCAGCGCTACGGCTGGATGGGCGTGGATCTGTTCTTCGTACTCAGCGGGTTCCTGATCGGCACGCAGGTGCTGAAACCGCTGGCGAGCAGCGGCCGGTTTTCGTTCCGCGATTTCTACACGCGCCGCGCGTTCCGGATCCTGCCGGCATTCTTTGCGGTGCTCGCGCTGTATCTGTTGTGGCCCGGGTTCCGCGAGGCGCCGGGCATGGAGCCATGGTGGAAGTTCGCCGGCTTCTTCATGAATCTGTCGATCGACTACACCAACAATGCAGCGTTCTCGCACGCATGGTCATTGTGCGTCGAGGAACATTTCTATCTGCTGTTCCCGCTGCTGGCCTTGGCGCTGCTGCGTCGTCCGTCGGCAAAAGTCTTCGTCGCGGTCTGCGTGTTCATCGTCGCGCTCGGCATCGCGCTGCGCACCGGCACGTGGCTGCATTTCGACACGCTGGGCTCCGACCGCAACTGGTTCGTCGAGAATATCTATTACCCGACCTGGAACCGGCTCGATGGACTGCTCGCCGGCGTGGTTCTGGCGGTGTGGAAAACCTATCGCCCGGACAGCTGGGCGCGTGCGGCGACGCGCGCGAATGTCGTGCTGGTCGCAGGTTTGGCAACGATGGCCCTGAGCTTCTGGCTGTTCCGCGAACGAACTGGCCTGCTCGGCAACAGCATCGGCTGGCCGGTGTTGTCGCTGGGGTTGGCGATGCTGGTGTTCGCGGGCGCGCAGACCAACAGTTGGATCGGTCGACGTGCGTTGCCGGGTGCGGGTTGGCTGGCGGCGGTTTCGTTCAGTCTGTATCTGGTGCATAAGCCGGTCTATGGCCTGGTGCAGACGCATTTCGGGGATTCGCTGCAAGGCAGAGGGTATCTTGCGTTCGCGGTCTACGGCATCGCTTCGCTGCTCGGCGCTGCGGCGTTGTATTGCCTGGCCGAGCGGCCAGGGCTGCGAATGCGTGAGTGCTTGCTGATGCGTCGTACGCGTGTGACGTCTGCCGCAGAGACGACAGCCTGAAGTTTTTGTCTGTCATCCCGAACACGGGCGAAGCCTGTGGAGGGACCTGCTTCTTGATGTATTCAAACGAACAGCAGGTCCCTCGCATGCGCTCGGGATGACAAAGACAAAGTGTCGGTTCGGAGCGGCCGATCAACCTTCCCGCGCCACCTGAAACCCCGCAAACGACTGCCGCACCGGCATCACCTCGATGCGGTTGACGTTGAGATGCGGCGGCAGATTCGCGATCCAGAAAATCGTTTCGGCGATATCGTCGGGCGTGATTGGGTCGGCGCCCTTGTAGAGATTCTCCGATGCGCTCTGGTCGCCACTGGTGCGCACCAGGGTGAATTCGGTTTCGGCCATGCCCGGTTCGATCGAGGTCACGCGCACGCCGGTGCCGTGCAGGTCGCAGCGCAGGCCGAGCGAAAACTGCGACACGAACGCCTTGGTGCCGCCGTAGACATTGCCGCCCGCGTACGGATAGCTGCCGGCGACCGAGCCGACATTGAGGATCGCGCCTTTGCGTTCGATCAGGCCGGGCAGCAGCGCATGGGTCAACGTCACAAGGGACGTGACGTTGGTGTCGATCATCTGCTTCCACTGTGCGAGGTCCGCACGCTGTGCCGGCGCGGTGCCGAGCGCGAGGCCGGCATTGTTCACCAGCACATCGATGGCCCGAAAAGCGTCCGGCAATGCTGCCAGCGCGGCATGCATCGCGGTTTCGTCGCGGATGTCGAATGCGGCGGTGTGGACATGGTCGTGGCCGAGTTCATCTGCCAGCGCATCGAGGCGTTCGGCGCGACGGCCGGTGGCGATGACGCGCCAGCCGGCGTCGACGAAGCGCCGCGCGGCGGCACGGCCGAAGCCTGAGGTGGCGCCGGTGATCATTGCGGTACGGGTCATGTCGGAAGTCCAGGGCGTGATGCGGAACGCCCGGGGATTGTGCGGGCAAGCGTGAAATCGAAGCAACCGACACAGAGGCGCCGCAGGATGCAGCCGTCGCCATCGTGCATCAGTCACTCTGGAACGGCTGCGCCCCGAGCAAGTCGGCGAATTGGGCAACGGGCAATGCCCTGGAGAACAGGAATCCCTGGCACAGCTCGATCTCGTGCGCTTTCACCCACGCCAGCTGCTCTGCGGTTTCGACGCCTTCGGCCACTACGGAAAGGCGCATCAGCTTGCACATCGAGACGATCATTTCCGCGAGCGGACGATTGGCGTCGATGCTCTGGATGAAGGATTTGTCGATCTTCAGCGTCTTGATGGGAAATCGCTGCAGATAGCCGAGATTGGAATAGCCGGTGCCGAAATCGTCGAGCGCGATCGATACGCCGAGCGCTTCGATGGCGCGCAGCAGTTCCAGCAATGTTTCGTCATTGCCGAGCAGCATCGATTCGGTGATTTCCACCTGCATCCGGCTCGCATCGCTGCCAGCCTCCGCCAGCGCCCGGGTCAGGTCCGGCAGCAATTCAGCTTGATACAACTGTCGTGCGGACAGATTGACCGAGACCCGCAATGAGTACCCCGCGCGATGCCAGTCCGCTTGCTGTTGCGCGGCCGCGCTGAAGACCATGGCGCCGAGTTGGCGGATGAGGCCGGTGCTTTCGCAGATCGGAATGAAGACGTCGGGCGGCACCATGCCGAGTTCGGGGTGTGGCCAGCGGGCCAGCGCTTCTGCGCCAACGATGCGGCCGCTGGCGACATCCACGATCGGCTGATAGTAGACCTCGATCTCATCGAGCTCCAGCGCATCGCGCAGTTCGGCTTCCAGGGCCGTGCGGCTGCGCACCGCCTCGGACATGCCGGCATCGTAGAACGCCAGGCCGTTGCGGCCGCGGTCCTTTGCGGTGTACATGGCCAGATCGGCGTTGCGCAGCAGGGTATCGATATCGTCGCCGTCCTGCGGGTACAGACTCACGCCCATGCTTGGCGTGATGCGCACTGCGTGCCCGTGAACCATCGCCGGCTCGGCCACGACACGCATGAGCTGGTCGCGCACGCGGCTCACATCGCCCCGGATGTCTTTCGCGACGATCAGGATCAGGAACTCGTCGCCACCCAGTCTCGCCACCAGCTCGGCGTTGTCGACTTCGTGACGGAGACGGCGCGCGACTTCCACCAACAGCGCGTCGCCAGCGGCGTGGCCGAGCGTGTCGTTCACGTCCTTGAAGTGGTCCAGGTCGATGAACATCAGGGCCGCTTCGAGCCCAGCCTGGCGGATGCGAAACGTTGCGTCGTTGAACGTCTGCATCATCTGCGTACGGTTGGGCAGGCCGGTGAGCGGGTCGCGCAAGGCCAGAAATCGCGCCTGCGCTTCAGCATGCTTGATGGCGCTGACATCGGCTTCGCTGACGAGTATCGCGTCTTCGCCGGTCACCGCATCGCGGCAGCGACGGGCGGACATTTCGTGCCAGCGCTCGCCCTGGGCGGTGTGCACGGCCAGCGTCTGGGTCGATACGCCGGTGTCGGTCAGACCACCGATCAGCGCCATGTACGATTCGGCATCGACGATGCGGGCCTCGAGCCTTTCGTCAGGCACGCGCACCGAGCCCCGAGCGGCAGGGTTGCGATACAGCGGTTGGCCGTCCTGGCCATAGAGCGAGATCATCACTGCGGTATGCAGCAAGGCCTCCACCGAGCGCAGCGATTCAGGCCCTCCCACGGCGGCCGAGCTGGCTTCAGTGAGCAGGCCCATGCGGCCGTCGTCGAGACGGTGGGAGCTGAGTCTGACGTTCAGCGATACCGGCTTGCCGTCCGGGTACAGCGTCCATTGCTCGTTGAAGATCGCGCCATGCGAGATGAAGTCGCTCTGATACTGGGCCAAGCGTCTCGCCACCGATTCCGACATGTCGCTGCCAAGATCGCGTTCGCACAGCGTCTGCAGGGTCGGCGCGTTCCAGACGTACAGTGCGGCATCGTTGGCCCAGTACATGCGACGGCGATCGATGTCGAAGATCCACACCGGTTGCCTGATGAGGTTGAGGGCTGCATAGCGTTGCGAGCGCTTGTCCAAATCCATGGCCGCTGCTGTGTTGAATCTTTGGTAATCCCGGCATAGCCGGGGCCTTTCGAAACCTGGATTACGATAGGAAATACAGCGAAAAGTGACGCATTGAAGACTGCGAATCCAGTATGCCACGCAGCGGCACGGACCAGCGGCATGCTGCATGTCTTCGCGTTCAACGCATGAGCGTCCACGACAGGTCGTTCGCGGCAAGTGCGATGCAGTCAGTCGCAGGCATCGAGAGGATCGAGTCGCATGGATGACGTCGCGGCATCAGGCGGTGGCTGTCGACGGCAGCGAACCGTGGGCATCGCCCGGTTTCATCGCTGCTGGTGTCGCGGCTGCTACCAGAGATACTGCTACCAGAGATAAGGAGCCAGCCGCTTGGTCGCGCGGGCATAGGACGGGTAGTCCTCAGGGAAGGCATCGGACAGCACCCGCTCTTCGATCCGGATCCGCCACAGGAATGCGGCGGTGACCGGAACGATCACCACCGCCATCGCCGGCCCGTTGCCGAGCCCGAACGCAAAGCCCCAGAACGTCATCAGCGCACCTGTGTAGGACGGATGCCGCAGCAGGCGATACGGGCCGCTGCGGATCAGCCGGTGGCCTTCGCGGATGGCGACATCGATGGTGAAGAACTGCGCTAACGTGCGCACCGACCACCAGCGCAGCGGCATCCCGAGGATCATCAGTGCACAGCCGGCGATCAGCAGCGGCCGCTGCCACGCATCGGGCATCGTCCAGGGGCGGCAGTACGCCAGCCACACCGCCAATGCGATGCAAAAATAGATCGTCAGCAGCAGAAGCCGCAGCGTGCCCTGATCGCGAACCTCGTTGCGCTTGCCGGAGCGATGGCGGATGCCGATCCACAGCTCGCTCAGCGGCCAGAGGATGCACAGCGCGAGGAACAGGTGATCGAGGGTCATGGCGGATTCCGGTCGAACAGAGCGTCAGCCTACGCCAGTCGGGATCGCGATGCGGGTCCTTGCCTGATTGAACGCATCGCGGCGGTTTACTTCGCCTTGATCGCCATCGCCGGCAGGCCGCCGCCGGCGAGTTTGCGCTTGGCTTCGGCCAGTTCGGTGGCCGTGCCGTAGGGGCCCATGCGCACGCGGTAGACCGTCTTGTCCTTGATCTGCGCCGATTCGACGCGGGCGCTGAGGCCGAGGAACGCGATCTTGGCCTTCAGCGCTTCGGCATCGCCGGAGGCGGCGAAGGCGCCGGCCTGCAGCAGGTAGCGGGCGTCTTCACGCGTGGCGGTGTCGGCACCGGGTTTCGGCGCTGCGGTGGGCCTGCTCGCGGTTTCGGGTGCGGATGGCGCGGTTGCGGGTGTATCGATGGCCGGCGGAACCGCGGCGTCGGCGGCGTCCGGATTCAGCGGCGCCGTCGGCGTTTCGGCCGCCCGGCGCGCGGCTTCCTCGGCCCGAGCGCGTTCGGCCAGTTCGGTATCGCTCAGCGCGGTTTCGTCGCCCGGCAGCAGCGTATAGAAATCGTAGTCCTGCGGCTTGTCGGCCGGCACCGGGCGCGCGGCTGTCGTTTCGTTGTCGCTGGCCTCGCTGTCGCCAACCCCGCTGTCCCCAACCCCGCTGTCCCCGACAATGGGTTCGCCATCGCCCGCGCCGTCCAATGCCGGCGGCTGCGGCCCCGTCTCCGGCGTCGCGCGGAAGAACCCTTCGCCGCTGCCGGAGAATTTCGGTGCGATCAGGAACACACCCACGCCAAGCGCCAGACCGATCACCAGCCACGCCCAGCCGGGCATGCCGCTGCCGTTGCCGCCGCTGTTGCGTTTCGCCTGGGATTTGCCGCGTTTCGCCGCCATTACGCGTTCCCCTCGTTGCCTTCTTCGGTCGCGAAGAACATTTCTTCCGGTGCCGATACGCCGAGCAGAGAAAGCCCGTTCATAAGGACATAACAAGTGGCATCTGCCAGCGCCATACGCGCATTGCGCGTGTCGTTGTCGTCGACGAGGAACTGGTGATCGTTGTAATACGACTGGAACGTCTGCGCCAGTTCGACCAGATACGCGGCGATTTGATGCGGCTCCAATTCCCGGCCAGCGACTTCGACGATCTCCGGGTAGCGCGACAGGTCGATCAGCAGGTCGCGCACTGAAGCGTTGGCGAGATCGAGCGGTTGCGCGAGGCCGGCATCGAGGTCGTAGGAGAGGCCGCGTGCGGCGAGCTTGCGCCGCAGGCCGCAGATGCGCGCATGCGACAGCTGCACGTAGTACACCGGATTGTCGAGCGACTGCGAGCGCGCGAGGTCGATGTCGAACACCAGCTGCGAATCGGGCTTGCGCGCGATCAGGAACCAGCGCACCGCGTCGCGGCCGGTTTCTTCGATCAGGTCGCGCAAGGTG
>JBIITV010000195.1:0-7398 GCA_044340325.1 Lysobacteraceae bacterium
CGTCCTCGCCGCCGCGCATCACCGTCACCATCTGGTGCAGCACGTACTCGGGCCAACCCTGCGGAATGCCGCAGTCGATCGCCTGCAGGCCGGCTTTCACCCGCATCAGCGAGCCGTGGTGGTCGGCGCCGAGTTCGGTGATCGCGCGCTGGTAGCCGCGCTGCCATTTGCTGAGGTGGTAGGCCACGTCCGGCACGAAGTAGGTGTAGGTGCCGTCGGACTTGCGCATGACCCGGTCTTTGTCGTCGCCGAAGTCGGTGCTGCGCAGCCACAGTGCGCCGCCTTCCTCGTAGGTGTGGCCGTGGGCGATCAGCTCGCGCACGGTTTCTTCCACCTTGCCGTCGCGGTAGAGCGAGGATTCGAGGAAGTAGACGTCGAACGACACGCCGAACGCGGCGAGATCGAGATTCTGCTCGCGGCGCAGATAGGCCACGGCGAATTGGCGGATCGCATCGATGTCGTCGGCGTCGCGCGCGCCGATCACCGTGTGTCCATCGACCTCGACCGCCGCGCCGTCCAGATAAGCTTGGGCGACATCGGCGATGTAGTCGCCGCGGTAGCCGTCGTCCGGCCAGCCGGCGTCGTCGGGCTTGAGCCCCCTGGCGCGGGCCTGCGTCGATTTGGCGAGATTCTCGATCTGCACGCCGGCGTCGTTGTAGTAGAACTCGCGCATGATGCGCCAGCCGTTGGCGTCGAGCACGCGTGCGATGCAGTCGCCGATCGCCGCCGCGCGGCCGTGACCGACGTGCAGCGGGCCGGTCGGGTTGGCGGAGACATACTCGACACCGGCAGTGCGGCCGGCACCGCTGGCGTTGCGGCCGTAGGCGGCGCCCAGCGCATGCACGCTGCGCAGCTGGCGCTGCCAAGCGGCGGCCGAGAGTCTGAAATTCAGGAAGCCCGGCCCGGCGATCTCGACCGAGGCGATGTCGTCGTTGACGGGCAGGGCGTCGATCAGCGCCTGCGCGATCGCGCGCGGGTTGCTGCGCGCAGGCTTCGCGAGGGTCATCGCGGCATTGGTCGCGAAATCGCCGTGGCTGCGGTCCTTCGGGCGTTCGACCACGAAGTCCGGAGCGGCGAGATCGGCGGGCAGCGTGCCTTGGCTGCGGAGATGGGCGATGCCTTGTTCGATCAGGGCGCGAAGCTGGGATTTCACGGAGGATGTTTCGCCTGAAAGCGGCGGTGTTTCGAGGGTTGGGCATTGTAGCTGAGGGGTGGCGGTGTGCGCCGAAGGGTCTTTGTCGTCCCCGGCCCGGCACCCGTCTTTCATTCCGGGCCCTCTTCCCTGTCATCCCGAACGCGGCGCAGCCGTGGAGGGATCTGCTTTTCTTGCACGTCGCACAACGCCAACAGCAGATTCCTCACCCTGATGAAGCGGGTTCGGAATGACAGTGTTCTGGTGTGGTGACTGGGGCCGTCGCCATAAGCCTCGTTTCATCCAGAACCAAGCCCAGCGCAGTCCAGAGTTCCCAAACGCAGCGACGCCCATGCTTGTCATCCACGAGGCGCAGCCCACCCCTGTCATCCCGAACGCGGCGCAGCCGGGGAGGGATCTGCTTTACGGGGTGTGCTCTTGGCGAACCATCCGGCGGCTAGGTCATCCCAGGTGGGGTTGGTCGATTCGATCAGCCGTATTTTCTTCTCCCGCCTGAAAGCTTTCAGCTGCTTTTCCCTTTCGAGTGCGGCATAGACATCTTCTGTTGATTCGAAGTAGACCAGCCGATCGATATGGTATCGAGCTGTATGTCCCGGCGTGGCGTGGCTACGGTGCTGGTAGATGCGTCCTTCCAGATCCGAGGTCACCCCGATGTAGATCGCTCTCGATCTGCTGGACAGAATGTAGATAAAGTAGATTTTTGTCTGTCGCATGACTGTGAGAGCCTTGAAAAGCAGATCCCTCCCCGGCTTCGCCGCGTTCGGGATGACAAAAGTGGGCTGCGCCGCGTTAGGGATGACATGAAGTTTTCTGCCTCGCGTTGGAGACGACAGGAGACGCGATGTACTGCCATGGCGGCATCCATTGTTCAAACCCACCCCCGCGCCGCCAGCGACACCGGCGCGCCGTCGCCGACGATGAAGTGGTCCAGCAGCCGGATTTCGACCAACGCCAGCGCCTGTTTGAGGCGAAGCGTGATGGCGCGGTCGGCGGCGCTCGGCTCGCCGTTGCCGCTGGGGTGGTTGTGGCCGACGATCACTGCTGCGGCGTTGTGAACGAGGGCGCGGCGCACGACTTCGCGCGGGTGGACTTCGGCCCCGTCGACGGTACCGCGGAACATTTCCTCGAAGGCGATGGCGCGGTGGCGGGTGTCGAGGAACAGTACGGCGAACACCTCGTGCGGCAGCCCGCGCAGGCGCTGCGAGAAATAGCGGCCGGCAGCCTGCGGGTCGGTCAGGGCATCGCCACGCTCCAGTCCGGCGGCGAGGTAGCGGTTGCCCAGCTCCATCGCCGCCAACAGGGTACAGGCGCGGGCGGGGCCGATGCCTGGCAGTTTCAGCAGCTGTTTCGGCGTGTGCTCCAGCAGGCTGCGCAGAGGCCCGTGGCTGTTGAGCAGCCGGCGGGCGCTGGTGACCACGTCCGAGCCGTCCAGGCCGGTGCACAGGAAGATCGCCAGCAGTTCGGCGTCGGAAAGGACCGCTGGGCCACGCTTGAGCAGCTTTTCGCGGGGACGTTCGTTGTCGGGCCAGTCGCTGATTTGCATGGTCGGTTGGCGGCAGGTGAGTGGACGCCAGCATCGCCGCACGGGCCGCGCCGCACCGTCGGGAAAGGCGGCGGCATCGGGTAAGCTGTGGGCTGGTTCGAACGTAGGAAAACCCCGCATGGCGCAGACGCTGACCGGTCGACGCATCCTGCTCTGCGTCTGCGGCGGTATTGCCGCCTACAAGGCGGTGGAACTGGTGCGGCGGCTGCGCGAAGCCGGTGCCGAAGTGCAGGTGGCGATGACCGGGAACGCCCAGCGCTTCATCGGCGCGGCTAGCCTCCAGGCCGTCTCCGGTGTGCCGGTGCGGGGCTCGCTGTGGGACGAAGCCGCCGAGGCCGCGATGGGCCATATCGAACTCGCGCGCTGGGCCGACCGGATCGTGGTGGCGCCGGCGACCGCCGATACGCTCGCCCGGCTCGCACATGGTCTGGCCGACGATTTGGTCAGTACGCTCTGCCTCGCCACCGCCGCGCCGATCTCGGTGGTTCCGGCGATGAACAACCGGATGTGGCTGCATCCCGCCACCCAGACCAACATCGCCACACTGCGCGCGCGCGGCGTGGACGTGATCGGCCCCGACGATGGTGCCCAGGCTTGCGGCGAGTTCGGCCCCGGCCGTCTGCGCGAGCCGCCGGAGATCGTCAGCGACCTTGTGGCCGCGTTCGCCGCCGACCGTACAGGCGCCGACCTCGCCGGTCGCCGGCTGCTGATCAGCGCCGGCCCGACGTTCGAAGATCTCGATCCCGTGCGTTTCATCGGCAACCGCAGCAGCGGCAAGATGGGGTTCGCGATCGCCGCCGCCGCCGCGCGCCGCGGTGCCGAAGTCGTGATGGTCGCCGGCCCGGTGTCGTTGCACACACCTGCGGGCGTGCGGCGCGTCGATGTACGTTCGGCCGCACAGATGCGGGACGCCGTGCTCGATGCGCTGCCGGCGGACATCTATATCGGCGCGGCCGCGATCGCGGATTACACGCCGCGCACGGTGTCGCCGCAGAAAATCAAGAAAACCGGGCAGTCGGCCGGCAATGCGGCGACCGCGATCGACAGCATGACCGTCGAGCTGGTGCGCACCGCCGATGTGCTGGCCGAAGTCGCCATGCATGCGCAGCGGCCGAATGTGGTGGTGGGATTCGCCGCCGAGACCAATGATGTCGAGCGCTATGCCCGCGACAAACTGCTGCGCAAGAAGCTCGACATGATCGCCGCGAATCAGGTCGGCCGCGCCGGCTGCGGCTTCGAAAGCGACGACAACGCGCTGACCGTGATCGATGCCGAAACTTCGCATGCGCTGGGTCCGGCGCCGAAGACGGCGCTTGCGGATGCGCTGCTGGATCTGATTCTGGCGCGGCTGTAGCTGTTGCTGCACGGGATTGTCGATGCAATGAAAAGGGCGCCGAAGCGCCCTTTTCATTGCCGGTGCGCCGAAGCGCACCCGATACCTACTGTCGTTGGCGTGCCGGCTCAGCGCGCCAGCTCAGCGCGCCAGTTCGAACAGACTCGACGACACCCAGCCCTTGTTGCCGAGTTCGTCTTCCACTTCCCACATCATCCCGTCCTTGTTGCCGGTCGGGTAGAGCATCATGCCCGGGTCGAGCGTGCGGACGATCTTGCCGGTGCCCTTCGAGTTCGGGAACAGCCGGCCCGGCTTGGTCATGGTCACCGCCTGCTGCGCGTTGGCGGCAGAGGCGTTATCGGGCAGACCGCCGAGCTGGGCGACGATGTCGGTGTAGGCCTGCAGATAGGCGAGGGTGATGACCTGGCCGATTTCGGTGTTGGCATAGCCGCTGGCGCCGCCGGCGCCGAAGCCGCTGCCGCCGAACAGGCCGCCGCCGGCGCCCCAGCCGATGTCGGTCTTCTTGGCGCTGCCTTCGGCCATCGCCACCTGTTCGGTCGAACGTACGTCGGTTACGGTCAGCACCACGTCGGCGGTCTTCTTCTGGAAATTCAGGCCACCGATGGCCGCGCCGGCGCGGCCACCGACCAGGCCGCCGATCAGGCCGCCGATGGCGTTGCCGCCCGCATTGCTGTTGCGCGAGATCAGGTCGGGGGTCATCACGTAGTCGGCGGCCTTCATCTGGCCCTTGCCGACATTGGCGCGGTTGCGCAGCTCGCCGCTGGCGCCCAGCGCGCGCTCGCGCTGCGCGGCGTCGAGGCCGGCGCCGCGATCGACCAGGGTGAAGCAGCGCGATTTGCTGACGAAGACCTTGATCAGTTTGGACGGCGCCGGCAACTGCTGGCCGGTCCACCAGTCCGTCGCGTCTTCCGGTTCCAGCACCGACAGCGTGCCGAGCGGTTTGGCGCAGGTCGGGATCTCGGCCATTTTCTGCTTGCGGGCGTCCTGCGCGCTCTGGCGCTGGGCGTGTGCCGGCACCGCCAGAATGGCGGTCACGGCGAGCGTCAGCAGGCCGGCATAGAGGGCAGTCGATCCGCGGAGTTGGTTGGTCATCATCGGCACCTTAGTGGCTGTGTGTTTGGGAAAGTGTTCGGGAGTGCGCTGGCGGAACATGGCGGTGGACAACGCCGGGTCTGACGTTCGCGGTGGTCATTATTGTCGCTTCTGTGGACGATTAACGAAATCCACTCCCGGCCGGGGACACTGCGGCCTGTCCGCATCCGGTCGCCGGTCAGGGCAGGTACACTCGGCACTTTCCCTCCTAAGCCCCTGCCATGCGCGCCTCGATCCTGGCCCTGCCCCTGTTCGCCACTCTGATGATGACTGCCTGCAAGTCCGAAGACGCGGCCCCGGCCGCGACCGTCGCCAAGCCTGCATCCGCAGAGACGACGTCGCTAGTCGATGAGCATTCCTACGCCGAGCCCGGCAAGGTCGCGATCAAGGACCTGACCTTGGACCTCAAGATCGATTTCGACACCAGGACCCTGGCCGGTATCGCGACCTATCAGCTGGACTGGAAGGATCCCGCCGCGACCGCGCTGGTGCTGGACAGCCGTGACCTGACCATCGCCAAGGTCGAAGGAACGGACGCCGGCGGGGCCTGGGCACCACTGAAGTACACGCTGGCCGCCGCCGACCCGGTGCTCGGCAGCAAATTCACAATCGCCACCCCGCAGCGCAATCCCGAAGTCCGGGTGACCTACACCACCTCGCCGCAGGCCTCGGGTCTGCAGTGGCTGGAACCGTCGATGACCGAGGGCAAGCAGCTGCCCTTCATGTTCAGCCAGTCGCAGCAGATCCATGCGCGTTCGTGGGTGCCGCTGCAGGACACGCCGAGCGTGCGCTACACCTACAGCGCGCATGTGACCTCGCGTCCGGACGTGATGGTGCTGATGAGCGCCGACAACGACCCCAATGCCATCAGGGACGGCGACTACACCTTCAAGATGCCGCAGAAGATTCCGTCGTATCTGATGGCGATAGCCGCCGGCGACCTGGCGTTCAAGCGCATTTCCGACCGCAGCGGCGTGTGGTCCGAGCCGGCCATGCTCGACAAGGCGGTGAAGGAGTTCGAAGACACCGAGCGCATGATCGCCACCGCAGAGTCGCTGTATGGCCCCTATCGCTGGGACCGCTACGACATGCTGGTGCTGCCGCCTTCGTTCCCGTACGGCGGCATGGAAAATCCGCGTCTGACCTTCCTCACCCCGACCGTGATCGTCGGCGACAAGACTCTGGTGGCATTGATCGCGCACGAGCTGGCGCACAGCTGGTCGGGCAACCTGGTGACCTTCTCCAGTGCCAAGGATGCATGGCTCAACGAAGGCTTCACCAGCTACGTCGAGAACCGCATCGTCGAAGTGCTGTACGGCAAGGAACAGGCCGACATGGAGAACGTGATCGAACGCAACGAGCTCAAGAAGGAGTTCGCCGAAATCGATCCGAAACTGCAGGCGCTGGCGACCAAGCCAGGCGTGCTGAAAGATCCCGACGAGAACAGCAGCGCCACCGTCTATACCAAGGGTGCATGGTTCCTGCAGTTCCTCGAACAGCGTTACGGCCGCGACAAGTTCGATCCGTTCCTGCGCGAGTATTTCAACCACTTCGCGTTCCAGAGCATCGACACACGCCAATTCGCCGATTACGCCCGGAAGAACCTGTTGCAGAAATATCCCAACGTGGTCAGTCCGGCGGAATTCAACGAATGGCTCTATCAGCCGGGCGTGCCGGCAACGGCGCCGCTGGTGCAGGCGCGCCGCTTCGGAGTGGTCGACTCCGCGCGTCTTGCCTGGCTGGGCACCCAACAGCTGCCGCCGGCGGCCATCACCGACGCGTGGAGCACGCAGGAATGGGTGCACTTCATCGAAAGCCTGCCGAAGACGCTTACCGTCGAACAGCTCGTTCAGCTCGACAGCGCCTATGGCTTCACCGGTTCGATGAACGGCGAAATCGCGCAGCGCTGGTATCCGCTGGCGGTACGCAACGGCTACACCCAGGCCAACGATGCCATCGCCGCATTCCTGCAGCGCATCGGCCGCCGCAAACTGATCATGCCGACCTACACCGCGCTGGCGGAAACCGAAGCCGGCCTTGCGCTCGCCAGGGATGTGTTCGCCAAAGCCAAGCCCGGCTATCACCCGATCACCACCGGCTCGGTGCAGAAGGCGATCGATGAAGCGAAGCCGGCGCCGGCGCCGACTGCCGCATCGCCGGCGACCGACGCGCCGGCCCAGTGATCCGCTGAAACGATGAAGGGCGTGACGTTGAAAGGCGTGTCGCCGCGCAAGGCGCTGGTCGCGAACGTCGTCG
>JBIITV010000237.1:0-4000 GCA_044340325.1 Lysobacteraceae bacterium
GTCCTTGCCGTTGCGCGCGGCCTGGATCAGGTGTTCGACGATGGGCGAATCCTTGCCGGCGCGGTACAGGGTCTGTTTGATCGCCAGCACGTTCGGATCTTCCGCAGCCTGTTTGATGAGTTCCAGTACCGGCGTGAACGCGTCGAACGGGTGATGCATCAGCATGTCGCCCGCAGCGGCACGTTCGAAGATGGTCTCCATGTCCTTCGGTTGCCGGGGCTGGTAGGGCGGGAACTTCAGGTCCGGACGCTGCACCAGATCGTAGATCTCCACCGCGCGGTTGAGGTTCACCGGTCCCTGGATGCGGTACACCGCGTTTTCGGGCAGCTCGAAATTCTCCAGCAGCGTACGTACGATCGGTTTCGGGCAGTCCGACGCGATTTCCAGACGCATCGCGCGCAGATAACCGCGGCCGACCAGTTCGTCGCGCAGCGCGAGCGCTAGGTTCTCGACTTCCTCTTCGTCGACGATCAGCTCGGAGTTGCGCGTGACCCGGAACTGGTACGCGCCTTTCACTTCCATTCCGGGAAACAGTTCGTCGACGAACGCCGACAGCACCGCCGAGAGGAACACGAAGTCGTGCTCCCCGCCGGATGCGCGTTCCGGCAGTTGGATGATGCGCGGTAGCGAGCGAGGCGCGCGGACGATGGCGAGATGGCCTGCGCGGCCGAACGCGTCCTTGCCTTTGAGCACCACCACGATGTTGAGCGACTTGTTGAGGATTTTCGGGAACGGATGCGCCGGATCCAGACCCAGCGGCGACAGCACCGGCATGATTTCGTCGCGGAAATACGCGCGCAGCCAGCGGGTCTGGCGTGCGTTCCAGTGCTGGCGATGCAGTACGCGCACGCCGGCTTCGCTCAGGGTCGGGCGCAGCACTTCGTTCCAGCAGCGGTACTGTGCGTCCACCAGTGCCGCAGCCCGGTCGTGGATGCGCTTGAGCAGAGTCGCGTGCGGAATGCCGTCGGCGGCCATCGGCATGCCGAAATCCTGCGCCTGGCGCACGGTCGCGGCGCGGATCTCGAAGAACTCGTCGAGATTGGTGCAGGAAATGCACAGATACCGCAGCCGTTCGAGCATCGGTACCGTGCTGTCCTGCGCCTGTGCGAGGACCCGGAAATTGAAGTCGAGCTGCGACAGTTCGCGACTGAGATACAGCGCCGGGTCGCGCAGCGGATCGCTGTCCTGATGCGGGTCGGGAACCGAAAGCGCGTGTGAAGGCTGGCGTGCGGAGGTGCGAGGGTTCATGCGGAGTCTTCAGGAAAGTGGATGGCGTCGCGCTCGCGGATGCGCTCGTTGCCGAAGCGGCACGCGAAGCGGCTGCCGCGACCGACGTCGCTCTCGATCTCCAGCCGCGCCTGATGCAGATTGAGCACATGCTTGACGATCGACAAGCCGAGGCCGGTGCCGCCGCTTTCGCGGGAGCGGCTGGTGGAGACGCGATAGAAACGTTCGGTGATGCGCGGCAGGTGTGCGGCGGGAATGCCGTATCCGGTGTCCTCGACCGACAGCCGCGTGCTGCCATCGCGTTCGCCGCTGAAGCGGATCTTGATGCTGCCGCCGGCGGGCGTGTATCGGATCGCATTGCTCACGAGGTTGGAAAACGCGCTGTGCAGTTCCTTGGTGGATCCCCAGAGGTCGACGCCGGCGAGGTCTTCGATCGTGATCGTGTGGCGGCGTTGGCTGAGGGCTTCGGCCTCGCGCTTCAACGTGGCGAGCATCGACGCCATCGACACCGTTTCCTCGGGCAGCGTTTCCTGCGCTTCGAGCCGCGACAGCATCAACAGATCTTCGACCAGTTGGGTCATCCGCTGCGACTGGCGCTGCATTTCGGTGAGCATGGGCGCCCACTCCGGATGCTCGGCGGGATCGAGCATGTCCAGATAGCCGTGGACGACGGTCAGCGGCGTGCGCAGCTCGTGCGAGACGTTGGCGACGAAATCGCGGCGCATCTGCTCCAGATGCATGATCTTGCTGACGTCGCGCGCGACCAGCAGCCACAGTTCGTCCGAATAGGGAATCAGCCGCAGGCTCAAGCGCAGCTCAGGCTGCACGGGCGAAGGCGTGTCCAGCAAGGGTTCGGCGTGACGCCCGCCTGTGAGCCAGTGCGCGATCGGTAGCGGCTGCAACTGCTCGCTGAGCGCGGCGCCGATGTCGCGCGGATAGCGCAGCCCCAGCAGACGGGTCGCAGCCTCGTTGAACCACTGGATGCGCTGGCTGTTGCGTTCGACCACGACGATGGCGTCGGGCAGTGCGGCTGCGGCGGCGCGGTATGCGCGCAGCATTCCGATCAGGCGGCGTTTGCGGCCGCGCATTTCGTTCTGGCTGCGATAGAGCAGACGATCGAGTTCGTTCCAGACGCCACTGCCGGCCGAAGGCGTGAACCGCTGACGCGCGGTCAACCTCAACAGCACCTGGCGCAGTTTCCAGTAATGCCAACCCACCACGCCCAGAGCGGCGACGGTGATCACGGGCCACGGTTGACGCACCGCGAAACCGAACGCAAGCGCCAGGATCAAGGCCAGCGCGAGCTCGCCGAGGGTCTTGCGCCATGCGGATCGGGCATCGTTCGGCATGGGCTGAGTCTATTGGAATTGTTCGTTCAAAGATGGTTCGTTCAAAGATCGTTCGTTCGAAGCCGGCAAGCGGCGTGCGGAACTCAAAGTGTGGCCGAGAAGCGATAGCCCGAGCCGCGGACCGTCTGCACCATGCCGTCGAGCACCACTGGTTCCAGTGCGCGCCGCAGCCGGCGGATATGCACGTCCACGGTGCGTTCTTCGACATAGGTGTTCCCGCCCCAGACGTGATCCAGCAGCTGGTTGCGGGTGTACACGCGCTCGGCGTGGGTCATGAAGAAATGCAGCAGACGGTACTCGGTGGGGCCGATCTGGATCTGCGCGTCTCCCGCATAGACCCGGTGCGAGGCGCCATCGATGCGCAGCGCGCCGACCTGGACGCTGCCGTCCTCGTCGTCTTCGCGCGAGCGGCGCAGCACAGCGCGGATGCGGGCCAGCAGTTCGCGCGCGGAGAAGGGCTTCACGACATAGTCGTCGACTCCGGCTTCCAGGCCGCCGACCCGGTCGTTTTCTTCGCCCCGTGCCGTCAGCATGATGATCGGAATGTCGCGGGTGAGTGCGTCGCGACGCCAGCGCCGTGCCAGTTCCAGGCCGCTGGTGCCCGGGAGCATCCAGTCGAGCAGGATCAGGTCGGGCACGCGCTCGGCGATCGCTGCCTGTGCTTCGCGGGCGTCGCCTGCGTGGACCGGGTCGTACTCGCCCTTGCGCAGGGCGAAGGCGACCATGTCGCGGATCGCGGGTTCGTCGTCGACGATCAATATGCGCTTTTGCATGGAATTCGCTTCTGCACAGCGTGCTTGGTTGGGCGGTCTGAAGTTCGCCGCAGCACAGCCGGGGCCGCACTCGGAGGCCCACAGTAGACGACATTTTTATGACTGAAGCGTGACGACAGACATGAACGGTCACGTTCGTGACATCCATCGGCTGGCCAGCCTCGGGTGCCGGTCAGGTCCGGATGTCGATCGCGTCGGCGATATCCGCATGCAGCGCGGCGAGGCCCCGGTCGAACGTCGCCAGGCGCCCACCGCGATGGCGCGCCAGTCCTGCCAGGTAACTGTCCGTCACTTGACGATGGCCCAGTACGCCCGCCCATGAAATGCCGGTGTAGCTGATCTCGTCGCCCCAGAATTCGTGTCGCGGATGTGCGGTCAGCTGTTTCAGGACCGTGACCGCACCTGCGGCGTCCGCGACCGCCCCGAAGCGCAGCAGCAGGCGGATCAGCGTCCCCTGGGTGATTGGACATGTGGCGAAACCGCCGGGATGCGAAGCGAACCAGGCGACAGCGCTGAGATGATGTACATGGGATCGGTCCACCAGGGCGACAAGCACATTGCCATCAAGCAGATGGCTCACGGCTCGTCGTCCAGCGCTTCGACATCGTCCCCGGTGACCGGCTGGCGCGAAGCGACAACAGGCAGGCCTGT
>JBIITV010000138.1:0-11396 GCA_044340325.1 Lysobacteraceae bacterium
CTGTGAGCGGATGAAGCTGATAGGGCGCTGCGGCCTCACCGATGCGGTTCGTCTGTTCGGACGCGGCCAGGCCGCGGCGAATCAGTTCGGCTACGGTCTGCCCCAGACTGCGCCCGGTGTGCCGGGCGAGGCTGGTGGCGATCTGGTGCAGATCGTCGGGAAGGTCGATGGTGGTTCGCATGGATGCATCGTGATGTGGTGATGCGATGATGTCAAGCATTCATGGTCAACGCCGCTCCAGCGCCTCGTCGCGCACGCCAAGACGACGAAGCTCCAGTACTGCGGGCGTGATCGCGGCGATCCGCGCCTCGACCCGTGCGCGGGCGTAGTAATCCAGTTCCGGTCGTTTGAGCAGGGTATTGAGCTGGATGAGTGCGCGCTCAGGCCGACCATTGAGGAATTCGGCCTCGGCATAGGCTTCTCCGGCGCGGACCGGGTCGCCGGCGACTTCACTGGCACGGGCAAAGATGCTCTGGAAGACGGGGTCTTCCTTGCCGCCGATCAGCAGCGGCCGCAGTACGGCCTGTGCGCGCTTGCCGGCACCGACATCGTTGCGTTCGGCCAGCAGCTGGGCGTAGCCGAGCGCCGCTGCGCGATGGTTCGGCATTCGCGCCAGCAGCGCATCCATCCGTCTGTCCGCCGCTGCGATGTCGCCGCCACGGGCTTCGGTCTCGGCCATCGCAATGACGATCCACGGGTCGTTCGGATGCTTCGCAAGCAAAGGCGCCAACTCCTTCGCAGCCAGCGCGTAGTCGCCGTTGCGCTCGCGGGCGATGGCAAGCCCGTAGCACTGGGCGTCGTTCAGGGATTTGCCGCGGCGCTGGCGCTCGTACTCCTCGATCGCCGCGCTCGGGGTATTGGCGCTGAAGACCCGGATACGCTCGCGCGCCCAGCCGAACTGCACGTTGTCGTTGATCCGCGCCGGTTCGGCGACGCGCAGGTTGGAGGGGATCAGCGGGTTTTCGCTGGTGATGGTGCTGCCGGGATCGAACGCCGCCGGTTTGGCCGCGAGGTCGTCGGCCCTTTGCTTGGCCTCGCTGATCCGCGTGGTGTTCACGGGGTGGGTACGCAGGTAGTCCGGAGCGCGCTCGCGCTCGCCGCCCTGGTTCACCCGCGAGATCGTCTGCATGCGCGTGAACATGCTGGCCATCGCGTTCGGATCGTAGCCGCCGCGCGACAGCGTCTGTATCCCGAGGCGGTCGGCCTCGGATTCGTTGGAACGGGTGTAATCGATCTGGCGCTGGGCCATCAGCGCCTGCGCCGAAGCCAGCGCGGCCATGGAAGCATCGTCGGAAGAACTGCCGCCCGAGGACTGCGCGACCGCGATCGCGCCGAGCATCGCCAGCAGGATCGGCACGCTGTCCTTCTGTGCGCGTTCGACGCTGCGCAGCACGTGGGTCTGGGTGACATGGGCCACTTCGTGCGACAACACACCGGCGACTTCGTCCTCGGTTTCGGCCGCCAGCACCAGACCGGCGTTGGTGCCGATATAGCCGCCAAGGGTGGCGAAGGCGTTGAATTGCCGGTCTTTCAGCATGAAGAAGGTGAACGGTTGCTGCGGCTTGTCGCTGGCGGAAGCCAGGCGATGTCCCACCGATTGCAGCCAGCTGTCGATGAGCGGGTCGTCCAGCACGTAGCCGTAGTGCCGCAGCTGGCTGAGCATCATGCTGCCGTATTCGGCCTGACGGGCGGGATTGAGCAGTTCGTTGGCGGAGGAGCCGATGTCCGGCAACCGGTTGTCCTGAGCGGAGGCGCAGATGGCCGCGAGAGAGCAGGTGAGGGCGGCGATGAGGACCGGCAGACGCATGAGGCGGGATTCCAGTGGCGAATTCTGTGGGACTGCCAATGCCAAGGGGGCACAGCATGGAGCAGCACTTTGGTGAGGTTCGTGATGCGATCCGTGGTGCAGCATGCCGCTTATCGGTCCATAGGGCGTGAATGCGTTGTTAATCCGTTCGGCTCAACCCA
Organism: Lysobacteraceae bacterium; assembly: GCA_044340325.1. GTDB lineage: Bacteria > Pseudomonadota > Gammaproteobacteria > Xanthomonadales > Xanthomonadaceae > Lysobacter_I. The sequence continues at coordinate 1,969 of JBIITV010000138.1, forward strand.
GTCCGACCTTGCGCGGGCCGCTTCGTTCCCGGCGTCGCAGCGCTTGGACGCGGGTGGAAAAGCGTGCAGATGGCCCCCATCATGACCGCCTCACATGAACGCTCGCATCATGCAGCGAGGAGACCGCTTTGAGCGACAACACCCCCCAGACTTCGCCGATCACGCTCTACACCACGGCGATTTGCCCGTATTGCGTCTCGGCCAAGAATTTCCTGAAAAGCAAAGGTCTGGACTGGACCGAGGTCCGGATCGATACCGATCCGGCCGAACGCGAACGCATGGTCGCGCGCGCAAAACGCACCAGCGTGCCGCAGATCTTCGTCGGCGATGTGCATGTCGGCGGTTTCGACGACATGATGGCGCTGCATCGTGCCGGCAGGTTCGAACCGCTGCTCTCCGGGGAAGGCGCATGAGTGGTCCGCAACCGGGCGGCGCCGGGCAGGCCGGCGCCGGGCCGGCCGGCTCCGAGCAGGCCGGCGCCGAACAGGCCGGCTCCGGGCAGGACCGCGTCGCTGAATTCACCGCCTTCCGCAAGCGCATGAACGAGCGGATCCTGGCCGAGCCCAATCAGGTCGTGCGCCGGTTCTTCGCGCTCGATACCCAGACCTACCAGGCCGGGGCGCTCGACGTGAAGACCAAGGAGCTGCTTGGCCTGGTCGCCTCGATGGTGCTGCGCTGCGACGATTGCATCAGTTATCACGTCGCCCAGTGCAAGGAAGCGGGGGTGACGCGCGACGAGATGTTCGAAACCTTCTCGGTGGGGTTGGTGGTGGGCGGCTCGATCGTGATTCCCCACCTGCGCCGCGCGGTGGACTTTCTCGACAGGCTCGAACAGGGCGATGCCGGTGCGATACCGGCGCACGATCACGGCTGATCGTATTGTCCGGTGGGGAGGTGTGTTCGACCATCGTCATGAATGCGATGTCCAGCAAGCCTGCGGCCGTTCCGGCATAATTCGCCGGCTGTCTGCGCCGGATTCGCGCTCTGCATGCGAATTCCGGCCAGCTTTCAAGATGATCCCAAGACAATCCCGACGAAACTCCGGACCTGCGCGCCGCACGCGAGGTCCGAACGCAAGTCTGCCTGGATAGACCGCCTGGAATACACCATGACCCAAACGATTACCGTCATCCGTGGGGATGGCATCGGCCCCGAGATCATGGACGCAGCGCTGTCCGTGCTCGACGCCATGAATACCGGCCTGAGTTATGAAGAGGCCGACGCCGGCATGGTCGCGCTGGAGAAGCACGGCGAGCTGTTGCCGCAGGCGACGCTGGATTCGATCCGCCGCAACCGCATCGCGCTCAAGAGCCCGCTGACCACGCCGGTGGGCGAGGGCTTCAGTTCGATCAATGTCGAGCTGCGCAAACGCTTCGACCTGTACGCCAACGTGCGGCCGGCGAAGTCGTTCCCGAACACCAAATCCCGGTTCCCGACCGGCGTCGACCTGATCACGGTCCGAGAGAACACCGAAGGCGCGTACATCGGCGAAGGCCAGACGCTGTCGGAAGACGGCGAAACCGCGATGCTGACCCAGAAGATCACCCGTCGCGGCTCCGAGCGCATCGTGCGTTACGCCTTCGAACTGGCGCGCAAGACCGGCCGCAAGAAAGTCACCGTGGTCCACAAGGCCAACATTCTGAAATCGACCTCCGGTCTGTTCCTGCGCACCGCGCGCGTCGTCGCCGCCGAATACCCGGACATCCTCTGCAACGAAATGATCGTGGACAACACCTGCATGCAGCTGGTGATGCGTCCGGAACAGTTCGACATCATCGTCACCACCAATCTGTTCGGCGACATCATTTCCGATCTCTGCGCCGGTCTCGTCGGCGGTCTGGGATTGGCGCCGGGCGCGAACATCGGCACCGAAGCCGCGATCTTCGAGGCCGTGCACGGCTCGGCGCCGGACATCGCCGGCAAGGGCATCGCCAATCCCTGCGCGCTGCTGCTCGCGATCGGGCAGATGCTCGATCATGTCGGCCAGCCCGAGAACGCGGTGCGCCTGCGCAACGCGATCGTCGCCACGCTGGAAGCCAGGGATTCGGTTACTCCGGATCTCGGCGGCACCGGCACCACGATGTCTTTCGCCAAGGCGATCGCCAGCCGGCTGTAACGGCCGGCCCCGACTGAAGCCTGATCGCAGGCTTCAGTCTTTTGTCTCTTCCGATAACGCCGGTGCACGCACCACCGTGACCGTGCACGGCGCCTCCGCGACCACGTGCGCGGAGACGCTGCCGAGAATGCGGCGCATGCCGGTCACGCCGCGTGCGCCCATGATCAGATGATCGACGCCGTTGTCGCGCGCGTAGTCCAGCAGCGCATGAGCAGGGTCGCTGTGTTCCAGCACGTGCACGGTCACGCGATGCTCGTCCAGACCGAGCGGGCGGATCCAGTCGCGCAACGCGATCAGCCGCTTGACGTGGCGGTTGCGGCCCTCGGCGTCGAGATTGCTGTCCAGACCGATGCGCGCGGTGCGCATCACCGTCACGCAGGCGAGCCGCGAATGCGGAAATGTCGATACGATCCGCTGCAGATTGCCGCGCAATGCGGCGCACAGAGCGGCGTCTTCGTGCTTCAGATCGATCGCAACCATCAGCAGCGGGGCCTGATCGAGATGGTCGCTGACCGCTCTGCGCGGTTCGCGATCGCGGCCGTGGCTTTGCCACCAGCGACGCATCACCGTGAGCCGACCATCGCGATGGCTGCGGTCGGCGCGTTCGGTCAATACGACCTGTTCGGGGTGCTGCAGATCGTGCGCAAGTTGCGCGGCGGTGGCGTGGCGCGCATCGGGATCCACTTCCAGACAGCGCAGGATCACTTCCTGCAGCCAGCGCGGGATATCCGCACGGATCGCGCGCGGCGGTACCGGGTCGCGGTACAGCCGGCGGCGCAGTCCCGCAGGGCTGCCGGGATTGCCGAACGGGCGTTCGCCGGTGGCGAGGTGATAGAGCGCCACCCCGAGCGCGAACAGATCGCTGCGCGGGTCGTCCCGCTGGCCCAACACCTGTTCCGGTGCGATGTAGGGCGCTGTACCGATCGGGACATTGAACTGTTCGGCGAGCAGATCGGGCAGGTGCGCGTGGTGAGAGAGTCCGAAATCGATCAGTGCGATCATCCCGTTGTAAGGCGGGCCGTCGGGACGGCGCAGCAGATTGCTCGGCTTGATATCGAGATGGATCACGTCCTGCTGGTGCAGCGCATGAATCGCGGTCGCCGCCAGCGCGCCCAGTTCGGCGACCTGCCGCGGCGGCAGCGGCGTCTTGTCCAGCAGTGGCCGCAGTGTTTCGCCGGCCAGATGTTCCATCACCATCCACGGCTGATCCTGGTATTCGCCGCCCGCGATGTAGCGCGGCACGTACGGGCCGGTCAGTTGCTGCAGGATCATGCGCTCGACTTCGAAGCCGACGATCTGGGTCGCCGCTTCGCCGTAACCGATCCGCGCCAGCTTCATCAGCAGCGGCATCGTGTGGTCCGGATGCGAAACGCGCCACAGGGTTGCCATGCCGCCTTCGTGCAGCGGTGCGATCAGTTCGAAGCCCTCGATCGACAAACCGGGTTTCAGCGGTACGGGCATCTCACTGACCCTCCACAAGACGTCGCGCCAGCGATTCGGGCATCCCGGCAGCGATGATCTTGCGCGCGGCGGAATGATGGTCGTAGGCCACGCGCAGCGTGGTCAGCGTGCCTTTGGCGGTGTCGAACAGTCCGCAGCACGCAGCGGGATTGCCATCGCGCGGCTGCCCGACCGATCCCGGCAGCGCCAGCCAGCGCCGACTGCCGATCAGCGGCATCGCGGTGCCGGGCGTAGGCGAGAAATGACGTGCGCCGCCCTCGGGCTGCGAGTGGTAGAGCGCCGGCTCATGGACGTGGCCGCAGAACGTGACCCGCTGCTTGGTGGCGGCGATGCTTTGCGCGGCAGCCAGTGCATTCGAGATGTAGCCCCATTGCTGCGGCGCCCACGCGTTGGCGTGCACATAGAGCCGGTCGTCGTCTTCGATGCTCAGCGGCAGTGCGGCCAGGAACGCACGCTGGGTTTCGTCGAGGCGGCTGCGGGTCCAGTCGATCGCTGCCTGGGCGTGTGGATGCTTGGTGGATGCCGTGTTGTCCTGCGCGTCGCGGAGCACTGCTTCGTCGTGATTGCCGTAGATCGCGAGACCGCCGTCGGCGACCAGCGCCTGCACGGTGTCGACCGTCCACTCGGGATCCGCGCCGTAGCCGACGATATCGCCCAGGATCACCGCGCGGTCGAAGCCCAGTCTGCGCAGCTTCGCGAGGCAGGCGTCGACCGCCTCGCGGTTGGCGTGCAGATCTGCGAGCAGGGCGAGGCGCATGCGATGGGCCGGCGGGGAATCGCCGCCATCGTAGGTCGCGGCTGCCCACCCGGCGATAGGCGATTGGTCGTAGGCGTCAGCGTTTCGGCTTCGCTGCGGGTTCCGGCGCGGTGCGTACCGGCAGCGGCACGTTGCACAGGTCGATGTGGCCGGCGGGGCGCTTGTAGAAATCGTCGCGGCGGTTACGGCGGGCTTCGACGATGGCTTCGAACAGCGGCGTGTCGGTGCGCAGCGCCTGCAGCTTCAGACGCTCGGCCGGTTTGAGATCGGCGGCGAGGCGGATCGATCGGATCGGCGTCCGCTGTTCGGCTTTCTCGTAAAAGCCCAGCGCCGCGGTCCCGCGCGGCAGCACGCTCAACAGTTCGATGCCCTGCACGACGCGACCGATCGTGGTGATGTTGCGGTCGAGCTGGCGCGGCGATTGGCCGGTGACCACGTAGAGTTCGGCGCCGGTGCTGGAATCGGCGGCGATATCGCGGCCCGCGCCGACCATGCCATAGCAGTGCGCGAGCCATGCGATGCCGCCTTCGCTGCGGTCCAGGCCGATCGGGAAGCCGTAGCTGAAACCGACTTCCGATGCCCAACCATCGACGTCGGGCAGGCGAGTGAAGGGCAGGTTCTTCAATGGACGGGTGAATTCGGCCGGCAGTTTCGATTTCGCGCCTTTGGGCAGCGGTTTACGTGCGCCTTCCTCTTCGGCCGGGTCGCCCCACTGAACGACGAAATTGTCCTGCGAGCGGTTGATGCTGAGGCCGTTCCAGTAGCCGCCCTTGGCCATCGCACGGATGTTGGCGACATGCGCCGGCGCGAAGTCGGGCGCCAGTTCGATCACCACGCGGCCGGCGTCGATGTCCATGTACAGCGTCCTCATGGGGTCCAGCGCGCGCCAATCGCCGGGCTTGGCGCCGTCGAGCAGCTCCTGCATCGACTTGGCTTTAGGGGCGGCGGATTCGGGCTGCGGTGTCTGTGCCGAAGCGGCAAGGGCTGCCGTCAACAGAACGAAGGACAGACTGGTGCGGATCGGGCTCATGGGGCGTTTCCATCGGCTGGCCCACGATTCTGGCCCAGAAAGCGCGGACAGGGCCAGCGACAGTCGTCTTGCCGGTGGCGCAATGACCTCCGGCACATCCACTAGCATCAAGTTGTGAATAGAGTGTTCTCAACGATATCCAGCTGATCACCGCAGGGGCCCCATGAACCAGCCCGCACTCACCGATGACGTCACCGAAGCGCTGCTGCGGAAGTTCCAGAAGGAACTGTCGGCCGGCACCGTGTCGCTGGCGCTGCTCGCGGTGCTGGGCAGCAGCGCCGATCCGATGTACGGCTATCAGATCGCCAAAACCCTGGAGCGACAGGGCGACGGCGTGCTCAGCGGCAAACAGAGCGCGCTGTACCCGGTGCTGCGCAATCTGGAGGCGGCTGGGCTGCTGGAAAGTCAGGTCGAGCCTTCGATCAGCGGTCCACCGCGTCGCTACTACAACATCACGCCGTTCGGCCGCGAGATTCTGCGCGCCTGGAGCAACGCCTGGTGCGCCACCCGAGATTCCGTCGATAACGTTCTGAAAGGGACCCAGCCATGAATGCCCGTCCGCTGCCGACCAATATCCCCGATTACCTCGAACATCTGCGGCGTTCGCTGACCGGCGCCGACCCGGCGCTGGTGCAGGACGCGCTGTACGACGCCGAGGAATACCTGCGCTCTGAAATGGCCGAGAACCCCGAGAAAAGCGAAGCCGAGGTGATCGCGCAGGTCGCGTCCAGCTACGGCGCGCCGGACGAAGTTGCAGACATCTACCGCGACACCGAAGTGAAAGTGCAGACCGCGCTGCGCGCACCGCCGCCGCGCCAGCACCGTTCATTGTTCGGCAAGTTCTTCGGTGTGATCGCCGAGCCGCGCACGTATGCGGCGTTGTTCTACATGCTGCTGTCGCTGGCGACCGGTATCTTTTATTTCACATGGGTGGTGACCGGCATTTCGCTGTCGCTGGGATTGGCGGTGCTGATCATCGGCATTCCGTTCGCGATCCTGTTCCTGGGGTCGACGCGGATGTTCTCGCTGCTCGAAGGCCGCATCGTCGAAGTGATGCTCGGCGAGCGCATGCCGCGTCGACCGCTGTACAGCAGTCGCGGCAAGCCCTGGATGACGCGCATCGGCGAGATGTTCTCCGACCCGCGCACCTGGACGACCCTGCTTTACATGGTGTTGATGTTGCCGTTGGGCATCATCTATTTCACGCTTGCAGTCACACTGCTCAGCGTGTCGCTGTCTTTCATCGCAGCGCCGATCATGGTGCTGGTCGGGTACGCGACCGTGAACCAGGACTACGATGGTTGGCTGTTGATGGGCCTGGAGAACGGTGTTTTCGGCACATCCCTGGGGTATCTGGGGCTGCCGCTGGTCTTCGTGGTTGGGATTCTGTTGCTGTTCCTGACCCTGCATCTGGCGCGCGGCATCGGTTATCTGCACGGGCAGTTCGCCAAGCATCTGCTGGTGAAGATTTCGCAGTACAGCTGAGTCTTGCGAAGCCTGCGCAGTGCGTCTCGGAACCGGCGCCCCCTTGCGGTGCGCCGGTTCCGCCGTTACAGCGGCACCGATGGCGGCACGGTGATCTGGATCGTGCGGCGCTTGATCGCGGCGGTGTCGCCGACGCGCTTGGCCCATTCTTCTTCGGTCGACATCCAGGTCGGCACGCCCGGCGGCAGGTCCGCCATCGGGATATCCGGCAGATCGTCATCGGTGAAGGCGTTGCCGTACAGCGGTGCAGCGGGAGCGTCGGTTGTGCTCAGAACTGCGCGGATGCGTTCGATCGCTGCGTTGTACTTCGCCAGCATCGTTGCGGTGGCCGCAGCGGCCTGCGCGTCGCTCGCGCCGCCGGCGGTGGGTGAGGTGGGATGCGGCAGATGCTCGAAATGCAGCGCCGCACGGCCTGCGGCGGCGGGCGAATTCAGCCATGCGCTCCATGCCTGGTTGGCGAGTCCGCCGAACGCTACGACCGCTTCGATCGGACTCTTGTCCAGCACGCCGGCGATCCAGAGATTGCGGTATGCGGTGATTTCCGCGTCGCCGATATGCGCGTTGCCGGCCTGCTGGCCGAACACGCTGTAGACGTAGGTGTTGAGAATGACGTAACGCTTGCGGATGCCGAGCTTGTGCAGGAAGCCCTGCACGCGTTTGCCGGCGTTGCCGACCAGGTTGCGACGCACCACCGCTTCCGACTGTGCGGGATCCTGACCGATCACCAGCACCCGCGCGGTGCCGTTGAGCCGGCCGCGATGGAAGATCGGGCCCCATTCGGTGCGGAAATCGGCAGTCGGGTACACGTCCGGCCCCGGGTAGTTGCGTGCGAGGGTCTTGAACGGGCTGCTGGTGTAGCCGGGGCAGAAGTCGATGGGCATGACGGGTCCTGGTCGTATCGTCCGATACCTTGCATCAACGCGGTTTTGGTTCGTAGACGGTCAGCGACGTATCGCTGCGGGACAAGACTGCGGCGCCGAAGATGCGGGCGCAGTGCACCAAGCCCGCTGCGGTCGTCGCTGTGGAAGCCGTCGGCCAGCGGTTTGACCGGAGCGGGCAAGCAAGCGCCATCAACCCATCAATCGAAGAGACGATCACGATAGTTTCAATGACGTTTGCTTGGTCGAATGCCCGCACGCATGAGCCACCACGCCGTAACAGCGGGCGGGAGATACAACACTAATGCCGCGACGCGCTGCATCAGCCCGCCGTAGCGATTCAAATCGATCGGCGTGATGTCGCCCATGATCGGCGCCAGCGCCGCGAACGCGATCAGCGTGAACACCAGGTACCCACGCATCGCGCGGCCGTCGCGCACGTTCCAAAATGCAGCAAACAGCGCTAGCGGCCCGAGAAACATGCCGATGCCGATCGCGCCGGGGTTGTGCAGCGGATCGGGCATCGGATGCAGCCCTGCCCAGATCGCCGCAGCGCCGACCGAAACGCCGCACGCCGCGCAAAGCCAGGCGAACCATGGCTTCGCACCGGCCGCTTGCAGCCCCGTACCGATGCCGTAGGCCGACAGCAGGCCGAGCACACCGCTGAAGATCGCGCCTCCATTGAGCAACGCCGGAAACGTCGATACGTCGGAACCGAGCTGGCTGGCCGAATTCACCAAGAAACTGTAATTGGGATAGAACGGCGCAGCGATGAGCTGCGCACCGAAGTACACCAGTGGCACCAGCACCCCGCACCACAGGCTGAAGCCTTGTATCGTTCTGCGTATCGGCGACAAGGGATCACTCCATGGCGGCATCGGAATGGCAGCATCGCCCTGCGGGCGTCGCGGCGCATGTCACCGAAGTCATGGCGAATGTCATGCCGCATGAGCACCAGGTTGCCTCAAGCATGATGTCAAAGCGAGATCCATATCATCCCGAGCTCAGCGAGGGACCTGTTTGCGCTCGGTATATCGCATCGTCGCAAACAAGCAGGTCCCTCGCTGCGCTCGGGATGGCAGGGCAGTGAGGCGCGCTCAGTCCGCCATCGCATTTCAAGAATGACGCCGTGAACTTCGACATCGCGCACTCGCTATCGAAATCCTTATCGGCGCGGTGGCTGGCCGGCAACCCTGCTTGCGCTGGTGGCTGCATTGTCGCAGTCTCTCGCCTCCGTTCTGATCTTCTCTACGCATGGAGCCGACCACTCCTATCCGCATCGACCTCTGGCTCTGGGCCGCACGTTTTCATAAAACCCGCAGCCTCGCGAAGCAGGCGATCGACACCGGGAAAGTCGATGTCAACAGGCAGCGTGCTAAGCCGTCGCGCGGTGTGCGCGTCGGCGATGCGATGCGGGTGACGCGCGGGGACGAGGTATTCGAGACTACGGTTGCGGGGTTGAGCGATCAGCGCGGGCCGGCGTCGGTGGCGCAAACGCTGTATGTCGAATCGGAAGAGTCGAAAGCGCGGCGCGCGCAAGTCATCGCGGTCGCGCGTGCGTCGCGTACCGGCTATCGCGCGCCGGAGAGCAAGCCGGATCAACGTGCGCGGCGGTTGATTCTGGCGTTGGGGGATATCGATGCGCTGTGATGAGGCTGCGACGCGTTTCGCAATAAAAGAAACGGCCGCATCGCGGCCGTT
>JBIITV010000241.1:0-3692 GCA_044340325.1 Lysobacteraceae bacterium
CACCATCAATGATCTACCAGGTCATCATCGACGTTCTGGTCGTTTTCAGGTTTTCGACGCTTTTGCTGCTTTCGCGGCTTCTGCGAAGGCGTTGCCCTGCGTTGGTTCACAGGGCACGAAGCCGTATGCGGAGTCGGGTGCGATCACCTGCCAGTAGACCGTGTCGTTAGGCTGCAAAACTTGCTGCGCAAAGGATTGACTGCCGCCGAATCCCGGCTGAAAGTTTGGGGCCCCATTGATCGACCAGAACCAGAACACATAATCGTCAGTGGACTGATACCCGGTGGGGTCTGCAACGATTGCCGGATATTCGCTGCTCGGCGTGATTGAGTTGACGTACGCAAAGCCCCCGCTTCCGGTCACTGATACGAATGTGAAACCAGGGATTGCATTCATCACATCTTGGATGGTGGTGGGGCTTGTTGTTGGGGCGTAAGGATAACTGACCGTGTAGGGCACACTTGTCGCATAGGCATTGCCAACATCCGCATTGTACTTTCCAGTAAAAGATCCGGAGAAGCCAGGTTGTGTAGCGACTGACGGTACGTAGATCACCACAGTATAAGTAGCCATCGGCGGATCGGTGGGTATCAGCGCTGGTGCAGTCGCAGCGACATGAGCCTCCTGCGCCATCTTCGACCCAACGTTGTGCAGCACATTCTGCAACAACCGCAGCGAGCGCCGATACGAGCCGAGGTGGCGTACCAGGGTGTAGCCGTTGAGCGAACGGTTGCTCAGATGGAACACGGTGCGGCGCAGCACCGCGCGTTCGGCTTTGGTGAGGCCGTACTTGCCTTCCGCATCGGTGATGGGGTCGATCAAGAAGCGCTGCAGCGCTTCATCGTCGGAGAGAAGCAATGAGATGTAGTTCAGTAGTTTGGATTTGGACTGGCTCACAGGCGATATCCTTTGGTGGTTGATGTCGAAAGATCTTCCTTTTTGCATGCATCTGTACCGCACATCGCCGGTGGCGGTAGCGAACCGGCACGACGGGCGCGTGCCCGCGGTGCCGCCCCTCGTCCGGCCGCCGTCGAATTCCTCGACGCAACTCCAGATTCACGCAGAAGTGCTTTCGCCATGGCGGGTCGCACGCGCGGCACCAACCTGCTCATGAGGCCGCAGCCGTAGACGGGCAGCCGCTGTGAAGGGACTACCGTCTTGCCATGTCTATTCCAGCGCTCTGCCCCCTGTCAAAGACCACGCCTGCACATGCAACTCTGCGCGTCAGCGCCTCGCAAGCGGGAGCTGCAATAGCTTCGTATGCGAGAAAATGAACTGCGTGTGTAGGCTGTCCGTTGCTGTCGCTAACGCATGATCCTATTCCTTGATCGGTGCGATCGATTGTCCGTGAAGCGTTTTCGCGCGCAGTGTCGATCCGGTGCCACTGCGGTGCGTTTGAACGCTGACGCCGACCCTACCATTGCCAACAATTAGGGTCAATTGATCACTGATCGTGGAGCTGCCTCGGTTGTTCTGTGATCGAGGAATCGTTGATGAGATCCGATTTGACTGTAGGCGTTGAGACGCAGGCGTTGATAGATCCGGTGAATGGAAGAGTGAGCCTGATGTTCATTCGTAGTAGGGTCGACCCCTTCACGTCCGACTGGTTTGCAGAAAAGCCGTGATCGCTTTCGGCACTGCTGTTCAACAGTCGCATGGCTGGTCAGTTCTCCTGCGTGCGTGCGCCCAGTCGAGCTTGACGAGGTCAATACATCCGCACAGCAGTTCGTGCTGTGTACCGAGTGGCAGGATCGACATGCAGTCGCCGTAGGTCGGTTGTACCAGTCTGTGTCGCGCTATTTTTGCGCTTTACAGCGATTTGTCTTGCTTCTCTATGAGTTTGGAGGTGCTTCGATATCGGCGAGTGATGGGGTGCGGGTAAAGCCTGTCACCTTTTTTCGCGCCCCAGCGCGAAAAAGGTGCCAGGCTTTACCGATACACCATCATGCGCCGACAACAAAAGTGGTTAGGTGAGCTGACCAAGCAGCAATGCCAATAAGTAGCCTGCTCACCGAAAAGACGCTGGGTTCCCGCATGCGCGGGAATGACAACAAAGCATTGTTTTCGCTAATCGAAAACTTGAAAAAAAGCCGGCGCATCACGCGCCGGCTAAATGTCTTGCGATGCAGCGATCAAGCCCCATCGCCGCCCCGGAATCGAACGCACCATCGATGCGTTCGATTCCAGCACGCGGACCTTTCGCGATCAGGCCAAACCATCACCCCAGATCGAAGCGATCATTGTTCATCACCTTGCCCCACGCCGCCGCGAAGTCGTGCACGAACTTCGCTTCCGCGTCGCTGGTGGCGTACACCTCGGCGAGCGAACGCAACTGCGAATTCGAACCGAACACCAGATCCACCACAGTGCCGGTCCACTTCAGCTCGCCACTCTTGCGGTCGCGGCCTTCGAGGACGTTGGTGTCGGCGGCGGAGCGCTTCCACGCAGTGGCCATGTCGAGCAGATTGACGAAGTAATCGTTGCTCAGCGTGCCGGGGCGCTTGGTGAACACGCCGTGTTTGGCCTGCCCGACGTTCGCATCCAGGGCGCGCAGGCCGCCGATCAGCACAGTCATTTCCGGCGCGGTGAGGTTGAGCAACTGCGCTTTATCGACCAGCAGTTCGGCCTGCGCGCCTTCTAAGCCTTTCCTGACGTAATTGCGGAAGCCGTCGGCTTGCGGTTCGAGCACTGCGAACGATTCGATGTCGGTCTGGTCCTGCCTGGCGTCGGTGCGGCCCGGGGTGAACTCCACGGTGATGTCGTGGCCGCCCTGTTTCGCCGCCGATTCGACCGCTGCGCAGCCACCCAGAACGATCAGGTCGGCCAGCGAGACTTTCTTGCCGCCGGACTGCGCGCTGTTGAACCCGGCCTGGATGGCTTCCAGCGTGGCCAATACCTTGCCCAGCTCGGCCGGCTGATTGACCTCCCAATCCTTCTGCGGCGCAAGGCGGATGCGCGCGCCGTTGGCGCCGCCGCGCTTGTCGCTGCCGCGGAAGCTGGCTGCCGATGCCCAGGCAGTGTTGACCAGTTGTGGGATGGACAGCCCGGATGCCAGCACCTTGGCCTTCAAGGCGGCGATATCCTGCGCATCGATCAACGCATGGTCCACGGCCGGTACCGGGTCCTGCCAGATCAATACTTCCGAAGGCACCAGTTTGCCCAGGTAGCGGGCGCGCGGGCCCATATCGCGGTGGGTCAGCTTGAACCAGGCGCGGGCGAAGGCGTCGTGGAATTCCTGCGGGTTGTCCTTGAAGCGGCGCGAGATTTTTTCGTAGGCCGGATCCATGCGCATGGCCATGTCGGCCGTGGTCATCATCGGCGCGTGGCGTTTGCTGGGGTCGTGTGCGTCCGGAACGGCGGTCGCTGCGGCGGGATCTTTCGGCTTCCACTGATGGGCGCCGGCCGGGCTCTTGGTCAACTCCCACTCGTAGCCGAACAGGGTCTCGAAGTAGCCGTTGTCCCACTGGATCGGGTTGGGGGTCCAGGCGCCCTCGATGCCGCTGGTGATGGTGTCGCCGCCCTTGCCGGTGCCCATGCTGTTGATCCAGCCGAAGCCCTGTTCTTCGATGTCCGCGCCTTCCGGCTCGCGGCCGACATGGGCCGTGTCGCCCGCACCGTGGGCCTTGCCGAAGGTGTGGCCGCCGGCCACCAGCGCCACCGTCTCTTCGTCGTCCATCGCCATGCGGCCGAAG
>JBIITV010000016.1:0-50124 GCA_044340325.1 Lysobacteraceae bacterium
GTTCGCGGCCGACGCCATCCTCGAAGCGGCCGATGCCGGCATCAAAGTCATCGTCTGCATTACCGAAGGCATTCCGGTGCTCGACATGCTGCGCGTGAAGAACACGCTGAAGGGCTACCCCGAAACCGTGCTGATCGGCCCGAACTGCCCCGGCGTGATCACCCCGGGCGAGTGCAAGATCGGCATCATGCCGGGCCACATCCATCTGCCGGGCAAGATCGGCATCGTCTCGCGTTCCGGCACGCTGACCTATGAAGCCGTGAAGCAGACCACCGATGCCGGCCTCGGCCAGAGCACCTGCATCGGCATCGGCGGCGATCCGATCAACGGCACCAACTTCATCGACGCGCTGAAGCTGTTCCAGAACGATCCGCAGACCCAGGGCATCATCATGGTCGGCGAAATCGGCGGCAGTGCCGAGGAGGAAGCGGCCGAGTACATCGCCCAGCACGTCACCAAGCCGGTGGTCGGCTTCATCGCTGGCGCCTCAGCGCCCGCGGGCAAGCGGATGGGCCATGCCGGCGCGATCGCGTCGGGCGGCAAGGGCACCGCTGAGGGCAAGTTCGCGGCGATGGAAAAAGCCGGCATCACCACGGTGCGTTCGCCTGGTGATCTCGGTGCGGCGATCGCCAAGCGTCTGGCGCAGTAAACTTCCGCTGCACGCTTCCGCGAAAGGCCGCCTTGTGCGGCCTTTCGCGTATCCGAAGCCGGATTGCCCGAGACTGTTTTCTGGAGACGTGATGAGCCCCCCACTACGCATCGCCCTTGCCCAGTTCGATTTCCCGGTCGGTGCCGTGATCGGCAACGCTGAGCGGATCGCCGTCATGATCGCCGAGGCCCGCGACGAATACGGTGCGGATATCGTGATGTTCCCGGAGCTGGCCCTCTCGGGATATCCGCCGGAAGATCTGCTGTTGCGGCCGAGCTTTCTGCGCGACTGCGCGGCCGCGATCGAGACAGTGGCTGCAGCCGCAACCGGCATCGTGGCGGTGGTCGGCTGGCCGCAGGCGGCGGGCAGCGTGGTCTACAACGCCGCCAGCGTGTTGCGCGACGGCAGGATCGCGCAGACGTATCGCAAGCGCGAACTGCCGAATTACGCAGTCTTCGACGAGCGCCGCTATTTCGATGTCGATCCGGATCGCGAGGACTGCGTGTTCGACGTGCAAGGCGTGCCGGTCGGGCTGATCATCTGCGAAGATCTGTGGTTCGCCGAGCCCATCGCCAGCACGGTGCGCAGCGGCGCTCAGATCATATTGGTTCCGAACGCTTCGCCGTTCGAGCGCGACAAGCACGCGCAGCGCGACGCGCTGTTGGCGCAACGGGTACACGAAAGCGGCGCCGCCATCGCCTATCTCAATGTCGTCGGCGGTCAGGACGCGCTGGTCTTCGACGGTGCGTCGGTGGTCGCCGATGGTGACGGCGCGGTCCATCCCGCCGCCGCCGCATTCACCGACCAGTGGCTGGTGGTCGATTACGACGCCGAAGCCCGCCGCTTCGCACCGGTGCAGTGGGTCGACGACGGCGATGAGAGTCGCGACGCGCTCGCGTGGCGCGCGATCGTGCGTGGGATACAGGATTACTGCGGAAAAAATGGCTTCAGGAAAACCTGGCTGGGGCTGTCCGGCGGTATCGACTCGTCGATGGTGCTCGCGCTTGCGGTCGATGCGCTGGGTGCCGACAACGTCACCGCCGTGCGCATGCCGTCGCGCTATACCGCCGATCTGTCGAACAATCTGGCCGAAGAACAGTGCGAAGCGCTGGGCGTGAAGATGGTGACGATCCCGATCGAAAAACCGTTCCAGGGCTATCTCGATGCGTTGTCGGAAGTCTTCGCCGACCATGCCGTCGACGTCACCGAGGAGAATCTGCAGTCGCGCACCCGCGGCGCGATGCTGATGGCGCTGGCGAACAAACTCGGTGGTCTGCTGCTCACCACCGGCAACAAAAGCGAGTATGCGGTGGGCTACGCCACGATCTACGGCGACATGTGCGGCGGCTATGCGCCGATCAAGGACCTGTACAAGACCGAAGTGTTCGCGCTGTCGCGCTGGCGCAACACGGTCGGCGGCGCGCCGGTCATCCCGCCTGCGGTGATTTCACGCCCGCCCACCGCCGAGCTGCGCGAAAACCAGAAAGACGAGGATTCGCTGCCGCCGTACGACGTGCTCGATGCGATTCTGCTGCGTCATGTCGATCAGGAGCAGTCGCGCGACGAGATCGTCCGCGCCGGCTTCGACGCCGCCACCGTCGATCGCGTGCTGCGATTGGTGCGGATCAGCGAATGGAAGCGTCACCAGGCCGCGCCTGGGCCGAAGGTGTCGCGCCGCGCGTTCGGTCGCGAGCGGCGTTATCCCATCACCAGCGGGTATTCGGCCTGACGGGCACAAGAAAGCCGCCTTTCGGCGGCTTTACTGCGTGTGCTGTCGTAACGCTCAGTCGTTGTCCAGCGCCGATTTCTCGCTGGCCAGCGGGTTGAGTTTGCGGAAGTTCGAAGGATAGTCCGGCCAGTTGCCGTCACCCTTGAGCCACGGGTGCTGCGGTGCTTTCTGTTGCAACTGCTGGCGTGCGCTGTCGGCGAGCGCGGTGTTGCCCAGACGGGTGTAGGCCTCGGCCATGATCGCGATGCCGTCGTTTTCGAACACGTTGCCCGGATAGGTCTCACGCATGTACTCGACGCGTTCGATCGCGGCCAGCCATGCAGTCCGGCGCAGGTAGTACATCGCGGTTTCGATCTCGTGACGGGCGAACAGATCGCGCAACTCGTTCATGCGGGTGACGGCATCGCCGGCGTAGCGCGAGTTCGGGTAACGCTCGGTGACGATCTTGAAGTCGTTGAAAGCCTGCTGCGGCGTGGCCAGATCGCGACGGCTGGCGTCGAGTTTCCACACCCGCTGCAGGAATACGGTGTCGCGGCTGGAATTGACCAGACCACGCAGGTAATAGAGATACGCCGCGTTGCGGTGGGTCGGGTAGGTGCGCAGGAAGCGGTCGATGGTCGAGATCGCGTCGTCGTTCGTTCCCATCTTGTACTGCGAGTAGGCGGTTTCGATGAGCGCCTGCTCGGTGTAGGGGCCATAAGGGTACTGCGCGATGAGGCGCTTGAAGGTCAGCACCGCTGCGTCGTAATTGCCGTTGCGGATCGAGCGTTTGCCCTTTTCGTACAGCTCGACGACCGGGACGCCTTCATTCTCGTTCTTGTCCTTGAACACCCCCTTGAGCCGGGCACAGCCGGAGCTGCCGAGGGCGAGCAGGAGGATCAGCAGCAGGGTCGGACGCAGGAAGACGGAGAGCGAGGGGCGACGAAGGGGCATGCGGGCTGCTGCGGGACGGGTGAGCGGGCGATAATACCAGCCCGGGCCGGCCAGCCCCCTTAACCGCGCAGAACCGCAGGGCTCGCGCGTCAACGATCAGGAGCCCCGGATGCCCGCCACGCCCTCCATGTCCGCCGAGGACACCGCTCCGCGCACCGCCGTGGTGCCCGCCGAGGCGTCCGGACGCAGGTTCGATGCGGTCCTGGCGGAGCTCTTCCCGGAGTTCTCGCGCTCCAGGCTCGCCGAGTGGATCAAATCCGGCGACGCCGTGCTGGATGGGCGTCAGGCGCGTCCACGCGACCCGGTGCGCGGCGGCGAGACGGTGACGCTGACCGTCGTGCTCGAGATCCAGACCCGCTCGGAGCCCGAAGACATCGCCCTCGATGTGCTGCATGAGGACGCCGATGTGTTCGTGCTGAACAAGCCGGCCGGGCTGGTGGTGCATCCGGGCGCCGGCAATCCCGCCGGCACCCTGGTCAATGCGCTGCTGCATCGCGACCCCGGCCTCGCCACGCTGCCGCGGGCCGGCATCGTCCATCGGCTCGACAAGGACACCTCCGGCGTGATGGTGGTGGCGCGCACGCTGCCGGCGCACACCGCACTGGTCGCGCAGCTATCGGCGCGCGAGGTCCACCGCCAATATCTCGCGGTGGTGGTCGGCGCGCTGGTGTCCGGTGGCACGGCGAATGCGCCGATCGATCGCCATCCGCGCGATCGCCTCCGCCAGACCGTGCGCGAGGACGGCCGTGAAGCCGTCACCCACTATCGGCTGCGCGAGCGCTTCCGCGCGCACACACTGCTGGAATGCCGGCTCGAAACCGGCCGCACGCATCAGATCCGCGTGCACATGGCGCACATCAAGCATCCGATCATCGGCGATCCGCTGTACGGCGGGGCGTTGAAGCTGCCCAAAGGCGCGACCACCGAACTGATCGAGTCGCTGCGCGGCTTCAAGCGTCAGGCGCTGCATGCCGAAACCCTCGAATTCGTCCATCCGCTCAGCGGCGAGCCGATCCGCTGCTCCACGCCGATGCCTGCGGATATGCAGGCGCTGGTCGCCGTGCTGCGCGCAGACACTCGCGAAGCCGAGGAACGCGCGAAGTGAGCGAAGGCCCGCTGCTGTTCGCCGATTGGCCCGCGCCGCCGGGCGTGCATGCCTTCACAACGCTGCGTCACGGGCTGGGCGTGTCGCCACCTCCATTCGATGACTTCAATCTCGGCAATCGGTATGCCGTCGATGGCGACGACCCGGACGCGGTCGAACGCAATCGTGCTTTGCTGATCGAACATGCCGGACTGCCGACCGCGCCGCGCTGGCTGAAGCAGGTACATGGCGTGGACGTTGCGCGATGCGATGCGGCGCCCGCATCGGCCGATGAATCCGTCGCCGACGCTTCGGTGACGTCGACCCCCTCCATCGTGCTCGCTATCCTCACCGCCGACTGCCTGTCAGTGGTGTTCGCAGCGGACGACGGCCAAGAAGTTGCCGCCGCCCATGCGGGGTGGCGCGGGCTCGCTGCGGGAGTGCTCGAAGCGACCGTCGCCGCGATGCGCACGCCGGCCGAACGCGTCGTTGCATGGCTCGGCCCTGCGGCCGGGCCGCAAGCCTATGAAATCGGCGAAGAGGTGTATCGCGCGTTTGTGGATCACGCGCCTGTCGGTCGCGCGCTTGTCGGTCGCGACCCAGCATCGATCGCCGCTTTCGCCCCGACGCGCCCCGGCCACTGGCGCGTCGATCTCTACGCGCTGGCCCGCATGCGTCTCGCGCAGGCCGGTGTGACCCGCGTACATGGCGGTGGCCTGTGCACCATCTCCGACCCGCAGCGGTTCTTTTCCCATCGCCGCGACGCGCGCACCGGTCGGATGGCGACCCTGGTGTGGTTCGAGGGGCAGGACCGCAATCCCGGCTGAACCATCGCCCGCGAGGTGACTTCCAGCAGGATCGCCCGCAGTCTCGCCGGTTGCTAGAGTCGCCGGACCTCCGCTGTCCGGTTCTCCTTTCATGCGCAACTTCCGCATCGTTCTTTCCGTCCTGTTGCTGCTGGCGGGTGCTTCCCCGGCTGTCTTCGGCAAGACGCTGCCTGAAGTGCAGGCGATGCTGGAATCGAAATCTTCTGGCGCGCTTCCCGCCGCTGAGGCCCTGGTCAAGGCCGCGCCCAACGACGCCGGCGCCTGGATCGCGCTGACCCGCGCGAGGCTGCAGGCGAAGCTGGCCGAAAAGGCCATCGTTTCCGGCGAAAAAGCCGCCACGCTCGGCCCGAGGAACGCGCAGGCGTTCTATTGGTTGGGCAACGCCTACGGCAATCGTATCGGTGAAGTCGGCATGCTCTCGAAGATGACCATGGCACCGAAGCTGCGCGATGCGTTCGAGCAGGCGGTGAAGCTCGACCCGGCCCTGATCGACGCGCGTTCTTCATTGATCGAGTTCTATCTGCAGGCACCGGGCGCCATCGGCGGAGGCATCGACAAGGCGCGCGCGCAGGCGACGGCCATCGCCAAGTATGACCGCGCGAAAGGGCTGATGGCGCAGGCGCGCATCGCCATGCACGAGAAGAAACCGGCCGAAGCGTTGAAGGCCTACGAAACCGCGTATGCGCTCAAGCCCAACGACCCGCAGCTGCGGTTGTCGCTGATCCTTGGCTATCAGGAAGCCAAACGTTGGAAAGAGGCCTATGCGATGGCGAAGCAGTGGACCGTCGAAGAGCCGAAAAAAGCCAAGCCGTGGTACCAGATCGGTCGCATCGCCGCCGAGTCCGGACAGTATCCGGCCGAAGGCGAGGCGGCATTGCGCGCGTATCTGAAACTCGGCCGCGAGGCTGGCGACCCCGAACCCAAGCACGCGCGCTATCGACTCGGCCAGATTCTCGCCAAGGCCGGGCGCAAGGACGAAGCCCGCACCGAGCTGCAGGCTGCGCTGAAGATCGATCCGAAGTTCAAGGAAGCCAAGGAGGCGCTCGCGGCGCTCTGAACCGTCGCGCGTCCGGCCGCGCGCCCCGGCTGACCGGTGGGCTTGGAATTCGCGCGTCCAGCCCTCATCCCGTGAGCATCGCGGCATCGCCGCCCATTCTTGCGGAGTCCACACCATGCGCATGGACAAACTCACCTCGCGTTTCCAGCAGGCGATCGCCGACGCGCAGTCGCTGGCCGTCGGCCGCGATCACAATGTCATCGAACCGGTGCATCTGCTGGTCGCGTTGCTCGACCAGCAGGGCGGCGGCACGCGACCGTTGCTGGCGCAGTCCGGCGTGAATGTGCCGGCGCTGCGCGAGCGGCTCGGCGAATCGCTCGAGAAACTCCCGAAAGTGTCCGGCCAGGCCGGCAGCGTCAATGTCGGCAACGATCTGGCGCGGCTGCTCAATGTCACCGACAAGCTCGCGCAACAGCGCGGCGATGCGTTCATCGCGTCGGAATTGTTCGTGCTGGCGGCGTTGGACGACGGTGGCGACGCCGGTCGTGCGCTCAAGGCCACAGGCGCGAACAAGCAGAAGCTCGAAGCGGCGATCGACGCGATGCGCGGCGGCGAGAAAGTGCAGAGCGAAAACGCCGAGGAGCAGCGGCAGGCGCTGGAGAAATACACCATCGACCTCACCGCAAGGGCGGAATCCGGAAAGCTCGATCCGGTGATCGGCCGCGACGAGGAGATCCGCCGCACCATCCAGGTGCTGCAGCGCCGCACCAAGAACAATCCGGTGCTGATCGGCGAGCCCGGCGTGGGCAAGACTGCGATCGTCGAAGGACTCGCCCAGCGCATCGTCAACGGCGAAGTGCCGGAAGGACTGAAGGGCAAGCGAGTGCTGTCGCTGGACATGGGCGCGCTGATCGCCGGCGCGAAATTCCGCGGAGAATTCGAAGAACGCCTGAAAGCGGTGCTGAGCGACCTGTCGAAGAACGAAGGTCAGATCATCCTGTTCATCGATGAACTGCACACCATGGTCGGCGCCGGCAAGGCCGAAGGCTCGATGGACGCTGGAAATATGTTGAAGCCTGCGCTGGCGCGCGGCGAACTTCATTGCATCGGCGCAACCACGCTGGACGAATACCGCAAGTACGTCGAGAAGGACGCGGCGCTCGAACGCCGCTTCCAGAAAGTGTTCGTCGGCGAGCCCAGCGTCGAGGACACCATCGCGATCCTGCGCGGGTTGAAAGAACGCTATGCGGTGCATCACGGTGTCGAGATCACCGACCCTGCGATCGTGGCCGCAGCCACGCTGTCGCATCGCTACATCGCGGATCGGCAATTGCCCGACAAGGCCATCGATCTGATGGACGAGGCTGCGTCGCGGATCCGCATGGAGATCGACAGCAAGCCCGAAGAGCTCGATCGCAAGGAGCGGCGATTGATCCAGCTCAAGATCCAGCGCGAGGCGTTGAAGAAAGAGAAGGACGACGCATCCAGGCAGCGGCTGGCCGATCTTGAAGCGGAGATCGCCACGCTGGAACGCGCGTTCAACGATCTTGAGGAAATCTGGAAGGCCGAGAAGGCCGTGGTGCAGGGTACGACCCGGCTCAAGGAACAGATCGAGGCGGCCAGGCTCGACCTCGAATCCGCGCAGCGAAAGCAGGATTTCGCGAAGATGAGCGAAATCCAGTACGGCCGCATGCCGGAGCTCGAAAAGCAGCTGAAGGCGGCGCAGGAAGCCGAAGTGCAGGGCTTCACGCTGCTGCAGGATAAAGTCACCGAAGAAGAGATCGCCGAAGTGGTCTCGCGCTGGACCGGCATTCCGGTCAGCAAAATGCTGGAAGGCGAGCGCGACAAGCTGCTGAAGATGGAGTCGATGCTGGGTGCGCGTGTGGTCGGGCAGGCCGAAGCGATCAAGGTCGTGTCCGATGCTGTGCGGCGTACGCGTGCCGGGCTGAGCGATCCGAATCGGCCCAGCGGCTCGTTCCTGTTCCTCGGCCCGACCGGCGTGGGCAAGACCGAATTATGCAAGGCGCTGGCCGATTTCCTGTTCGACTCGACCGATGCGATGGTGCGCATCGATATGAGCGAATTCATGGAGAAGCACGCAGTGAGCCGTCTGGTCGGCGCACCTCCGGGTTATGTCGGCTACGAGGAAGGCGGCTATCTCACCGAAGCCGTGCGTCGCCGGCCGTACAGCGTGATCCTGCTCGATGAAGTCGAGAAGGCGCATCCGGACGTGTTCAATATCCTGCTGCAGGTGCTCGACGACGGTCGCCTCACCGATGGCCAGGGCCGCACCGTGGATTTCCGCAACACCGTGATCGTGATGACCTCGAACCTAGGTTCGCAGATGATCCAGGAAATGGGTGGCGATGATGGCGCCGAAAGCTACACCAAGATGAAGGCGGCGGTGATGGGTGTGGTGCAGGCGCACTTCCGTCCCGAGTTCATCAATCGTCTCGACGACATCGTCGTGTTCCATGCACTGGACAAGGCGCAGATCCGCGGAATCGCGAAGATCCAGCTGCGCGGACTGGAAAAACGCCTTGCCGAGCGCGGCATCCGCATTGAACTTTCGGAGAAGGCGTTCGATCTGATCGGCAACATCGGTTTCGATCCGGTCTACGGCGCGCGCCCTTTGAAACGCGCGATCCAGCACCAGCTCGAAAATCCGCTGGCGCAGAAGATCCTCGGGGGCGAGTACGGCAACGGTGATCTCATCCGCGTGGATGCCGAAGCCGGGGCGCTGGTGTTCGGGAAGTCGTAACGCGACGTGCCGGTACCGTTCGCGGTGCCGGCACGATATTGGGATGTCAGTCCGCAGTTGTGCCGGCGTTCGCTTCGAGCACAGCCACCCGCGCCTCCAGCGCATCGATCCGCGCCAGCAGCGCATCCATCGCGTCGCTGTCGTGTACGCGCGACGATGAAGTGTCGGCGCTGCGCTCGGGCATCACCGGTTCGCCGCACAGCAGCTGCGCATAGCGGTCTTCGCGCTGACCGCCGCCGCGCGCAAGCCGGCGGACCATCGGTGATTCGCGTTCGGCCAGACGTTCCAGGGTATGGCGTACATCGTCGATGTCGGCGAACCGGTGCTGGCGCTCGCTGCGCGTGAGCAGTTCGTTCAACGTCTGCGGCCCGCGCAGCATCAGCAGCGAGAGCAGACAAGTCTGCGCGGGAGTGAGGTCGAGCACCTTGTCCATGCGGTGCAGGTAGCGTTCGCTGCGCGCGCCGTATTCGGATTTCACCAGGCCGCGCACTTCCATCTGCCGCAGCGCGTGGCCGACATCGCCGATATTGAGATTCATCGTCGGCTCGCGCGCGGTTTTCTGGTTGCAGGCGAGAACGACGTTGTTGAGCGTGAGCGGATAGACGTCGGGCGTGGTCGCGGCTTTCTCGATCAGGCTGCCGAGGATGCGCGCCTCGGTCGGCGTCAGGCGTGCGGCGGCAGGGCCATCGGTGCGTTCTGCGGATGTGTCCATCGTGGGTCCTGATGCAAGTTGCATGGATTCTAACGGCTTGTTGCGGGATTCATCCGCCGAAGCGCATGCTCGACACGCGTTCGGCGGCGGCGATGGCTCCGCGCGAGCGGCGATTCGTCCCCCTGTGGAGAAGCATCATGCGCAAGGCCCTGTCAAAGATTCTGCGAGATTCCCTGCGAAACATTCCCATCCGCAGCTTGGCGCTGTGTCTCGCGCTGGCCGGCTCGCCCGCCGCGATGGCCGGCAATCTCACTTGCAAGATGACTTACAACATCTCGGGCTGGTCCGCCTTCTACAAGACCGCGTCCGGCACCGGCAGCGTGAGCTGCAGCGACGGCCAGCGGCTGTCGGTGAAGATCGAAACCAAGGGCGGTGGCCTCACCTTCGGCAAATACAGAATCCGGAATGGCTTTGGCGAATTCGCCAATGTCGACGATATCCGCGATGTGCTCGGCAGTTACGCCACAGCCGAAGCGCACGCTTCCGCCGAAAAGAGCGCATCCGCGCAGGCGATGACCAACGGCAAAGTGTCGCTGGCGCTGTCGGGCAAGGGCAAAGGCTGGTCGCTGGGCGTGGCCTTCAGCAAGTTCACGATCGAAGCTGCGGAGTAGCCCGATGCTGTCGCAGCGACGGAAACATTCCGCCAAACCATGACTTGACCCGCGCTGCGGCGATGTCCGTCTGCAGGGTGCACGCCTGTGCAGTTCGGCCTGGAGGCACGTTGGAAATAATCGACATGCGTTCGATTTCCGATGAATGCTGCAATGCAGCATGACAGTGCGCTGAAACCTGTCTAGATTCCATCCGCCATTCGGCACCGTATTGAAGCGGTCATTTTTCTTTTCGATGAATGTGGATTCCCAGGAGGGAGCGGATGAATCGTCGTGTCTTCGGCCGCGTGATGGCGGCATTGTTACTGTGCTTGTGTTCGATCGGCGCGCATGCGCAATCCACGTATACCCAGACCAAGTACCCGATCGTGCTGGTGCACGGTCTGTTCGGATTCGACTCGGTGCTGGGCGTCTATGACTACTGGTACGGCATCGGCGACGAGCTGAAAGCCGGTGGCGCCAAGGTCTATACCGCCAGTGTCTCCGCCAGCAATTTCTCTGAAGTGCGCGGCGAGCAGCTGATCCGCGATCTGGACAGGCTGCGCGCAGTCACCGGCGTGCCCAAGCAGAAGTTCAATCTGATCGGTCACAGTCATGGCGGCCCGACCGCGCGCTATGTCGCCTCGGTACGTCCGGATCTGGTCGCGTCGGTCACGGCGTTGGGTTCGCCCCATACCGGGACACCTGTGGCCGATGCGGTCAGTACAGTGCTGCCGCCCGGTTCGCCGCTTCGTCCGCTTGTCAACGCCTTCGTCAATGCGCTCAGCAGCTTTCTGGGCGCCCTGTCGGGCAACAGCGATCCGCAGAACGCACTGGGCGCACTGGCATCGCTGAGCACGGCCGGCTCGGCGCGCTTCAACGCCCTGCATCCACAGGGCAAGCCGACAACGGCCTGCGGCAGTGGCGCAGCGTCGGTCAATGGTGTCCGTTATTACTCGCTGGGCGGCACTTCAGTGCTCACGAATATTCTCGACATCAGCGATCCGGCACTCGGCGCAAGCAGCCTGTTCTTCGGCTTCGAGCAGAACGATGGTCTGGTCGGGCGTTGTTCCTCCCGCTGGGGCACGGTGCTGCGCGACGACTACGGCTGGAACCATCTCGATGAGGTGAACCAGATCCTCGGTCTGCGCGGTCTGTTCTCCTCCAGCCCGTCCAGTGTATTGCGGGCGCAGGCGAACCGCCTGAAAACACTGGGCCTGTGAGCAAGGCGCGTGCGCTGTGGATCGGTGCTGCGGTGCTCGGCATCGCAGCATCGATCCAGGCATGGCGGGCGAACGAGCGCTCCGGGTCCGATGCCGGGGCCGAAACCGCACGAAGCGAAGCAACATCCACGGCGCGCGCATCGGCCGGTTCGCCCAGCGTGGTGGATGGTGCCGACGTCGCATTTGTGCCGGAACGCAGTTCGCTGCGCGACACCGAGGTCGATGGCGGTGTGACGCTGGATGCGAACGGCGATGTCGTGCTGGATCTGAAGCTGCGGCGCCTGTTCGACTATCACTTGAGCCTGATCGGTGAGCGCGATCTGGCGCAGATCAGGCAGTTGCTGTCATCGCACCTGCTGGGCCGCTACGGACCGCGACATGCGCAGACCGTGCTGACATCATTCGATCGCTACGCGAACTACCTGCAGCGGCTTACCGATTCGAGGCTCGGGCAGTTGAGCGATCCGCAGGACCGGCTCACGAAGGTCGCGGCGCTGCGCAGACAGACGCTGGGCGAAGCGATGGCCACGGCATTCTTCGCGGAAGAGGAAGCGCTTGCGGCGCACACGCTCAAGCGCATGGCCATCGCCGCCGACGGCAGTCTGAGTGCCGCCCGTAAAAAGGAACTGCTGGCCGATCTGGATCTGGCCTTGCTGGATCATTCCGAAGGTGTATCGGCCAGGATCGAGGCCGACACGGCCAGCGTCGTGGCCGATCAGGATCGCGGGTTCGAGCAACAAGGATCGACGCAACAGCAGCGCGCCGCCGAACGCGAAGCGCTGTGGGGCAAGGAGGCGGCGCAGCGTCTGGCCGAACTCGACGAAGCGAACGCCCGATGGGACGAGCGAATCGAAGCCTATCTGTCCGCACGCTCGCGCATCGATGCCGATCGCACGCTGTCCGCAGCGGCACGCACACAGGCCATTGCCACGTTGCGCGCTCAACGCTTCGATGCGGCCGAACAGCGACGCATCGTTTCGCTCGAGGCGATCGGGCAACTGAAGCCGGGTGGTTGAGCGCGCGTCGGCAAGGCAACAGCGATCAGGCGGTGGTCGCGCCTTTGCGCCGGTAGGGCGGTGCCGATAGCACCATCTCGGCCAGCGAATGCGCGACTGCGTGCTCGGCGAGGATCGCGGCATCGGCGCCGCGCTCCAGCAGGTGCTTCATCGCCGCATCGCCGTGCGCGCGGGCCAGTACCGGAATCGGCACGGCGCCCTGCTTGAGCCGCTTGACCACCTTGCCGGCTTCCAGCGGATCGGGAATGGTCAGCACCGCCAGGGCCGCGCGCTCCGGTGTCGCTTCGGCCAGCACATCGTCGTCGGCTGCATTGCCGCGGATCGCGGTGTAGCCGGCGGTGCGCGCGGCTGCGATGCGATCCGCGTCGGTGTCGATCACCACGAACTGTACGTCTGCGCGGGCCAGCAGTTCCGCCAGCTTGATGCCGACCCGGCCGTAGCCGACCAGCAGGACATGCTGCATCGGCGGCGCGGTCGTTGCCGCAGTGGCCGCGCGTGCGTCGGACCGCGCGCGGCGCGCGGCCAGCAGCGCGAACAGCAGCGGGTTGAGCATGATCGACAGGATCGCGCCGGCCAGCACCAGATCGCGCGCCTCGCTCGACATCAGCTTCAGCGAGACGCCGAGGCCGATCAGGATGAAGGAGAATTCGCCGATCTGCGCCAGGCTGGCGGCGACGGTCAGGGCGATGTCGTTGGACTTGCCCAGCAGCCGCACCACGGCCCAGGCGGCCAGCGATTTGCCGACCATGATGATCGCCAGCGTTTCCAGAACCTCCAGCGGATGTTCGAGCAGGATCATCGGGTCGAACAGCATGCCGACCGAGACGAAGAACAGCACCGCGAATGCGTCGCGCAGCGGCAGCGAATCCTCGGCGGCCTTGTGGCCGTGCGGCGATTCGTTGAGCAGCATGCCGGCGAAGAACGCGCCCAGCGCGAACGACACGCCGAACAGCTCCGCAGCGGCGAACGCTACGCCCATCGCGCAGGCCAGCACGCACAGGGTGAACAGTTCGCGCGAACCGGTGTCGGCGACGCGCTCCAGCAGCCAGGGCAATACGCGACGACCGACGATCAGCATCAGCGCGACGAACGCGCCGACCTTGGCGAAGGTGACGAGCAGCGCGCCGCCGATGCCGATGCCGCTATCGCTGCCGACGGTGCTCGCCAGCGCGGGCACCAGTACCAGCGCCAACACCATCGCGAGGTCTTCGATGATCAGCCAGCCGATCGCGATGCGCCCGCGTTCGCTTTCGATCATCCGACTCTGCTCCAGCGCGCGCAGCAGCACCACCGTGCTCGCGACCGACAGCGAGAGTCCGAAGATCAGGCTCTGCGCATGCGGCCAGCCCAGCCGCCAGCCGAGGCACCAGCCCATCGCGGTGGCCGCAGTCATTTGCACGATGGCGCCGGGCAAGGCCAGATTGCGCACCGAGATCAGGTCGCGCAGCGAGAAATGCAGACCTACGCCGAACATCAGCAGGATGACGCCGATTTCCGCCAGCTGCGGTGCGAGGGTCTGGTCGCCGACGAAGCCCGGCGTATGCGGCCCGATCAGCACGCCGGCCAGCAGGTAGCCGACGATGGGCGAGAGGCGCAAGCGCAGCGCCAGCAAACCCAGCGCGAACGCCAGCACGAAGCCGATGCAGAGGATTGCGATGAGAGCGGTGTGATGCGGCATCGGTGCAGTATGCGCGATGCCTTCGGCGCTTCCTGTCCGACGGATTCAGGTCGTGCAGATCGCCTTGAACGGCGCGTCAGGTGCATGCCGATGTGGTCGGTCGGCTAAACGAAAACGCCCCCGGCGGACCGGGGGCGTCGTCGTTCTTCAGTGCAACGGGATGCTTACCACTTGTAGCCGATGCGCCCGTAGACGTAGGCGCCGTTGAACCCATTCGGCGAACTCGCGCTGTACGGCAGTTGGCCATTGGTCGAGTTGGCGAACAGCACTTCATCCGGATAGTCGTTCAGCACGTTGTCGGCGCCGAGGGTGAAGTCCCAGTTGCCCAGCGCGTAACTGCCGGACAGGTCCAGCGTCCATTGCGGATCGAAGGTCTGGTCGCGCGAAGTATCGGCGGGGTTGTTGCCGAACAGCACGCTGAACTCGCCGTAGCGCGTGGCGTTCGCGCCGAAACGCCAGTTGCCGAGGTTGTACACGCCGCCGAGCTGGAACTTGTCGCGCGGCGCGCCCACGGTCAGCCGGCCCACTTCCACTCGACCGATGCGCACGGCGGTGGGATCGATCGCGGTCAGCGCCGCCGGATTGGGCGCGATCCGCTCGACCGTGGTCTTGTTGTAGTTGTAGCCGGCGGTGAGATCGAGGCTGCCGTTGCCGATGTCCCAGCGATAGGTACCGATGATGTCGACCCCCTTGGTGCTGGTGTCGATGGCGTTGGTGAAATAACGGCCGCCGCCGAGCGAGGGATCGACCGTGGTGTTGAGGAAGGTCCGCACTGCGGTGGAAGTCAGGTTCTCCGACAGCATCACGCGGTCGTCGATGTCGATGCGGTAGGCATCGACGGTGATGTACAGATTCTCGACCGGCTGTAGCACCAGACCGAGGCTGATGTTTTTCGATTCCTCGGCCTTGAGCGGCTCGGCGCCGAGCGCGACGGCGGCAGCATCGTTGACCCGGAAGGTGCGGATGTCGAACGGCACGCCGCCGATGAAGTTGGTGGCGGTTGAACGGAAGAACTGCTGCTGCAGCGAGGGCGCGCGGAAGCCGGTGGAGACCGTGCCGCGCAGCGCGACCTTGTCGGTGAAGTCGTAGCGCGCCGACAGCTTGCCCGATGTGGTATCGCCGAAGTCGCTGTAATCCTCGGCCCGCACGGCGAGACCGACATTGAACTTGTCGGTGATGTTCGCCTCCAGATCGAGATACACGGCGTAGCTTTCGCGGCTGAAATCGCCGCCGTCGGCGGGTCTGAAACCGGGGAACACCTGCGAACCCGACGGCGCCGGCGTGCCCACGATCGCGGGTGGCACCGGCGGAATCAGCACCCCGCCATTGACGTAGGACGCGAGTTCGCCTGCGGTTTGCTTAAAGCCTTCACCGCGCCATTCCAGGCCCCAGGCGACGTTCAACGGCGACGACAGCCAGCTCACATCGAAGCCGCGGGTGACATCGAGGTTCAGCACATGCTGGGTGATTTCCAGCGCGCCGGCGTCGAAGTTGCGCTGCGAGGCCGCGCCCAGGCTGCGGTTGAGGCTGTTCTCGACGCCGAAGCTCAGATCGTTGTTGCCGTAGTTGTAGCTGAGATCGACATCCCAATCGAGCACGGTCAGGCCGCGCAGGCCGACCACGAACGCGCGGTCCTCGGCGATGTTGCGGATCTGCGGCAGGAAGCCGTTCGGATAGATCGCGGGGACATTGCGGGTGTCCAGCGCGGTGCGATAGAAGCCGTTCGACAGCGCGTCGCGGCGGCTGGCGTTGGCGAAGCCGTAAAAGCTCAGCGCATCGTTGACGAAGATTTCGGCATTGGCGGATACCGCGTACTGCTCCACCTCGGGGTCGCCGTAACGCTGCACCACGACGCCCGGAGGCGGTGCGGTGGCCGGTCGCACGGTCACGCCCGGTGCCAGCAAGTAGGGACGTGCGCGATCGGTCTGGTCCTGGTTGCGCGCTTCGGCGGCCAGATGCAGCGAACCGTTTTCGCCGAGTTTGAAGCCGACATCGCCCGCGAGCTGGGTCAGCTGGCCGTCGCCGGCGCTGTACTGGCCGCCGGTCAGCGACACGCTGCCGCCGCTGTCGCTGCCCTTCAGCACGATATTGACCACGCCGGCGATGGCGTCGGAGCCGTACTGCGCAGAGGCGCCGTCGCGCAGCACTTCGACGCGCTGGATTGCCGAGATCGGAATCGAGTTCAGATCGACCGGCGACGAGCCGCGGCCTTGGCTGCCATTGAGGTTGATGAGCGCGGTGGTATGGCGGCGCTTGCCGTTGACCAGGACCAGCACCTGGTCGGGCGCGAGGCCGCGCAGCTGCGCCGGGCGCACCGCGTCGGTGCCGTCGGTGATCGCCGGGCGCGGGAAGTTCAGCGAGGGCAGAGCGCGCGACAGTGCGGTGGCCAGCTCCGTGGTGCCGGTGGCTTCGAGGGCCTGCGGGGTGATCACATCGATCGGGGACGGCGACGAGGCCACGGTGCGCGTGGCGGTGCGGGTGCCGGTGACGATTACTGTGTCGAGGGCGTTTTCCTCGTCCTGGCCTTCCGGGGCGGTTTGGGCGAATGCCGGTGCGGCGGCGAGCGCCAGCAACAGGCCAGCGGTGAGCGGGTGTCGATTCACGAAGAACTCCTAGAGGGGGGATATGAGACGAGATTCATGGCGGTGTAACACGCGTCTGCTGGGGGGGTCAAACGCATAATCCGCATAAAGAGATGTCTCCGGCCGGTTCGGTCGCCCCGGAATCGCGGCCCGCAGCGTAAAATCCACGGCCCGGTTGGTGTCCGCCGCGCTCCAGAGTCCTCCCGCCCCATGATTTCGTTCCGCAATTTCGCCCTCCGTCGGGGCGAGCGCCTGCTGTTGTCCGATGTCGACCTGGCCCTGCACGCCGGCTGGCGGGTGGGCGTGGTCGGCCGCAACGGTACCGGCAAATCATCGCTGTTCGCGGCGCTGATGCGCGAACTGGAGCCCGACAAGGGCGACCTGGATCTCCCCGGCAAGGCGCGGATCGCCAGCGTGGCCCAGGAAACCCCATCGCTGCCGGACCCGGCCCTGGACTTCGTGCTGTCGGGCGATGTGGAAGTGCATGCGGCGGTGCAGGCCGAGGCCAACGCCTTCGCCGCCGAGGACTGGGAAGCGGTGGCCGAGGCGCATCACCGCCTGGAGGAACTGAACGGCTATGACGCCAGTGCCCGCGCCGGCAGATTGATGCATGGACTTGGTTTCCCGGCCGAAACCCACCCGAAGCCGGTGTCGGACTTCTCCGGCGGCTGGCGCGTGCGTCTGAACGTGGCGCGTGCGCTGATGATGCCGAGCGATCTGATGCTGCTCGACGAACCCACCAACCATCTCGATCTGGACGCGGTGGTGTGGCTGGAAGAATGGCTGCGCCGCTATCCGGGCACGCTGCTGGTGATCTCGCACGACCGCGAGTTTCTCGACAACGTCACCACCCACACCCTGCACCTGCACGAGGGCAAGGCCAAGCTGTACACCGGCAACTACACCGCCTTCGAGCGCCAACGCGCCGAGCATCTGCGTCAGCAGAGCATCGCCTTCGAGAAGGAACAGGTCGAACGCGCGCATCTGCAGAAATTCATCGACCGCTTCAAGGCCAAGGCCAGCAAGGCCAAGCAGGCGCAGTCGCGGATGAAGCGGCTGGAAAAACTCGCCGGCACCGAAGCTGTGCGCGCCGAGCGCGAATTCCGGATCGATTTCCCGCAGCCGCTGAAGCTGCCGCACGCGTTGATGCGGCTGAACGATGCGGATTGCGGGTATGTCTTGAAGCGCCTCTCCCCTCGGGAGAGGGGTTGGGGAGAGGGTACGGAGCATGGTGGAGCTAAATCGGCCGCCGAACCCTCATCCGGCGCTTCGCGCCACCTTCTCCCGGTGGGAGAAGGAGAAGCCAAGGTCATCCTCCACAACGTCGGCTTCGGTCTGGAAGCCGGCGACCGCATCGGCCTGCTCGGCCCCAACGGCGCCGGCAAATCGACGCTGGTGAAAACCTTGGTCGGCGAGCTGCCGCTGATCTCTGGCGAGCGCTACGCGCATCCGGATCTGCGCATCGGCTACTTCGCACAGCACACGGTCGAATCGCTGGTGTCCGGCACTTCTGCCATCGACCATCTGCGCGAGATCGCGCCGAATCTGCCGACCCAGGCGTTCCGCGATTTCCTCGGCAAATGGTATTTCCCCGGCGACCGCGCGTTCGAGAATATCGACGGCTTCTCCGGCGGCGAAAAAGCGCGTTTGGCATTGGCATTGATCGCATGGCGGCAGCCCAACGTGCTGCTGCTGGACGAACCCACCAACCATCTCGATCTGGACATGCGCGAAGCGCTGGCCGAAGCGCTCAGCGACTTCGACGGCGCGATCGTCATGGTCTCGCATGATCGCCACCTGATCGGTCTGGTCTGCGACAACTATGTGCGCGTCGCCGACGGTGTGGTCGAACCCTTCGATGGCGATCTGGACGAATACGCTGCGTGGCTGCGCACGCGCGCCAGCAGCGATCCGAAAAAAGCGGCGGTCAAACCCGTGGAGGCGGCGCCGCAGCCGGTGGCGCAGCTTGTCGCCGACTCGTCAAAAAAAGCCGTCAAACTCAATCCGCAGAAGTTGGCCAAGGCCGAAACGCGGGTCGCCGAACTGGAAGCGCGGCTCGCGGCGATCGAAGTCGCGTTGGCGAAACCGGACGCTTACGCCGATGGCGGAAAACGTGCTGCGGATCTGGGGCGCGAACAGCAGACGCTGCGTGAGCAACTCGAAGCAGCGGAAGCGGAGTTGCTCGCGCTGTACGAATAGCACCGGACCGCCCAGGCCCATTCGCTTCCATAGGGTGCGCCTTGGCGCACCGGACGACCATGCGCGGACGTTTCGGTGCGCCGAAATGCACCTGATGCGGCGGTGCAGGGCTGGGCCGCCGCCATTGATTCGGCGTCCCGATACGCCGCAGTCTTCACGCTAGACTTGCATGGCGGGACACGAATCTTCACAGGGGATGGCATGACTGGAGATGGCATGATCGGGGAGGGCATGGAGCGGCGGGTCTTGATCAGTCACGCGAAGGACGATCCGGAATGGACCCCGGGCCAGGTCGAAGCCGTGGCCTTGGCGATCCAGCAAGCCGGCATCCGCGTGAGTCTCGATCTGTGGCACCAACGCGACGCCAAACGCCACCTGTCCCTCGGCGAATGGCAGGCGTGGATGGACGATTCGATCGACACCGCCACCCACATCCTGTGTCTGGTCTCCACCCGCTACCGCGAGTTATGGAGCCGCAAGCGAGACGTGCAGGGTGGCTTCGGAGTCGCGTTCGAGTCCATCCGTTTGATCCATCAGCTGTATCTGCTGAAACAGCACAACGACGGCCGCATCCTCACCCTGCG
This sequence comes from Lysobacteraceae bacterium, assembly GCA_044340325.1. GTDB lineage: Bacteria > Pseudomonadota > Gammaproteobacteria > Xanthomonadales > Xanthomonadaceae > Lysobacter_I. The sequence continues at coordinate 19,565 of JBIITV010000016.1, forward strand.
GCCGGAGGGCAGCGGCAACGAGTGCATCCCGCGCGATCTTGCCCTTGACTGCCCGCCCTACCGCTGGGTGGCCGACCGCGCCATGCTGCTGTCGCATGTGGGCGAGGCGGCGCTTTCCGTGAGCGCCGCGCCGGCCGTGAGCACCGCGCCGGAGGGTCCCCCGCCCGGCACGACGGTGCATTATCCGGCACCGCCGGAAGTCGCGCAGCCGCGCCTGCCTTGGGCCAGTGATAGCGGTGAAGACACCTACGGCCGCTGGGCCGATCTCACCGTCAACGGCGTGACCCAGCGGATGCGTTGGATCCCGCCGACCGGATCGGAGGGATTCTGGATGGGATCGCCGCAGGCGGAGCGGGATGCGATTAAGGGCAAGGACGTTCGCAGTTGGGCTAACGATCACGAAAGCGCCCACTGTCGCGAGGTGGTGGACGGTTTCTGGCTGGCCGACACGCCGTGTACCCAGGCGTTCTGGATAGCGGTGGTTAGCGAGAACCCAAGCCATTTCAAGAAAGACGCGGATGCTCTGAAGCACCCGGTGGAGTGCGTGAGCTGGGCTGCGGTGATGAAGCAGTTCATTGCGCATTTTGTGGCGCGGCCTGATTGGTGTACGGGCAAAGAGCTATGTCTCCCGACGGAGGTAGAGTGGGAATATGCGGCGCGCGCGGGCACGCGCACGGCGTATTGGTGGGGTGATGTATGGGACGATACCCGTGGGAATGTCGATGTCACTGGCAAGCGCAGTTGGGATAACGCGAAAGGCACCACGCCTGTCCAGCGCTACCGGCCTAACCCTTGGGGCCTGTATGACGTGCATGGCAATGTACGAGAGTGGTGCGCGGATGTATGGCATCCGCGCCGGGACGCACTGGAGGCGCAGCCGGACGAGGATCTTCGCGTGGCCCGCGGCGGTTCGTGGTTTTTCCCTCCGAGCTACGCACGCGCGGCTTACCGCCTTTGGAGGTACCGCCATCGCGAGGACCGAGACCAGGGCTTCCGCTTTGCCCTGAGGTGTCCCAGTGGGCCGGGCCGGTAGGCCAGCCCCGACGTTGCTGTGCTAGGCCGGATGGCCTGGCCGGCGCGGTCGCCGGAGGCGGACGCGCCCGCGCATGGGGGTGGTCGGGTCGTGCGTCGCTCCGCCTGCCCCTCATCCGGCGCTTCGCGCCACCTTCTCCCCGCCCTGCGGGGAGAAGGAAGAGCATGGGGTGTCCGGTGTGGCGTGGTACGAATCATCCATTGGAAAGAAAGCTGCCGCTAAGCGGCGATCGATGATAGAAAACAAGCACTGTCATCCCGAACGCATGTGAGGGATCTGCTTCTGCTCTTTTCGACACCGATCAGCAGATCCCTCCCCGGGCTTTGCCCGGGTTCGGGATGACAGATGTTCTTTGCTTGCGTCTGCAAACGACGGCCTACTTCGCGATCAACACCAGCATCGAACGCGCCTGCAGCCCATACACCGTCCACTCGCCGCCGATGAACGCTTCGGAGCCCGGCAGCGCAACCGTATTCGGACCCTCGTTCCAGGTCGCCGTATCGGTCACGCGATACCACTGCTTGCCCGTGCCCGGCCACGGCAGCGTGAAATTCACGTTGCCAGACCAGCCGTTGTAAGCGACATAGATCGCGCTGGCCGGGTCGCCGAATTCGCTGCCGTCCACGCGCCATGCGATCGCATGATTGCTGGTACTGCTGAAATACGCCGCATCCGCCACTGCACCATCGGGCTTGAACCAGCGCAACTGCTCCATCACGTTGCCGTTGGTGTCGTTGCCGGCATAGAAATTCAGCGGCCGCAGCGCCGGATGCGCCTTGCGGAACGCGATCATCCGCCGGGTGAAGGTTTCGAAATCGGCCTCGATGGTGCTGCGCGTCCAGTACAGCCAGTTCGCGGGCGAATCGAGGTTGTAGACGTTGTTGTTGCCGAACTGGGTGCGCAGGGCTTCATCGCCGCCGTTGAACATCGGCACGCCGGCACTGAGCATCATGAACGCCATGCCGGTGCGCGCCGCTCTGCGCTGATCGACGACGATGCCGCCCTGATTCCAACTGTGGTTGTTGTCGTCGCCGCCATCGGACGGGCCGTACGGCCACGGCTGATTATTCTGCTTGCTGTTGTAGACGTACAGATCGTTCAAGGTGAAGCCGTCGTGCGCGACCATGAAATTGACCGAGTTCCACGGCTTGCGGCCGTCGTCGCCGTACAGATCCGAAGAGCCCGCGAAGCGCGAGGCCAGGGTGCCGGTGGTGACGACTTCCACGCCGAGCTGGTTCTGCTTCTTGCGCAACGCATCGCGATACAGGCCGTTCCATTCCGACCAGCCCGACGGGAAGCCGCCGACCTGATAGGAATTGCCGCCGATCGCCCACGGTTCGGCGATCAGATCCAGCCCGCTGCCGCCGGCCGCCGCGCGCGGCGGCAGTTCGTTGACGATGCGGTTGAGCGCGTTGCCGGCGTCCATCTTGTCGAAGTTGAAGCAGCCGTGTTGGCAGGTATTGCCCAGCACCGATGCCAGATCGAAGCGGAAGCCGTCGACCCCGATGACATCGCGCCAGTGCGCCAGCGAATCGACGATCAAGTTCTGGGCGATGGTGTTGCGGGTGTTGTAGTTGCCGCCGACGCCGGTGTTGTCCCAGGAATACTGCAGATTGCTGGTGAGCGAGTAGTAGGTCGGGTTGTCGAGGCCGCGCCACGACATCACGTTGTAGACCGTGAGCCCGTCGCTGCCGCCCCACGCGCCGCCTTCGCCGGTGTGGTTGTAGACCACATCGATGTAGACCTTGATGCCGGCGTCGTGGAAGGCCTTCACCATCGCCTTGAATTCGCGGGTCGGGCCGCCTGCGGTCTTGTCGGAGGAATAGCGGCGGTCGGGTGCGAAATAGTTGAGGGTCATATACCCCCAGTAGTTGTCGCCGCCGGATGAGTTCGGATCGATGTCGTTCTGGTCGTTCTGGGTTTCCTGCACCGGCAGGAATTCCACCGCAGTAATGCCGACGCTGGCCAGATGCGCCGCTTTCAGCGCCGCGCCGGCATAGGTGCCGCGCTGGAAGAACGGAATCGACGTATCGTTCATGGTCAAACCGCGCGGATGCACTTCATAGACGATGTCGTCCTTGAACGCGCGCGTGGGTTTGGTGCCGAACGAGGTGGTGTCGGTCGCCAGCACGATGCCCTTGCTGGCGCAGGTGCCGCTGTCCTTGTTGCGATGCAGGGCGCCCGAGGCATAGATGGTGCCGTCGGTGCAGGTCGCGGTGTTCGGGTCCTGGCTGATTTCGCGCGCGTACGGGTCCAGCAGCAGTTTGTTCGGATTGAAGCGGTTGCCGCTGGCGTCGATGTCGGTGACGAAACCGACCGCGCTGCCCTTGGTCCAGGTGCTGCTGTAGGTCCAGTTCGGGCCCCAGGCGCGGTAACCGTAGTAGACCGTGCCGGTGATGCCGTAGGTGTTTTTCAGGGTCGCGACCGACGCGGTCTTCGACCAGATATTGGTCGCTGCGTCCTTGGTCATCACGTATTTGACGACTTCCTGCGCACCGGCGGCAGTCTTGTAGATCCAGACCTCGATCCGCGTGGCCCGCGACGAATACACGCGGAAAGCGATGTTGGCCTGGGTGGCGTCGTATTTCGCGCCGAGGGCCTGTGCGTCGATGGCTGCCTGCGCCGAATGCAGCGGCCAGCAGCCCAGCATCAACGTGAGCATCGCAAAAGCACCTGCTTTGACCCATGCGTTCCATGTACCGATCATCATCTGTCTCCATTGTTCGAGCCGTGGCCGAGCCACGGGGCCCGTACTGTGGCCCGATGTGCGAACGCACATGGCCCCCGGTCACCGATCTGGAATCGTATTCACCCGTAGTCGACGTGCGGCTTCCCGACAGGCGGTCGGAAATGCCCGGATCCAGCCGGGGCCGCTGCCGCTGCTTGATTCCCCGGCGAGTGGCCCCAGAATGGCGCCACTCGCGAACTCACGGTCTGCCATGCCCATCTATGCTTTCGAATGCACTGCCTGCGGTCACCAGTTCGACCGTCTGCAGAAAATGTCCGATCCCGACCCGACCGCGTGCCCCGAATGCGGCGCGGAGCAGGTCAAGCGTCAGCTGACCGCGCCGTCGTTCCGCCTCTCCGGCAGCGGCTGGTACGAGACCGATTTCAAGAAGGACGGCGACAAGAAGCGCAATCTCACCGAGCAGAGCGACGCCGCCAAGTCCGACACCAAGCCGGAAACCAAGCCCGACAGCGCGGTGGCGACGAAGGTGGCGGATCCCGCGCCGGCTGCCAAGCCCGCCGACAGCAAGCCCGCAGGCAAACCCGCCGACAGCAAACCGGCGACCTGAGTCATGGCACGCTCACGCGATCGTTTTGCCGGGTTTATCGCACTGAGCCTGCTGTCCGCCTGTGCCAGCGCGCCTGCGCCCTTGCTTGCGCCGGCCGCCGATGCCCCTCTCGTCGAGGCCGCTCTCGTCGAGTCCAGGGTCGATGCCTTCATCGCTGCGTTGCGCAGCCACTGCGGCCAGGCATTCGCCGGACGGGTTGTTGTCGATACCCCGGCGTCTGCGAACAATCCCTTCGCAGGCAAGCCGCTGATCATGCATGTCCGCGAGTGCAGGGCGGATACGACGCGCGTGCCGTTCCATGTCGGCGACGACCATTCGCGCACGTGGGTGCTCACCCGCACTACCGATGGGCTGCGGCTGAAGCACGACCATCGCCATGAAGACGGCACGTCCGACAAGGTGACGATGTACGGCGGCGACACCGCCACCGCTGGTACGGCGCAGCGGCAAGCATTTCCGGTGGATGCCGAATCCATCGCCAACTTCAACGCCAACGGCCTGACCGCATCCATCAGCAATACCTGGGCGATGGAGATCGAGCCCGGCCGCCGTTTTCTTTATGAACTCTCGCGGCCGAACGGCCGCCTCTTCCAGGTCGAATTCGACCTGAGCCGACCTGTGCCGCCGCCGCCGCCGCCGTGGGGCAGCGAAACACCGGCGCCCTGACACGAACACGCCGCCCTGGGGCGGCGTGTTCATCGGCGATGCGAATCTCGCTCAGCGCAGGCCGAAGCGTGCCCGGCACCCTTCGTCCACCCACAGCCCCTGTTTCTTGTCGTAGCCCCACGACCGTCCTTCGATACAGGCCGACTGCGACAGTTTTTCCAGCAATGCGGGTTTGCCACGTTTGCTGTCCCAAGGGCAGATCTGACGCCGGCCGTTTTCGCTGCCGCAGGTGGTGCTGTAGCGGCCGCCGCTTTCGCCGACACGGAACACGCCGCGGCAGCCCTTGTCCACCCAGATCGAGCCGCCGCGCATCCCCCAGCTGCTGCCTTGTGTGCAGGGCGTGTCGGAGAGCTGGCGGACCAGGTCGGCGTTCCCGTACAGGTCGTTGCCGCAGGTCTTGCGGCGGCCGTCGCTGCTTTCGCACTTCACTTCCTTGCCTGCGTACTGCGGGGCGAATTCGGCGCGGCAGCCTTTTTCCACCCAGACCTTGCCTGGGGTGGCGCCCCAGGTGCGGTCCTGGACGCAGTCGGTGGCCGAGATCTGCCGGGTCAGGCGGGTCTGGCCGGGCCAAGGCGTGTCGCAGGTTTCGCGGCGGGCGTCCTTGCTTTCGCAGCGGACGCTGTCCTTGCTGCCCAGTTGGGCGGAGGCGTCGGGTGCGGCCGACCAGGTCGCGGTGGCGATTACAAGAAGGAGGAGGGTACGGATCGCGGGCATCTGCAGGCTCTTGATGGAGGAGTGAATGTCGATTCGGAACGATGTCGCGATGCGCTGTTTCAGCGTACGCCGAAACGGGCCCGGCAGCCGCGGTTGACCCAAAGTCCGGCACGGTTCGAGTAGCCCCAGGTCGTACCCTGGGTACAGGGGCTGTCGGAGAGTGTCTGCAACAGCTGCGGGGTGCCGCGACTGCGGTCCCAGGCGCAGGTCGTGTAGCGGCCGTTCGCGCTTTCGCAGGTCACGGTGTAGTTGCCGTAGCCGTAGTTGTCATCGCCACCGCTGTTGTAATCACCGCCGCCGCGACCGTCGACGCGGAAGACCGCGCGGCAGCCCCCGTTGACCCACAGCGAGCCGTCGCGCATGCCCCAAGTCGTGCCCTGGGTACAGCGCGTGCTGGACAGTTGCCGGATCAGCTGTGGATTCCCATAGAGGTTGGTACCGCATCGCTTGTAGCGGCCGTCGCTGCTTTCGCAGCGGATCTCCTGCGCCGCCGACTCCGCTGCCGGTACGAAGACGCCCCGGCAGCCGGCGGTCACCCGCACCTCGCCGCGGCTGGAGGACCAGTTCTGGCCGGCGACGCAGGGCGTGCCCGACAGCTGGCGCAGCAGCTCGGAGCCGCCCGGCCACGGTGTGGCGCAGGTGCGAGGCCGGCCGTCGCTGCTTTCGCACTGGATTTCGCCGCCGGCATTGCTGACCAGTGGACCGAATTCGGCCCGACAGCCGCCGCTGACCCAGATCTGGCCGCGGCTGGAGGACCAGTTCTGGCCGGCGATGCACGGGCTGGAGGACAGCTGCCGGGTCAGGCGCGATTCGGTCTGCCATGCGGTCGTACAGGTCCGCTGGCGGCCGTCGGTACTTTCGCAGCGGATCATCTCGCTGCTGCCTCCAAGCGAGTAGCCGCTGCCTGCACCACCGAGGGATTGCGCGATGTCGCTCTTGATCTGCTGGAACGTCCAGTTCGACAGCCGGACCTGATCCAGATAGAAGCGCATCTGCTCGTCGGGGATGGTCCGCCCGCCGGACTGTTCGCTGTATTCCAGGGTGATGACCCGGCGTTGGTCCTGGACCGGGAGTTCCCAGACCCGTTCCGGCGCGTAGGCCTTGGCCGAGATCTGCTGTGCCGCAGCCGGCAGGGCGCACAGGCCGAGCAGTGCGACTGCGAAGAGACGTGTGAGTACACCTTTCATGTAGGACTCCTCCGTGGTGGGCGGTCGCAGATGAGGCGTCCGGTCTGAGGGGGCAAGTTCACACCGTCCGCTTTCGTCCGCCGCACCCGCTAAAATGCGCGGCTGACCGGCAAGCGCCGGATGATCCTACACCCGGAGCCCCCCATGCGTACCCACTTCTGCGGCCTCGTCGACGAGGTCCTGATTGGCCAGACCGTCACTCTGTGCGGCTGGGTCAACACCGCCCGCGTCCAGAGCCATCAGGTCTTCGTCGATCTCCGCGACCATGAGGGCATCGTCCAGGTGTTGGTCGAAAGCGACCAGCCCGAACTGTTCAAGGCCGCCAGCGCCCTCGGCAATGAGGACTGCCTGCGCGTCACCGGCACCGTGCGTGCGCGCCATGCGGTGAACGACAAGATCAAGACCGGCAGGGTCGAAATCATCCCGACCGTGATCGAGGTGCTGAACAAGGCCGAGCCGCTGCCGTTCCACGCCCACGAGAACGCCGGCGAAGAAACGCGGTTGAAGTACCGCTATCTCGATCTGCGCCGCCCCGAGATGCAGACGATGATGCGCACCCGCATCAAGCTGGTACAGGCGCTGCGCCGTTACCTCGACGCACGCGGCTTCCAGGACATCGAAACCCCGATCCTCACCAAGGCCACGCCCGAGGGCGCGCGCGACTTCCTGGTCCCCGCGCGCATGCATCCCGGCGAGTTCTACGCGCTGCCGCAGTCGCCGCAGCTGTTCAAGCAGATCCTGATGGTGGCCGGCTTCGACCGCTACTACCAGATTGCCCGCTGCTTCCGTGACGAAGCGCTGCGCGCCGACCGCCAGTTGGAATTCACCCAGCTCGACATGGAGTTCGCCTGGGTGGGCGAGCGCGACGTGCAGGACGCCACCGAAGCGATGATCCGCGAGATCTTCCGCGAAGTGATGGATGTGGACCTCGGCGAGTTCCCGCGCATGACGTATGCCGAAGCCGTGCGCCGCTATGGTTCTGACAAGCCGGATCTGCGCATCGCGATGGAATTCACAGACATCGCTGAACTGGTGAAAGCTTGTGAATTCAAAGTGTTCACCGACTGGGCGAACCATGAAGACGGCCGCGTCGTCGCGCTGCGCGCACCGGGCGGTGCGGTGTTTTCGCGCAAGCAGATCGATGATCTCGGCGCGCACGCCGCCAAGTACGGCGCCAAGGGCGTGGCGTGGATGAAGATCGAAGACGCCGCCAAGGGCCGCGAAGGCATCAACTCGCCGATCGCGAAGTTCCTCGACGATGCCACCCTCGCCGCGATCGTGCAGGCCACCGGCGCGCAGAGCGGCGACGCGATTTTCTTCGGCGCCGCGAACTACAGGACTGCCAGCGATTTCATGGGCGCGTTGCGCCTCAAACTTGGCAAGGACCTGAATCTGGTCGAAGCCGGTTGGAAGCCGCTGTGGGTCACCGACTTCCCGATGTTCGAGTGGGATGACGAGGCGCAGCGCTACGTCGCCCTGCATCATCCCTTCACCGCGCCTGCGGTCGACGACGAAGCCGACCTGCGCGCGAATGCGAAGACCGCAGTGTCGCGCGGCTACGACATGGTGCTCAACGGCAACGAGATCGGCGGCGGTTCGATCCGTATCCACCGCTCGTCGATGCAGTCGGCGGTGTTCGATCTGCTCGGTATCGGCCGCGAGGAGGCCGAGCTGAAATTCGGTTTCCTACTCGATGCGCTGCGCTACGGCGCACCGCCGCACGGCGGCATCGCCTTCGGCATCGACCGCATCGCCGCGCTGATGGCCGGCACCGAATCGATCCGTGACGTCATCGCCTTCCCGAAAACCACCACCGCGCAGTGCCTGATGACCGGCGCGCCGTCGCCGATTCCGGATGCACAACTGGCTGAAGTGCATGTGCAGGTGCGTCCGCCGAAAGCATGATGCGTTTGTGGGAGGGGCTTCAGCCCCGACTGCAGTTCGCCGCAAACATGTCGGGGCTGAAGCCCCTCCCACAACATCCCGCCTCCGACGCACGTCATCCATGACCACCAGCCTCCGCCGCGCCACTCCCGCCGATGCCGAACGCGTCGTCGACATCACCCGGCGCAACTTCACCCAGACCTTCGGCCATCTGTATCCGCCGGAGGATCTGGCGTATTTCCTCGACAACAGCTATTCGCTGGATGTGCATCGCGCACTGCTGGAAGACGAGCACTACGCGATCTGGTTGCTGGAGCGCGACGGCGAGGCGATCGGTCACGCGGTGGCCGGGCCTGCGGGCCTGCCGCATCCCGATGTGGCCGAAGGCGACGGCGAGCTGAAGCGGCTCTACATTCTCGAAGAGGCGCACAACGGCGGCTGGGGCGGCAAGCTGTTCCAGGCCGTGCTCGACTGGCTGCTGCGCGATGGCCCGCGCACGCTCTGGATCGGGGTGTGGAGCGAAAATCTCGGCGCGCAGCGGTTCTACGGTCGCTACGGTTTCGAAAAAGTCGGCGAATACCTGTTCCCGGTCGGCAACACCAATGACCACGAGTTCATCCTGCGCCGCAGGGCCGATGGCGTCTGAGATGTCCGCCAAAGGCGGTACGCCACCCAAGGTTTTGCTGGTCCACGGCATCTGGAACGCCCGGCATTGGCTGGCGCCGTTCGCGGTGCGGCTGCGGCGCGAAGGCCTCGCGCCCGAACTGTTCGGCTACGACAGCGTGCTGCGCGACCCGGAGCGCGCCGGCGATCGTCTGATCGAACGCCTTCGGCGCAAGCCGGTCGAGCTGCTGGTCGGCCACAGCCTGGGTGGTCTGGTCATCCTCGAAGCCCTCCGCCGCGCGCCGGACCTGCCGGTGAAGCGGGTGGTCTGCCTCGGCTCGCCGCTGTGCGGCAGCGGGGTCGTCGCGGCCATGTCCGAGCGCCCGCCGTTCTCGCTGCTGCTGGGTCGCAGCCGCGGCATTCTCGAAACCGGCTGCGCGCCGTGGCAGGGTCCGGCGGCGGTCGGGGTGGTCGCCGGCAATCGTGCGCGCGGGCTCGGCGGCTGGTTCGCGCGCATGGAGGGCGAATCCGACGGCACCGTGACCGTCGCCGAAACCCGGCTGCCGGGGCTGGCCGACCATTGCATCATCCCGGCCAGCCACAGCGGCCTGGTGCTGTCCGCCGAGGCCGCGCGGCAGACCGCCCGCTTCCTCCTCGATGGCCGGTTCGGCGATTGAACCGGCCGCAGCGGCTGCGGGATAGGCGTAAAATCGCCGGCTCGGCATTCGCACAGGTTCCGGACGTTCATGGGTAGAGGTCCATCCATCGAAGCGCGCAAAAACGCGGTCGACGCGCAGCGCGGCAAGATCTTCACCAAGATCATTCGCGAGATCGGGGTTGCCGCCCGTGCCGGCGGCGGCGATACCGCCACCAATCCGCGCCTGCGCACCGCGATCGACAAAGGTCTTGCGGTAAACATGTCCAAGGACGTGATCGAACGCGCGATCAAGAAAGCCACCGGCGAACTGGAAGGCGTCGAATACGAGGAAGTGCGCTACGAGGGTTACGCGCCCGGCGGCGTTGCGGTCATCGTCGACTGCCTCACCGACAACAAGGTGCGCACCGTCGCCGATGTGCGGCACGCCTTCAGCAAATGCGGCGGCAACATGGGCACCGAGGGATCGGTGTCTTTCATGTTCAAGAAACTGGGCGTGCTGTCGTTCGCCGCCGGCGCCGACGAAGACCAAGTGACCGAAGCCGCGATCGACGCCGGCGCCGACGACGTGGTGGTGTACCCCGAGGACGGCGCCATCGACGTGCTGACCGCGCCGGACGCATTCGTCGCCGTGAAAGCGGCGATGGAATCCGCCGGCATGAAACCCGACATCGCCGAAGTGTCCTACCGCGCCGACAACGACATTGTCGTCACCGGCGATACCGCCCAGCAGGTCGTGAAACTGCTGCGCTGGCTCGAAGACCTCGACGATGTGCAGAGCGTGTATTCCAATGCCGATCTCGGCCAAGACGCGTACGCCTGAGCGAATTCGCCGAACGCAACGCGATGAAACGCATCCTCGGCATCGATCCCGGTTCGCAGCGCACCGGCGTGGGCATCATCGATGTCGACGCTGGTGGCAAGACCACGCACGTGTTTCATGCGCCGCTGAACCTGCTGTCCGGCGACGAGGACACGCGCGACAACTTCCCGCTGCGATTGAAGCGTTTGCTGCAGGGGCTGACCGACATCATCGAGACCCATCGCCCCGATGAAGTGGCGATTGAAAAGGTATTCATGGCCCGCAACCCCGATTCGGCGCTCAAACTCGGCCAGGCCCGCGGCGCCGCGATCTGCGCGGTGGTCCAGCGCGATCTTGCGGTGCACGAATACTCGGCGAAGGAAGTGAAGCTGGCCGTGGTCGGCACCGGTGCCGCCGACAAGGCCCAGATCCAGCACATGGTCGGAATGATGCTCAATCTGAAAGGCAAGCTGCAGGCCGATGCCGCCGATGCATTGGCGGTGGCGATCACCCACGCGCATGTGCGCGCCACCGCGTTGCGTCTCGGCGTGAATTCGCGCCAGGCGTGGAGGAAGTGACGCCATGATCGGTCGCTTGAAAGGCATCCTGATCCACAAGCAGCCGCCGTGGGTGAAGCGGCGCGCTTGCGAGGCATTGCCTCGCGCGCCGCTGAACGCCCGGCCAAGGATGGCCGGGCAGGTCATTCCGGAGCCGCAGATGCATCGCCAAGGATGGCCGTCGCATTCGTCATGGTCGAGGGCGCTGTCGTGATCGGTCGATTGAAAGGCATCCTGATCCACAAGCAGCCACCGTGGCTGGTGGTCGATGTCCACGGTGTCGGTTACGAACTCGAAGCGCCGATGAGCACCATCTACGACCTGCCGGAGCTCGGCCGCGAAGTCGTGCTCTTCACCCATTACGCGCAGAAGGAAGACAGCGTCTCGCTGTATGGTTTTCTGCGCGAATCCGAGCGCCGCTTGTTCCGCGACGTGCAGAAAGTCACCGGCATCGGCGCGAAGATCGCGCTGGCGGTGCTGTCGGGCGCGAGCGTCGACGAATTCGCCCGACTGGTGCAGACCGGCGACGTGGCAGCGCTGACCCGCATTCCCGGCATCGGCAAGAAAACCGCCGAACGCATGATCGTCGAGTTGCGCGATCGTGTGGCAGGCATTTACGGGGATGGCATCGTCTCCAGCGGCGCGATGTCGAGTCTCGGCATCGGTGCCGACGCGCAGTCCGAAGCCACCAGCGCACTGCTGCAACTGGGCTACAAACCGGCGGACGCCGCGCGCATGGCGCGCGATGCCACCGCTGCCGGCGACGATGTCGCTGCCATCATCCGCAAAGCGCTGCAGTCCGCACTGCGCTGAGCCCCTATTCCCGTCGCCTCGCGCGCCGATTACGGCAGATTCTTCCGATGAGCCAAGCTTCGAATCAAGACAATCCCAATGCCAAAGGCGGACATGGCTCCGCCGGCATGGTCGCACTGGTGGCCGGTGCGGTCGGCGTGGTGTTCGGCGACATCGGTACCAGCCCGCTGTACACCATCAAGGAAATGTTCCATCCGCATTTCGGGCTGACGCCCGATGCCGCCACGGTCAAGGGGCTGTTGTCGCTGGGTTTCTGGTCGTTGCTGCTGGTGGTGACGCTGAAGTATGTGATCGTGATCATGCGCGCCGACAACGAGGGCGAGGGCGGCATCATGGCGCTGACAGCGCTGGCGCAGCGCAGCCTGAAACCGGGTTCGCGACTCAGCTATGTCGTTGGCATTCTCGGGATCTTCGGCGCAGCGCTGTTCTTCGGCGACGGCATGATCACCCCGCCCATCACTGTGCTCGGCGCGGTCGAAGGTCTGGAAGTGATCTCGCCCGTCTTCAAACAATGGGTGGTACCGATCAGTCTGGTGATTCTGTGCGGGCTTTTCGCAGTCCAGCGTTTCGGCACCGCGAAAGTTGGCAAGGCCTTCGGCCCGATCATGATCACCTGGTTCGTGGTGATCGCGGCCTTCGGCCTCTACAACATCGCCCAGAATCCGATCGTACTGAAGGCAATGAACCCGTACTGGGCGTGGCATTTTTTCGCCACCCACAACTGGCATGCGGTGCTGATCCTTGGCGCGGTGGTGTTGACAGTGACCGGCGGCGAAGCGCTGTATGCCGACTTGGGCCACTTTGGCAAAAAACCGATCCGCTGGGGTTGGTTCGGCTTCGTATTGCCGGCGCTGGTGATGAACTACTTCGGTCAGGGCGCGGTGCTGCTGGAGAATCCGAAAGCGGTCGCCAATCCGTTCTACATGTCGATCCCGGGGTGGGCGCAGATCCCGATGCTAGGGCTGGCGACGGTGGCCGCAGCTGTCGCTTCGCAAGCGGTCATCACCGGCGCGTTCTCGGTGACCCGTCAGGCGATCCAGCTCGGCTACCTGCCGCGATTGGCGATCAAATATACCTCGAAGGACACCATCGGCCAGATCTACGTGCCGTCCATCAACTGGATGCTGTTCGCCGCAGTCATCATGCTGGTGTTTGCGTTCCGCAGTTCCAGCGCGCTCGCCACCGCCTACGGCCTGTCGGTCACCGGCACGATGCTGATCGACACGTTGCTGCTGGCGATCGTCGCCTACACCCGTTGGCCGGACACCCGGAAATGGGTGTTGCCGCTATGCGGCGTGTTCCTGTTGATCGACCTGGCGTTCCTGTTCGCCAACGGCGCCAAACTGCTCAGCGGCATCGGCGCATGGGTGCCGCTGTTCATCGGCATCACCGCGTTCACGATGATGCGCACCTGGCGTCGCGGCCGCGAGCTGCTGCACGCAGAGATCCGCAAGGAAGGCATCCAACTCGACAGTTTCCTGCCCGGTCTGATGCTGGCGCCGCCGGTGCGCGTGCCCGGCACTGCGGTCTTCCTCACTGCCGACAAGACCGTAGTGCCGCACGCGCTGATGCACAATCTCAAGCACAACAAGGTGCTGCACGAGCGTAACGTGTTTCTGACCGTGGACACGCTGAACGTGCCTCACGCGCCGAAGGACAAGCGATTGAAGATCGAGTCGATCGGCAACGATTTCTATCGGGTGATCATCCGCTTCGGATTCATGGAAACCCCGGACGTGCCGCTGGCGCTGATGCGCAGCTGCGACAAGGGCGGCATTTATTTCGACCCGATGGACACCACGTATTTCGCCAGCCGCGAGACCATCGTCGTCAGCGCGCGCCGCGGTATGCCGATCTGGCGCGACAAGCTGTTCGCGCTGATGCACCGCAATGCGGCCTCGGCCACGAACTTCTTCCGGATTCCGGGCAATCGGCTGGTCGAACTGGGTTCGCAGGTGCAGATCTGATGTTGCTCTGGATGGCTGTTTTTCACGGTAGTTCGCTGCTGGTGCGTGGTCAGCGGAATTGCCGTTGTTTCGCCTCCACCGGTCGCGGGCAGGGCCCGATCGTCGTCATGTCCCAAAGTTCTGACTGGGCCGCCATAATCCCGCAATGACCACAGACCGCATCATTGCCAGCGGCGCCAGCCGCGACGACGACGTCGTCGACGCCACCATTCGCCCCAAACGGCTGGACGAGTATCTCGGCCAGCAGCCGGTGCGCGAGCAGATGTCGATCTATATCGAAGCGGCCAAGCGCCGCGGCGAAGCGCTCGACCATGTGCTGATCTTCGGGCCGCCCGGTTTGGGCAAGACCACGCTCAGCCACGTCATCGCCAACGAACTGGGCGTCAATCTGCGCGTCACTTCGGGACCCGTGATCGAGAAAGCCGGCGATCTGGCCGCGCTGCTCACCAATCTGCAGCCGCACGATGTCTTGTTCGTCGACGAGATCCACCGGCTTTCGCCGATGGTCGAGGAAATCCTGTATCCGGCGATGGAAGATTTCCAGCTCGACATCATGATTGGCGAGGGCCCTGCGGCGCGTTCGATCAAGCTCGATCTGCCGCCGTTCACGCTGATCGGCGCCACCACCCGCGCCGGGCTGCTCACCGCGCCGCTGCGCGACCGTTTCGGCATCGTCCAGCGCCTCGAGTTCTACAGCGCCGAAGAGCTGACCCGGATCGTGCGCCGCTCGGCGCAGATCCTCGGCATCGACTGCGCCCCTGCCGGCGCCGATGAAATCGCCCGGCGCTCGCGCGGCACGCCACGCATCGCAAACCGCCTGCTGCGCCGGGTCCGCGACTTCGCCCAGGTCAAAGCTGCGGGACACATCGACCATGACGTCGCCCGCGCCGCGATGCTGATGCTGAAGGTCGATCCGGAAGGCTTCGACGATCTCGACCGTCGTCTGCTCAACCTCATCATCGAAAATTTCGACGGCGGCCCGGTCGGCGTGGAATCGCTGGCGGCGGCGCTGTCGGAAGAGCGCGGTACGCTGGAAGACGTGATCGAGCCCTATCTGATCCAGCAGGGTTTTCTGGTGCGCACCGCCCGTGGGCGCATGGCGTCGCAGAAAGCGTATCGACATCTGGGCTTGAAGCCCAAGCCCAATGCCAGCGATCTATTCGTGGAGGGTGACGCGTGAGCAGCCTGGTCATGGGCGAAAAAAACGACTGTCATCCCGAATCCCGGCTTTATCGGGTGAGGGATCTGCTTTCGTCGTGCCGATTTACGAACAGATCCCTCCACCTGCTGTGCGGGCGTTCGGGATGACAGCGGGTTGTTCTGCTCATCGCTGGCTTGATCGCGGCTCCCGCCGCTCCCACACACGCGTACCGTCAACATGAACGCCTCATTCACCCACCCCGTCCGCGTTTACTGGGAAGATACCGACGCCGGTGGCGTCGTCTATCACGCGCAGTACCTGGCGTTTCTCGAGCGCGCCCGCACCGAATGGCTGCGCGCGCACGGATACGGTCAGGAACTTCTGCGCCAGCGTCACGATCTGGTGTTCGCGGTGCGCGCGATGACGATCGACTTCCGTCTGCCTGCGCGTCTGGACGATGCGCTGCAGGTCGGCGTGGCGCTACGCGAATGTCGGCGCGCGAGTCTGGTGATCGTGCAGACGGTGGAGCGCGACGGCGTGCGTTTGCTGGATGCGGAGGTGCGTATCGCGGCGCTGCGCGCCTCCGACTTTCGCCCCAGGCCGATTCCAGACACGCTCTACCCTCAGCTGAAGGCGTTGCAGGAAGCCGCGTCGGAGCACCTCAAACCATCGAACGCGGAGTGATCGAGGATATGTTTTCATTTGCACTGATGCTGCAGGCCACCGCCATCGAGCCGCTGGCGGAAGGCACAGCTGCTGCCACCGCACATGGCGGTGGCTTGAATTACCTGCAGTTGATCCTCGACGCCAGCTTGCCGGTACAGGGCGTCATGGCGCTGCTGCTGCTGGCCTCGGTCGCATCCTGGGTGATCATTTTCCGCAAGAAGCGCATCCTCGACCGTGCGCAGAAAGAGGCCGACAGTTTCGAGGAGCGCTTCTGGGCCGGCGCCGATCTGGGGCGGATCTATACCGAAGCCAGCGGCCGCAAGCAGCAGATCGGCGGTCTGGAAGCGATCTTCGAGGGCGGCATGCGCGAATTCAACCGCGTGCGCCAACGTCGCGGCATGGATGCCCGGTCGCAGGTCGAAGGCGCGCAGCGCGCGATGCGCGCGACCGCATCGCGCGAGCTCGACGGCCTCGAGCACAATCTCGAATTCCTCGCCAACGTCGGCTCCATCAGCCCCTATGTCGGTCTGTTCGGGACGGTGCTCGGCATCCTGATGTCGTTCCACGGCTTGGCCACCATGAAGGAAGCGACGATCGCGAGCGTTGCGCCGGGCATCTCCGAGGCGCTGCTGGCGACCGCGATGGGCCTGTTCGCGGCGATTCCTGCCGTATGGGCGTACAACCGCTTCGCCACTCGGGTGGAGCGTATCGCGGTGCGCTACGACACCTTCACCGAAGAGTTCTCGTCGATCCTGCAGCGGCAGGCACATATCGACGATGCCTGAGTTGCCGCGCAACCCCGCGTGCGGCGCCGAACCGTTGAAACCATCGCACTGAAACCAGCCTCATCGAGAGAGACCGCATGGCCGTCACCGCCTCCGGGCGCCGCATCCGCAAGCGCAAGCTCAAAGCCGAGATCAACGTCGTGCCGTACATCGACGTGATGCTGGTGCTGCTGATCATCTTCATGGTGACCGCGCCGCTGCTGAACCTCGGTACCGACATCAATCTTCCGCAGTCGCGCGCGAAATCCCTGGAAAAGCCGCAGGATCCGATCGTCGTCAGCATCTATGCCGACGGCCGCTATGCGCTGATGCTGGAGCGCGGCAAGAACCGCGAGCTGACCGCCGCCGACATCACGGCCGAGCTGAAGGCAATCCATGGCCAGAACGACGATGCGACGGTGCTGGTCAACGGCGCGCGCGACGCCAGCTACCAGACGGTGATGACAGGGATCGACCTGATCAAGGATGCCGGGATCGCCAAGGTGAGCCTGGTCAGCCTGCCGGCGGACGGGAAGTAAGCATCGATGCGCGAAAACCGCGCCGACACCGTCCTGGCGGTCGCATTCGCGATCCTGCTGCATGCGCTACCGCTGCTGGTGTTGCTGGTGGCCTCGCTTTGGCGCCCGCCGCCGTCTGCCGCCGCAGGCGAGCCGATCAGCGCCGATGTCGTCGATCTGAACGCGCTGCCATCGAGCATGCGCAGCGCGCTGCGGCGCGCGCCGGAGCCGCTTGCGAATGCGGAACCGCCCCCCGAGCCGTTGCCGGAAGAACCGCTGCCCGAGCCGCTGGAGGAATATTCTTCCGAAGCGCCGCCGCCGGAACAGCAACTGCAGCCGCAGGAACAGCTGCCCGATCCGGACGACATCGATCAGCAGGAAGTGAAACCCGATTCCACATCGACAGACACCGCCGCGCGCGAGCAGGAAGCGAAGCAGCGCCAAGCCCAGGTCGATCTGACCGAGCGCGAGCGTCAACAGCAGGCCGAGCAGAAAGCGCGTGCCGAGAAGGAACTTGCCGATATCCGTCGGCAAAGAGCCGCAGAGCAGCGCGCGATCGATTTGTCCGAGGAGAAGCTCAGACAGATGGCCGACCGCGAAGCGCGGCGCGCATCCGCCGTCGCCGCCAACGCCAGTCCGCCGCCTGGCAATCGCGGTACCGATCCGAATCTCAATGCCGCTTATACGAAAGCGCTGACCGATGCGATCCGCGGCAATTGGACCCAGCCGGACAATGTGTCATCGAGTCAGGTCTGCAAGATCGTGATCCGCCAGATTCCCGGCGGTGAGGTGATCGACGCCCAGGTCGACCCGTCCTGCCCTTACGACGAACAGGGCCGGCGTTCGGTCGAGGCTGCGGTGCTCAAGGCCCAGCCGCTGCCGTATCGGGGCTTCGAGAGCGTTTTCAGCCGCACCTTGACCATCAATTTCCGTGCCGAAGACCGTTGATGCCGGCATCCTTCCCCGCGATAGACGCCCCGGCGAGTCCGGCTGCGTTCATCTTTCTGACCACTTTCGCGGCCAAGCTGTCGCCTGTCGTCGCCCCCACGCGCTGCCCGGACCGATCATGACCCTGCTGTCGCCAAAGATCACGCTGTCGCTCAAGACCCTGCTCACGCACGCTTTTCTCTGCACTCTTTTGCTGCCTCTGGTGGCCCTTGCGCAGCAGCGGGGACTGGAGATCGACATCGTCGGCGGCAACGCATCGGCGCTGCCGATCGCGGTGGTGACCATGCCGTACCAGGGCACCGGCGCCGCACCGCCTACCGATGTGGCCGAAGTGGTGCGCGCTGATCTGGCGCGTTCCGGCCAGTTCCGGCCGATGCCGGAGGCCGAGATGGGCGCGCAGCGTCCGACCCGCGGCAGCGAGATCGATTTCGGTTTCTGGCAGCAGTCCAAACAGAGCTTCGTCGTCGTCGGTCGGATCCTGGATGCCGGCGACGGCGGCTACCGGGTCGAGTACGAACTGTTCGACATCGGCAAGAACCGTCTGCTCGCCTTTGCGCTGACCGCGCGGGCCAATGCGATACGCGACGTGTCCCATCAGATCGCCGATGCGATCTACGAAAAAGTCACCGGGGTGCGCGGTGCATTCTGGACCCGCATCGCCTACATCACCGCTTCGGGCGTCGGCAAGGACACCCGTTACGCGCTGATGGTGGCCGACGCCGACGGTTACAACCCGCAGACGGTGGTGCGTTCCGACAAGCCGTTGCTGTCGCCGGCCTGGAGCCCGGACGGACGCAAGCTGGCCTACGTCAGTTTCGAGCGCGGCAATTCTTCGATCATCATTCAGGACATCGCCACCAGCGCACGCGAAACCGTCGCCGGTTTCAAAGGCATCAATGGCGCGCCGAGCTTTTCGCCGGATGGCCGCAAGCTGGCGATGGCGCTGTCCAAAAGCGGAAACCCTGAAATCTACGTGATGGATCTGGGCAGCCGCGCGCTGACCCAGCTCACCAACCAGTTCGGCATCGATACCGAGCCGACCTGGAGCGCCGACGGCAGCCTCATCTATTTCACGTCCGATCGCGGCGGTCGCCCGCAGATCTATCAGGTGTCCGCCGCCGGCGGCGCGGCCAGTCGGGTCAGTTTCCAGGGCACCTACAATGCCAAGGTCACGGTGTCGTACGACGGCAAAAAGCTGGCCGTGGCACAGGGCAGCGGCAGCGTGTACCGTATCGCGATGCTCGATCGCAGCCTCGGTTCGCCGCGCTGGTCCATGCTCTCGCCGGGTTCGCTCGACGAATCGCCGAGCTTCGCGCCGAACGCGAGCATGGTGCTGTACGCCGCGCGTGAAGGTCGCCGGGGTGTGCTCTATGCAGTCTCCGCCGATGCCCGCGTGCGCCAGCGCCTGGTGCTGGCCAACGGCGATGTACGCGAGCCCGCCTGGGGCCCGTATCGCTTGCCGCGCTGAGCCACGACACGTTTCTCCGCACGTCTCTCCACACGCCCCCAATGACCTACCCTGCGATAACGACGAGGACCACCATGAACACGACCACCCGAGTGCTGCTCACCGCGATCCTCTGCGTGACCGCAGCGGCCTGTACGAAGAAGGTGAAGGAAAACCCCGACACCTCCGCCACGGACTCCAACGCCTCCAGCAATACCGGCACCGGCACCGTGACCGATACCGGCCCGGTCCGCACCGGCGCCTACGGTCCGGGCGATCTGGACACCGATGCCTGCCTCCGCCAGCGCGTGGTGTATTTCGACCTGGATCAGGACGCGCTGAAGCCCGAATTCCAGGACATCGTCTCCTGCCACGCCAAGTATCTGCGCGACCGTCCCAGCGCCCGTATGACCCTCGAAGGCAATGCCGATGAACGCGGCAGCCGCGAATACAACCTGGGTCTTGGCGAACGTCGCGGCAACGCAGTGTCCTCCTCGGTGCAGGCCAACGGCGGCTCGGGCAGCCAGATCTCGGTCGTCAGCTACGGCGAAGAGCGTCCGACCTGTACCGACTCCAGTGAAGACTGCTGGGGCCGCAATCGCCGCGTCGAGATCGTCTACACCGCGAAGTGACTCGATCTATTCGACGCACGGGGCATCGTTCGCGATGTCCCGTCGCGTCCCTCATCGGCCCACGCGCATCGTGGCCGTGTGTCCCTCGAAACACTTTCGCCCAGGTCTTGACCGTCGTGATCATCAGACGCTTTTCGTTGTCCGCCTGTCTTGTTCTTGCATGGGCCATCGCCTTGCCGGTATCCGCGCAGCGGGTGAGCACGGGCGATCGCCTGACCGCCCTCGAACAGCAGCTCATCGCGATGCGCTCGGGCAATCTCGATCTGCTCAAGCAGGTCGGCGAGCTGAAGACCGAAGTGCAGTCGCTGCGTGCGCAGATCGAAGAACTGCAGCAGCAGCTTGAACAGCACAAGCAGACCGGTCGCACCCAATATCTCGATCTCGACGGTCGCCTCAACCGGCTCGAAAGCGCCGCCGCGCCGCCCGATGCCATGCCGCCGTTGCCTCCGTCGGCGGTAACAACGCCGACCGTGCAGGCGCCTGCGGTGCAGGACACGCCGCCGCGCGTCTATGGCGATGCTGCCACCCTCGGCAAGAGCGTCGACGAGCGCAGCGCCTACAACACCGCCTTCGACGCGCTGAAGGCCGGCCGTTACGCCGAATCCGCGCGGATGTTCCAGGCGTTTCTCGATGCCCACCCCGACGGCGCGTATGCCCCGAATGCGATGTACTGGCTGGGCGAGAGCTACTACGTCACCCAGAACTACGCGCTGGCGCAGGAACAGTTCCAGAGCCTGCTCGACCGTTATCCCACCCACGACAAGGCGGCCGGTGCGCTGCTGAAAGTGGGGCTGTGCCAGTACGGTCTGCGTCAGCTCGACGCCGCCGAGGCCACGCTGGCCAGGGTCGTGGCGCGCTATCCGGGCAGCGAAGCTGCTCGCACCGCCGACGATCGCCTGCGCGCGATCCAGCTGTCGCGGGTGCGTTGAAACCGCGTTTGTTGAATCCGCGTTTGTTGAATCCGCTGCGTTGAATCCGGGCATGCCGCACGCCGGCGGGTCGCAAGTCCCGCCTCCGGGTAAAATGCCGCGATGACCGACGTCGCCTCCGCTGCGGCCGCCGCATCGGCGGACCGCCTCAAGATCACCGAAATCTTCCTGTCGCTGCAGGGCGAAGCCCGCGACGCCGGCTGGCCGACGGTGTTCGTGCGCCTCACCGGCTGTCCGCTGCGCTGCCAGTACTGCGACACCGCCTACGCCTTTTTCGGCGGCGAATGGCGCGATATCGACGGGATTCTGCTCGAAGTCGCCCGGCACGGCGTGCGCCATGTCTGCGTCACCGGCGGCGAACCGCTGGCGCAGAAGCGCTGCCTTGAACTGCTGCGTCGCCTGTGCGACGCGGGCTATCGCGTCTCGCTCGAGACCTCGGGTGCGATCGATGTCTCCGACGTCGATCAGCGCGTCTCGCGCGTGCTCGACATCAAGACACCGGGTTCCGCCGAGGTCGAACGCAACCGCTGGGAGAATCTGCCGCTGCTGACCGCGCACGATCAGATCAAGTTCGTGATCTGCAGCCGCGAGGACTACGACTGGGCGCGCGGCATCGTCGCCGAACACCGGTTGAGCGAGCGCTGCGATGTGCTGTTTTCGCCCAGCAAAAGCGAAATCTCCGCGCGCGATCTCGCCGACTGGATCGTGCAGGACCGTCTGCCGGTGAAGTTCCAGATGCAGTTGCACAAGATTCTGTGGAATGACGAGCCGGGTCGTTGATGCAGCCGTTGAAGAAGAGGAAAGACAACGCATGAAACCCGCCGTCATTCTCGTTTCCGGAGGCATGGACTCCGCCGTCGTGCTCGCCATCGCCCGCGAGCAGGGCTTCGCGGCGCATGCGCTCAGCGTGCGCTACGGCCAGCGCCACACCTCCGAACTCGACGCCGCCGTGCGCGTTGCCGCGTCGCTTGGCGCGGTCGCGCACAAGACCGTCAACGTGGACCTGCGCAGCCTCGGCGGCTCGGCGCTCACTGCGGACATCGCAGTGCCGGTCGACACCGACGGCCACATCATCGGTGCCGATATCCCCGTCACCTATGTGCCAGCGCGCAACACCACCATGCTGTCGGTCGCGCTGGGCTGGGCCGAAGTGCTGGGCGCCACCGACCTGTTCTGCGGCGTGAATGCGGTCGATTACTCCGGCTATCCCGACTGCCGGCCCGAATTCATCGCCGGCTTCGAGGCGCTGGCGAATCTGGCGACCAAGGCCGGCGTGGAGGGCGCGGGCTTCCGCGTCCATGCGCCGCTGATGCGGATGACCAAGGGCGATATCGTCCATGAGGGCCTGCGTCTGGGCGTGGATTTCGCACAGACCGTGTCCTGCTACCAAGCCGATGCCGACGGCCGCGCCTGCGGCCATTGCGACGCCTGCCGCCTGCGCGCCGAGGGTTTTGCGGCTGCCGGCGTGCCCGATCCCACCCGTTACGTCGCCGGCTGACCCATCCGCCGCGGTTTGAGCTAAAATGCGCGCCCCAGCGCAAGGTCGGGCGGCCTCAGGGCCGGTGTTGTTGATTCCATGTGGGCCGTTAGCTCAGTCGGTAGAGCAGAAGACTTTTAATCTTTTGGTCGAAGGTTCGAATCCTTCACGGCCCACCACTTTTCTGAACGATCAAAGCATTGTGATTCGTTTTTATCAGCCGCAGGCGCGGCATCGTTTTGTCGTGGCGTTTAGATCGGCTTGGGCCGGTTCGAATCCTTCACGGCTCACCACTTTCCCCGCCCTTCAAAGTACAGGCGATTCAAAATCGTCAGCCGCAGGCGCGGCATTGTTTTCATCGTGACGTGAAGATCGGCCTGGACCGGGCCGGTTCTTGTCCTCTGCGGCACCAATTTATTCCAAGACTACAAAGTGCAGGTGATATTGCCAGACACACGCGCGGCATTCTCCTGTCGCTAAAGCCTGTCTGTGTTGTGCTCACTTTAATATGTTTCATTTTTAGAAAATATTCGATTGAGAAAACGTCTTCTCACGCTCAACATCCGAGACTGGATGTGCCTATACTCCTTCGAAACAGGTAACAGGTAACAGGGAATAGTGCGATGCGAGATAGGCAAAGGGGCGCCGCGCTGCGCAGCGATGCGATGGGCGCTACGGCTGGTAGCAGGATGTGGGCACGCGCACGCGTCGGGTTGGTGGCGATGCTGCTCACCGTCATGGTCGGACTGGGGCACCCGGGGGCGTTCCCCCGCAGTTATGCGCAGACCGCGCCGATCCCTTTCGATCTGATCGGCGACCAGGCCCCGGTCAGTCTGTTGGGACAGCTGCCGGCGCACGATCCAACGGTGGGTCGGGTCGCAGGTTCGGCCAGCGTGTCGGGTGGCGCGGCCAGCTACGAGATTCCGATCGCGGTCCCGCCCGGGCGTCGCGGCATGCAGCCGGGGTTGTCGCTGAGTTACAGCAGCCGCGCTGGCAGCGGCGTTGCAGGGATGGGCTGGTCGCTGTCCGGCCTTTCGTCCGTGCATCGCTGTCCTCAGACGCTGGAACAGGACGGGCAGATCCGTGCGGTGCAGTTGGATGCCAATGATCGGCTCTGTCTCGATGGCCAGCGACTGGTGCTTACCGGCGGTGTGTACGGGACATCGGGTGCGACCTACGGGACCGAGCTGGAGTCCTTCGCGCGCGTGACCCAGCTCGGCGGCGATCTCACTTCCACCACCAGCTACTTCAAGGTGGAGCGCAAATCCGGCGAGATCGCCTACTACGGCAACACCGGCACTGCGGCGTCGGCCGCGCGCGTTGTGCCCGGTGGCGTGAGCGTGCCGCTGACCTGGATGGTCGCGCGGGTCGAAGACCGCGTCGGCAACGCGATGCACTACAGCTACACCGGCTATGGCGATGGCGAGACACTGGTCGGGTCGATCCACTACACTGGCTTTGGCGCGACGCTCGGCGATCGTATGGTGTCCTTCAGTTACGAGGATCGCCCAAGCGGAGCAGGCGCCAACGATCGTTCGTCATCGTATCTCGCTGGCGGCCTGACCCGGCAGACCAAGCGTCTGAGCGCCATCGTCAATTTTGTCGGCAGCGTGCCGGTGCGCAGCTATGTGCTGGCTTACGGCCTCAGCACCACCACAGGCCGCAGCCTGCTGCAATCGGTGGCGGATTGCGCCCATGACGCCACGAACTGGATCTGCAAGCCGCCGACCACATTCGCATGGCAGCAGGGCCCGGTGACGCATGCGATGAAGACGTTCAGCGCGATCCCGCAGGCGCTGGGCAATGGCGGCGGCAGCATCCGTCCTGTGGGCGATATGGACGGCGACGGCGCCACCGAGGTGATTCTGGATTACCGGACGATCGTCTCGTTGACCCCTGAGCGCACGGTTCGCTGGTCGATGGCGATTCCGACCCAATACGCGGTGTTCGATACCGGTCAGGGCTCGGCGGACTTCAATCAGGACGGCCGCGTCGATTTTGTCGCACGCGACAATACGACCGGCACCATCGTGGTCCGGAGCTGGAGCGGTGCGCCCACGGACAGTAGTTTTGCAAGCGCTTTCGGCACGATCTTCAATACCGGCATCCAGGTGTCGGGTGTCGGCAGCACCGTCGACGGCCTCAAGCATGTCGGCGATCTCGACGGCGACGGCCGTGCCGATCTGTTGCTGCTGCGCCCGGGCACAAGCAGCGGCAGCTGCGCACGGAAACTGCACATCTATCGCAATCAGGCCAATGGCGCCGCTGCGCCCAGCTTCCCGGAGGTCGCGACGCACTGCGTGGCCGACTCCGGCAATACGCTCTGGTCCGGTCAACCACCTCAGTTCTGGGATGGCGAAGAGTTCGCCGGATTGCGCGATGTCGACGGCGATGGGCTGGTCGATTTCCTGATCGAGTCGAAGGTCGATTACTGGAACGATCAGCCGGCCGTCGAAAAAGGTCGCCGGCTCGACCGCATCGTGTTCGGCCAGAAGGCAGGCAGCGTGTATTCGCTGGTTTCCAAGCCGTTCTCCACGCTGTTTCAGACAGCCAGCCCCCGCACGTCGCACGAAGCCAAGACCGGTCTGTTCTCGCTGTGGTTCGACGCCAATGGCGACGGGCTGGACGACTGGCTGTATGTCGGCAGCGACGTGAAGTGGAAGCTGCGCTACAACCGCGGCGGCGTGCTCGGTCAGGTCCACGATCTCAACACCGGTGCAGGTCTGACTGGCTGCGGCGACGGCAGCAGTCTGGGCAACGCCCATTGCGCCGAGGTTTGGCAACCATGGCAGGCCGCGCACCTCACCCCGACCGATATCGATGGCGACGGCAGCAGTGAGCTGCTGTTCCCGACCGCATTCGCGGTGAACATGTGCATCTACAAGCCAGTCGACAACGGCGCCTGCCCGGGTGGCGATGGTATCGGCTTGGCATGCCAGGAACGCTGGATCTGTCCGGAGAATCCGCTGACCGGTCAGCCGATTCCCGGCGGTGCGGGCACCGGCGTGTCGGTGGATTTCGACGGCAACGGGCACCCGGAAACCCAGATCAACCAGCTCGCGATCGCCACCCATGCCAACGGCTTCACCGACTACAGCAGCTACAGGATGACCGCGCTGCGGGTCGGCGAAAACGCAAGCGGCGCAGCGGTGACCAGCGAAGCGCCTACCGGCATCACCTCGGGCTTCATGAATCTGGCGTCCGAGGACCTCTACGGCGACGGTCATGGCGATGCGATGCTGCTGAGCTCGCCGGAATATGCGATCCGTGATTCGTTCGGCATCCTGACCTCGCGCGGCGGTGTGGCGGTCTCCGAGACGGTCTCGCCGAGGACATTGCCCGGCGGCCTGCCGATCTTCACCGGCAAGGTATTGATCAACGAGAACCTCGGCCCCGCTGCGCTCAAGAATCAGGACGGGGTGACGCCGCAGACGCAGGACATGCTGTCGATGGTCACCGATGGCTTCGGTCAGCAGGTGGTCTGGAGTTATTCGCCGCTGGCCGGCAAGGCTGGGCGAACGGCGACGATGACGCCGCTGTACACGGTGCCAAGCGTAGCCTCGCAGCGTTACATCGACGAGCGCCACATCTACTTCACTTCGTCGATGCCGGTCGTGTCGGAGATGATCCAGAGCGACGGTATCGGCGGATTCCGTACCTGGCGCTACGGCTACGGCGAGGCGATGTACAACACCCAGGGCCGCGGGTTCCAGGGGTTCCGCACCATCATCGAAGAGGACGTGCTGTCGGGCCTGCGCACCACGACCACCTTCCACCAGAAGTTTCCGCTGACCAGCCAGCCTGAGCGGGTGGTGGTGAATCCAGTGTCACGCCCCGGCGAGGACGGCGCGATCAGCAGGCAAACCTACGCGTGGCGCTGCGACCGCAGCAACCGCGCCAACGCAGCGGCGTGCGTGCCGACGCTGGGCGTGCCGACGCGGTATTTTCCGTTCCTCGACACCAAGGCGTCGTGGACCTACGACGCCACCACAGCGGCTGCGGGCGGCACGCCGGCGACGCTGGGCTATACGCAGGAGATTGCGGCCAGCGACGCCAGCTGCACCGGTACTCCGGCGTCGGCCTCCGGCTACGACGCCAACGGCAATTTGCTGTCGCGCGTGGTCTACAGCCGTGATGCCGGCACGGGCAGCGCCAGCGGCACCGCCAATCGGCTCGACCTGCAGTGCGTGAGCGAGACGAACACCATCGTCGTCGATCCCGCCAACTGGTGGCTGGACAAGCTCACAGCCAAGACCGTCAGCACCTTGGTCGCGTGGGATGCGGGCCAGCATCCGCTGCCGGCGGGCACTGCCAACCCGGTGCGCACGGTGAGCAGCGGCTACGTCTGGAACACGGACCGCACGCTGTCGATCGAGACGGTGCAGGCGGGCGTGGCCAACCAGCAGCGGGTCACTGCGTACACCTATCCGACCAGCAACAACTACGGCCTGCCGGTCGGCGTGGCCGTCAGTGCGGACGGCGATGGCAACGGCACCCGCAGCACCGGCACCACCTACACCGCCGATGGTTATTTCCCGCTGGCGGTGGTGAATGCGCTGGGCCACAGCGCGACCACCACGGTGCGCGCGCGCGATGGCCAGCCCAGCAGCGTGACCGATGCCAACGGGTTGCGCACGCTCATCGACTACGATGCGTTCGGCTTCGCGACCAGGAAGCGCTTCCGTGGCGCGAACGATGCGGTGTATGTGGCGCCGGATCAGCACACCGCCATCACCTGGTGCAATTCGGGACGATGCTGGAAACCGATCGAGCTGTACCGCATGGTGACGGTGCAGGATGGCAGTCCAACGCGACTGAAGCATTACGATGCGTTCGCGCGCGAATGGCTGCAGGCAGAGCTTCAGGCAGATGGGTCCTGGACGCATGTCATGAACGAATACACGGCGCTCGGCTTACTGAGCTGGCGGACCGAACCATTCCGGGGCGGCGATACGATCGCCAGCACCGTCTTCAGCTACAGCGACATCCTCGGCCGGATGACCCAGAAGCGCGTGCCCAAGCAGGCCGAAGACGGTCGCGGCGATATGGTCACCACCTATGCCTACGCCGGTCGTACTACCAACATCCAGGTCTGCGGCAGCGCAGACAGCGGGACGGGCAACTGTTTGAACCTCGGCCGTACCACCGACAGTCTGGGAAGATACGTCGAGACGCGCGACGCGCTGAATGGTAGGACCCGGTTCTGGTACGAGGCGAACGGGAATGTCGCAGCCATCGAAGACGCGAACAGCATCGTTACCAAGGCGACGTACAACGCGATCGGCCAGCGCACGGCGGTCAACGATCCGAACCAGGGCAGCTGGGGCTTCGCCTACAACGCGCTGGGCGAAGTGCTGGCGCAGTCCGATGCTCGGGGGATCGCCACGACGCTGAGCTACGACAAGCTTGGCCGTCCGAAGACCAGAACCGCGAGCGTCGACGTGACCGGAGATGCGGTGGCGGACACGGTCGCGGACAGCTGGAGCTACGACCCGGCGAACGCGAAAGGCGCGCCGCTGGGCGACCAGCGCACGATCAACGGCCAACTGGAACGCAGCACGACGACGACCTACGACGCGCTGGCGCGTGCGGTGCAGAGCGATGTGATCCAGCAGTTGAACCCGGGTACGCAGAGCTATCGCACGCGCACCAAGTACGACAGCTACCACGGCCGGCCAGTGGGACAGGAGTATCCCAACGGCGAAGCCTTGCAGGTGCTGTATTCGGGCTACGGTCATGCGATCGCGCACAAGGAGCCGGCGAGCGGCGTGGAGTATTGGCGGTTGAATGCCATCAACGCCAGGAGCCAGCCCACGCAGGAAACCTTCGGCAACGGGGTGACGCTCACGCCGACGTACCAGCTGCAGACCGGCCAGCTCACCGGTCTGACCTACAGCAGTGCGAGCGGCAACCTGCGCACGCTGGGCTACGGTTACGACGTGTTCGGCAACCTCAAGCGGCAGAGTCTCAACGGCGGCGCCAGCCGCGAGGACTACAGCTACGACCAGCTGCACCGGCTGGTGCAGTCGATCCGATCCGGCGCCGCCAGCGGCACGGTGAACTACGGCTTCGACGCGGTGGGCAACCTAACGAAGAAAAGCGACTTCAGCGGCAATACCGCGAACGCCTACAGCTACAGCGGCGGATCATGCGGCGGTGGTGCCAACGCGGTGAAGTCGGTGCAGCTTGCGGCCGGCGGGACAAGAACCTACTGCTACGACGCCAACGGCAATCTGACTGGCGACAGCGCGGGCCTGGTGCTGAAGTACGACCACCAGAACCTGCCAACGGTGGCCCAGCGCGGCGCGCTGCGCGACGACTTCCGCTACGGTCCCGATGGCATGCGTACGCGCAGTTGGGGGTCGGACGGGGCACGCGTCTACTTGCCGGGCTACGAATACCGCATCGACACCGGCGAAACCAAGGTGTATATCGGCGACTACGCGGTGATCAGCAGGACCGGCAGCACACGGAAGGTCGAGTATCTGTTGAAGGACAGACTTGGCAGTGTTGACGCGGTGGTGAATGCCAGCGGTAGCGTGATCGAAACGCGGGGGTATGATGCGTTCGGAAAGCCCAGATCGGGCACGTGGAACGATCTCATACCGGCGAAGATCCAAAGCACGGCGGTGACGCCGAAGGGGTTCACGCAGCACGAGCATCTGAATCAGCTTGAGTTGATTCACATGAATGGGCGGGCTTATGACTACAACCTCGGCAGATTCACCGGCGTGGATCCGTTTATCCAGTTTCCGTTGAACTCGCAGTCGTTGAATCCTTATAGTTACATCCTCAATAATCCGTTGAGTGGGACGGATCCGACTGGGTATGCGTCATGCACAACGGATGCCAGCGCAGGAGAGTGCGCAGCAGCGGCGGGTAGTGGTGGCACTGCGAAGGTGACTTCACAGCAAGCGGGGTCGCATATCAAGACCACTGCGGGCACGGTGAAGAATAATGGTGATGGCAGTGCGACCTTAACGAATGCTTCGAATGGAAACTCGGCCCGAGTGACCGGTGTCACGAATGGTGCGTCGGGTAGGCAGGGGACGACTGGTGCTGGAAGTCGAAAGGATCAGGCTGCACCATCGAGCGAACGGGGCGCTTCGACTGCTGCAGATGAACCTAGCAATTTGACTCGATTCTTGGGTGGGTTGAAAGTTGTCGGTGGCGTTTTTGAATGCTCTGCTGGTGCGACCTTGTGCGGTTCAGGCGTGGGTTGCGCGGCAACGGTACTTATTTGCGGACATGCTGCGGACACCATTAGTTCAGGCGCACAAGAGGCTTGGAATGGTGTGCCAGAACAATCGCTTACCAGTAGAGGGCTTCAAGCTGCGGGCTTAAGCAGAGAGCAGGCTGATTTTGGCGATGCGGTTATTGGTTTGGCGAATGTGGGTGCTGCTGGGGCTAAGGCGACTGGCACGGTTCGGACGATTCGTGGGGCTGGCGCAGGAGGTTCAGCTGTTGATGCGCTTCCTGGCGCTGCTCGCGCCATAATAGATCCAAGAAAATTGACTGAATATGCTCTAAATCCGGCTCATCCAGTTGGAGGGAACAAGGCTCGCGTGTTTGAATCCGTGCTTGGATTCACGCAGCGGAATGCTGATGATTTGATAGCGCAGTTACGTGGTGGGGTTACGAAGAATCCGTTTTTACCTGGAAAAATTGATCAGTTCGGCGCTCGTTTTACCGTAGACATACCTGTGATTGGCCCTGGAGGTAGTGGGGTCGTACGGACCGGTTGGATATATAAATCTGGATCGGATACCCCAGAATTGACTACACTTTTTGTTAAGTGAGACGTGATATGAGCATTGAGATAAATGACTGTGTCAGGCTTGTTGTCGATCTTCCAGATCAT
>JBIITV010000269.1:0-3893 GCA_044340325.1 Lysobacteraceae bacterium
GTCGCTCCTACAACAGCAAAGAACGCTCGCGCCCTGCTGTTGCCGTTTGTGTGCGACGGAAGTCGCGAGCGGTTGCTCTTCGTAGGAGCGACGCAAGTCGCGAAGCCCGCGCTGGATCCGTTGCGGCGGCGTTCGCAATCCGACCGCTGTCAGCAGCGGCGTTACGGGATGGCGATGGATGCAGTCACTGCAAGTTCACCGGCTTCGCGACTTGAGTCGCTCCCACAAAAGCTAGAGCGAGTAGCCCGGGTAAGGCCGCAGGCCGCACCCGGGGCTCCTGATCTCGATCGGTCACGGAGACCCGACCGCTTACGATCGCCCCGGGTGCGCGCTATGCGCTTACCCGGGCTACTTGCTGCTCGGTTCCGTCAGGCCTTGAACACCTTCATCACCTCATCCCCCAGATGGTTGATGACCTTCACTGCAATCCGCCCCGACTTGGGTTTGTCGAAGGCGCGGGAGGTATCGCTGTTGAGCGTGGCCCAGGCGTCGGGGTCGATCTCGGCCTTGAGCGTGGTCTTCAGCGCTTTGTATGGGTCGTTGGCGCCGAGGAAATAGGCGTGGCGGACGAAGAAGCTTTCTTCGTTGTAGTCGCTGTCGATGAACCAGCAGGCGATGCCGTCGGCGCCGTCGCTGCGGACTTCGCCGGTGTTGGGGTGGAAGACGTCGACGCCGTTGACCTTGACCGCGATCTGGCCGTTGCCGGCGTCGAGGATGTCGATGTCGGGTTCGCCGAAGATCACGAACAGGTTGCCTTTGCCGGTGTTCTTGAGGTCTTCGGCCATGTGCAGGTCGGCGTTCATGCGCGCCTTCAGCACGGGGATGCGGCCGAGTTTGTCGAACTCGGAGGAATGCGCGTCGTAGTTGAAGGCGCAGGCGATCAGCACGTCGAAGCCTGCGTCGCCGGCTTCGCGCGCGGCGGCGACCAGGTCAGGGCGGGAGACGGTGCCGAACTCGGGGCCGATGAAGATGGCGGCGCGTTTTTCGGTGTCGCCTTCAATGTATCGGCCGTCGGCGCAAACCAGATGGCCCGGCCACGGGGTGAGCGCGGTGAAGTCGATCTTGTCGGTCTTGTGCGCCTGCTGCACGCCGGCGGTGCGCAGGTTGTCGAGGATGATCTGCACGAAGTCGCGCACGGTGCCGTAGTCGCCATGGGCATCGCGCACGCCGTCGATCAGTTCGTCGTTCTCGTCCACGCCCAGCACGCGGTGCGGCGACAGGCTTTCGACCGTGAACGGGCCGGCCACGCGCACTTTCTTTTTGTCGTCGTAGGGTTTGTCGTAGAGATATTCGAACTCGGCCTTGGCGGCGATGGAGGCGTCGATTTCGCGCTGGCGGGCGATGCGCTGCTGCCACCAGTCGGTATGCAGCGTCTTCGCCGTATCCGGCCACTTGCTCTCGGCCTCACGCGGCACTTCCCATTCCTCCCACGTCTTCTTCAGAGCCGTATTCAATTGCTGGCGCAGCGGTTCCAGCACCTGCTGATGCTTGTCCCAAATCACATCGATCTCGGCATTCTTAGCGATCGAACTGAGCATGATGTGAGGAATACGCTCATAGACGAAGCCCTGACGGAGATTGCCGCGCGTGGGCGCGCTGGACGGTGCACTGCGGGTGACTTCAGCTTCCTTGAGCTGGCCCTCGCGGCTGTCCGCAAGCAGGTAGTACGGATAGCGTGCACCCATGATGCGCGCACGCGCCAAGGCCAGCGCCACGCGCGAGGTGTCGATGGTGATCCAACGACGGCCCCATTGTTCGGCGACGTAGGCGGTGGTGCCGGAGCCGCATGTGGGGTCGAGCACAAGGTCACCGGGATCGGTAGCCATCAAAAGACAACGTTCAACAGCAGTCAGAGCCGTTTGCACAACGTAAGTCTTAGCCCCGCCAAACTGGTTTTGACCGAGTGTGTCCGTCCAAATATCCGTTAGTTCGTAAGCCGGGTAGTCATCAAGAAAACGGATGTAACCCAAATTGCTCCCCGAACTTGCTTCGACCCGGTTTGCCTTAATCAACCGATCAAATCCAACTTCGTTAGTCTTCCAGCGTACAGACAATGTCGGCTTGATGACCTGACCTTCAAAGTTCACTCCGAACCATGAAGCTGCCCCATCCCCTTTTGCACGACCTACACTTTGACTGGTGAGATTGTCCCTGAAATATATTTTGGAGCCTGCCTCCAAAATATACCCATCTTCAATTTCTTCTTTTGTTAATGAACGCCTACTAAGATTCGAAAGTTGAACGCTTTTGTAGCCAGTGCCACCTTTTTGGCCTGGCGCCTTCTTCAGAAGATATTTCCTGTATTTGACAGTTTCTATCCGCTTTGCGTACCAGAGCAGCGTATCGAACGTAGGACCAAGGTATTCACCCGTGGAACTAGATGTCTTTGCAAAAACAATTGAACTCACACAGTTATCTGCACCGAAAACTTCATCCATTAAAACTCGGACACGATGTGCATTTTCATTACCGATCTGTACAAAGATAGAACCGGAATCGGTAAGGAGGTCACGGGCGACAGTGAGTCGATCTCGAAGGTAGGTAAGGTAGCTGTGGATGCCGTCACGCCAAGTGTCGCGGAACGCCTTCACCTGTTCCGGCTCACGGGTGATGTGCTCAGATTTTCCGTCTGTCACATCACGGCTGGTGGTGCTCCATTGGAAGTTGCTGTTGAACTTGATGCCATAGGGCGGATCGAAATAAATGCACTGCACCTTGCCGCGCAGGCCTTCGCGTTCGGCCAGTGAGGCCATCACCGCGAGGCTGTCGCCCAGGATCATCCGGTTGGCCCAGTGCGCGTCGTGCTGGTAGAACTCGGTCTTGGCGTTGTCGTCGGGCAAGCCATTGAAATCCGCAAACAGATCGACCTGATCCTTGATGACGCCCGCACCGCGTTCTTTGGCTTCGCGCTGGCGCTCGCTCTCGCGCTTCAGCTCGTCCACCAGCACCTTGGGGTGGACCTTCTCCTGGATGTACAGCGTCGGCGCATGCACGATGAGATTGGACCAATCCTGCTCGTCCTTGCCGCGCCAGACCAACTGCGGATCCAGATCGCGATTGCGGCGCTCGTACTCCACCCGCACCGGGCGCTGGTCGTCCTGCGCCATCACCGATTGATATTCGGCCGTCGGGATGTTCTTGCGCGTGGCCTCGTCGTGCTTGAGGGTTTCGACCGCCAGCGGGGTTTTGGTTTTCTTGGTGGCCATATCAGTTATCGAGTCCATCGGGATTCTTGAGCGACTTCTTGTCTTCAGCGCCGAGACGGCGCTCGATCTTCTTCACGTCTTCCGCAGGCGGCAGCGCTTCCGGGCGGATGCCGCGCTCCAGCAGCGTATTGCGCACGGCCTGATTGTTGCTGATGTGTTCCTGCGAGATGGCGCGCTCGCTGTCCATTTCATGCTGACGCGCGTTGAAGATGGTGATTTCCGCCGCGAAGTCTTTGGCCTTGAGCAAAATGGTTGGCGCAAAATCGGCCAGCGGCCGACCATCGGGCACTTTCCACTTCGCCTTCATCGCTTGGGTGGATTTGCCGAACAGCGCATGATCGCCCTTGCTGCGGATCAAGGCGAAGTCCTGATTGCCGCCGGTCTGTTCGTAGATGACCTGCGATAGTTCCTTTTCGGTTTCGGTCAGCTTCTTGCGCGCGAACACGCGCTCGGCGTCCAACAGGCGCTGCTCGATCAATTCGGCGCGGCGGGTCTGGATGGCAAAATAGGTCTGGGCAAACGCGATCTCCTGCTTCTTGGGGTCGCCGTTCTGGGCGATGAGATAGCAGGCGTAGCGGGTGAGCATCATGTCGTCCACCTCGCGCTGGCTACCGGAACCCAGGTCGACCATTTTGCCGACGTCGGCAAAATGGTCCGCCACCGGGTGTCCGGTCACCTCACCGGCGG
>JBIITV010000031.1:0-38896 GCA_044340325.1 Lysobacteraceae bacterium
GATGCCGGCAATCCGACGCGCCTGCCCAACGATGACGCTTCGGTCATTCTGGCGCACGATGGCATCGCATTCCCGGGATGCGCTTCTCAGGCGGTCGAAGGTTACGGGCTTCGCGACTGAAGTCGCTCCTACAAAAATCGTTCTACGAATATCGTTGGACGGCATCGATGGCGTAGGCCTCGCTATGGCAACGCCATGAACGCTTCGATCTCGTCCGCGCTGCGCGCGAGTTTGTCGGTGAGCACCTTGTGGCCGTCCCTGGTGACGAGGATGTCGTCCTCGGTGCGAATGCCGATACCGCGCCATTTTTCGTGCACGGATTTTTCGTCGGCGCCGACATAGAGACCGGGTTCGATGGTGAAGACCATGCCCGTTTCGAGCAGCCGCGAGTCGCCGTCGAAGCGGTACTCACCCACGTCGTGCACATCCAGACCGAGCCAGTGCCCGGTCTTGTGCCGGTAGAAGCGCTTGTAGGTGCCATCGGCGATGTTTTTTTCCAGCCCGCCCTTGAGCAGGCCGAGTTTCAGCAGGCCTTCGGTCAGCGTTTCCACCGCAGCGTGGTGCCCGGCTTCGTAAGGCACGCCAGGGCGCGCCTGCGCCAGCGCCGCGCGCTGGGCCGCACCGACCAGGTCGTGCAGCGCGCGCTGTTCTTTGCTGAAGCGGCCGTTGACCGGGAAGGTGCGGGTGATATCCGCCGCGTAACCGCGGTACTCGGCGCCGGCGTCGATGAGCACCAGCGCCCCGTCCTTCGCCTGCGCGTTGTTGGCGCGGTAATGCAGCACACAGGCGTTGTCGCCGGCGCCGACGATGCTGCCGTAGGCAGGCTCGGCATCGTGACGGCGGAACACGCGTTCGATCTCCGCCTGCAGTTCGTATTCGTGGATGCCCGGTTTCGCCGCGCGCATCGCCGCGCGGTGGGCTTCGATGCTGATGTCGGCGGCGCGCTGCATCAGCTTCAGCTCGTCGCGATCCTTGAACAGCCGCATCTCGTCGAGCAGATGTCCCAGTTCCAGGAATTCGTGCGGCGGCTGCGCACCCATCCGCACCTGCGCGCGGACCCGGTTGAGCCAGCCGATCAGCTTGAGATCGAAGTCGGTGTCGCGGCCGAAGTGGTAGTAGACGCGGGTGCGGCCTTCGAGCAGGCCGGGCAGGATCTCGTCGAGATCGTCGATCGGATAGGCATCGTCCATGCCGAATGCATCGACCGCACCTTCCGGGCCGGTGCGGGGGCCGTCCCAACCTTCGCGCTCGGGGTCGCGTTCGCGGCAGAACAGCAGCGCTTCGCCGTACTTGCGGCCGGGAATCAACACCAGCACCGCTTCGGGCTCGGGAAACCCGGTGAGGTACCACAGGTCCGAATCCTGCCGGTACGGGTAATGGGTGTCGCGGCTGCGGATGCGCTCCGGGGCCGACGGAATGACCACGATCGCGTCGTCGCCGGCCATCCGCATCAGCTGGCGGCGGCGGCGGGCATAGCCCAGTGCGGGGATGCCTGTTGCGGTCGGGCCGGTCGAAGTCATGCGAATCAGTGCAGTTGCCGCCGGTGGCGCGCGCCCATGGCGCAGTCGCTGTGCAGCAACAGCGCCGCAACCCGGACGAATTCCTCGATTTCGGCCAGATCGGCTTCGTCGTCCTCGTCGCCCTCGTCCTGCGCAGTAGCGGCCGCCAGCTTGGCCAGATCGCCGAGGGCTTCGCTGCTTTCGTCGGTGAGGGGCGGATGCGCGCCAGCGGCCAGGCCGAAACCGCCGAGAAACCCGCGGCACCAGTCGAACAGGCTGCCGCTGCGCTCGGCGATCGAGGCGTCCGGCTCGGGAACCAGCAGTTCGAAACCGAAATCGCGATCTTCGATCTGGGCGACGCTGGCTTCGCGCAGGCGATCCAGCGCGCTGCCGGCGACCGGCGCCGTGACAGCATCGTCGGCCAACACGTCCGCCAGCCAGCGCGGCGAGTCGCCACCGCCGCCGGCCAGCCAGCCGCAGAGCGCGCCGTGCAGTTCCGAGGCGCCGACCCCCAACCCCTGCGCGCGGACCGCGTCCTCGATCTCGAACAGGCTGGGCAGCGCCGGGCTCGGCAAGGCGGACATCATCGGGCAGTCGTCGGCATGTTTTGGCGGAGGCGCCAGTGTACAACGCCCGCCTGCGCAATCCGCCGCGCAGCGCTTACACTGGCGGTGTCGTCATGTGCGTTGGGGGACCACGTGCCCGATTCCTCGGAACTGCAGTTGATCGCTTCGCTGGCGCTGGCCGGCGTGCTGGCGGTCGTGCTGCTTGTCGTCTGGGGCCGCCGCGTCAGAACCGACAAGCGCTATGCCAACCAGCTCAGCGAACGCGAGGGGCGTCTCAAGCTCGCGCTGTGGGCGTCCTCGGAACAGTACTGGGACTACGATCTGAAGACACGCCACATGCACCGGATGTGGGTGGATTCGCGCAGTACAGCGCCTGAATTGCGGATATTGACCGTGACCGACAACGATCACCGCATCCATCCGGACGACTTGCCGCAGGTGCGGGAAAAATTGCGCGATCACCTGAAAGGTCAGGCCGAACTCTTCATTTCCGAACACCGTATCCTCGACCCCCGCGGCGAATGGCAGTGGGTGCGCGCGCGCGGCCGCGCGGTGGAAAACGGCGCCGATGGCAGGGTCCGCCGCATCGCCGGCACCGCGCGCGACATTACCCTGGTGCGCCAGGCCGAACGGGAGCGGCGGATCGCGATCGCGGTGCTGCGCAGCATGAACGAGTCGGTGGCGGTGCTGGACCGCGACTTCAATTTCATTTCGATCAATCCGGCCTTCACCCGCACCACCGGCTACAACGAGCGCGAGGTCATCGGTCAGAGCGCCAGCCTGCTCGACAGCACGCAGCACGATGTCGTCTTCTACAACCGGATCCGCCAGAAGCTGGCGAACGAAGGTCACTGGGCCGGCGAGATGTGGCAGCGACGCAAGAACGGCCAGGAATTCCTCTGTCAGATCGAATCGCGCGCCACCGAGGAAATTTACGGCGAACACCGGCTCTACATCGCGGTGATCACCGATATCACCCAGCAGAAGCGCGCCGAGCAGGAACTGCGCTACCTGGCCAATTTCGACACCCTGACCAACCTGCCGAACCGGGCGATGCTGTCGGAGCGGCTGTCGCGGGCGATCGTGCGGGCGCGCCGGCAGGACCACCGGATCGCAGTGCTGTTCCTCGATCTGGACCGCTTCAAGGACATCAACGACTCGCTGGGCCACACCGCCGGCGACCGCATCCTGCGCGCCGCCGCCATGCGCCTGCAGGACACCGTCGGCGAACACCAGACCGTGGCGCGGCTGGGCGGCGACGAATTCACGGTCGTGCTGGAGAACCTGGACCAGCCCGAAGACGCCGACAAGGTCGCGCGCGAGATCATCATGGCCTTCGAAGCGCCGCTGGTACTCGACGACCGCCAGGAAGTGGTGATCTCGCCTTCGATCGGCATCAGCCTGTATCCCGATCACGGCAAGGTGCCGACCGAACTGCTGAAACAGGCCGATACGGCCATGTATCAGGCCAAGGCCGCCGGCCGCCGCACCTTCGTGCGCTACGACGACGCCATGGAGACCGCCAACCGCCGCCGAGCGCAGTTGTCCAGCGCGCTGCACAAGGTGCTGGATCGCGGCGAGCTGCGGCTGGTCTTCCAGCCCCGGCTGTCGCTCACCACCCGCCGCATTACCGGGGTGGAAGCGCTGCTGCGGTGGACCAGCGAGGAGTACGGCGAGATCCCGCCGATCCAATTCATCCCGCTGGCCGAAGAAAGCGGCCTGATTCTGGAAATCGGCGAATGGGTGCTGCGCGAAGCCTGTCTCACCCTGCGCCGCTGGCATCAGGCCGGGCTGACGGAATTGAACATGGCGGTGAACGTATCGGTGCTGCAGCTGCTGCGCGGCGATTTTTCCGAGATCGTGCGCCGGGTGCTGGCCGACACCGGCGTGCCGCCGAGGACACTGGAACTGGAGCTGACCGAGAGCGTGCTGATGGCCAATGCGGAGCAGACCTCGGCCAAACTGCAGGCCTTGCGCGAGATGGGCGTGTCGCTGGCGATCGACGACTTCGGCACCGGCTATTCGTCGCTGGCCTATCTCAAACGCCTGCCCATCACCACGCTGAAGATCGACAAGACCTTCATCACCGACCTGAACCGCGACCCGGACGACACTGCGATCACCACCACCGTGATCACCATGGCCCACTCGCTGGGCCTGACCGTGGTGGCCGAAGGTGTGGAAACCGAGACCCAACTGCGGTTCCTGGATCACTTCCGTTGCGATGAGATCCAGGGCTACTGGCTGTTGCGTCCGGTCGATCCTGACACCTGCCTGCAGTTCATCCGCGACTGGACGCCAGCCAGGGCCGACGCGACCGGCCCCCAGGCCGCCCCCCAGGAGGCGATGCCCGCGCCCGCCCCGCTGCCGGCTGCCGGCCGGCCCGCTTGACCCTGGGCGGACGCCTCCCTATCGTGCGGTCATGGACAACGCCGATGTCATCGCCCAGTTGCGCGCGCTCGCCGACCGCGTCGAGACCCTCGCCCAACGGGCGCAGCGGCTGTCCGAAGAGAATCGCAGCCTGCGCCAGCAGCAGGAACAGCTGGCGAACGAACGTTCGCAGCTGCTGGCCAAGAACGAGCAGGCGCGCTCGCGGGTCGAAGCGATGATCGCGAGGCTGAAGTCGTTGGAGCAGCACACGTGATCCCCGCTTCGATCAAGCACGCTTCGATGAGCATGCTTCGATGAGCATGCGTCCATGAGCCTGCTGACATGACCAGCCCCGCAAGCGAACCGGTCAACATCCGTATCCTCGACCGCGAGTACACCGTCGGTGTGCATCCGGACGAACGCGACGGCCTGCTGTCCGCCGCACGCCTGCTCGAAACCAAGATGCGCGAAGTGCGCGGCAGCAACCGCATGGCCGCCGTCGACCGCGTCGCGGTGTTGGCGGCGCTCAATCTCGCGCATGAACTGGAACAGCTACGCAACCAGAACGCGGCGCGCGACCGCGAACTGGCGCGCACGCTCAGCGAACTCAATCGCAGGATCGACGGCCTCGCTTCCGACTGAACGCGACAGCAACCGGACGATCGTTCCCGGCGACGATCGCAACCCTCATCGCGATCGACAGCGCAATCAACAGCGCAATTAACAGCGCAATTAACAGCGCGATCGACATCACAACCTGCATCGACGCCGCAGACGCGTTTGCGCAGCCATCGTTTTCATCGCTACCGACCCTTGCGCTGGCGCGTTGCACCCCTATACTGCATCTGCGTCCTCTGCCGTGAACGACGGCGTGCCGAACATTCACCTTGGCCCTTAAATACGACCACGGGAATGCAATGGAATCCGGGTGTGCATGTCCGCCTCGCAGCGGGAAGCCCGATGGAAGCCAAGCGTTCCCACTTGAACCCCGGGTTCAAGGTCGTTTAGCGCGCATCGTCATGGCGGAGGATGTCTTGATTGCGCGGTTGCCGCATCGCGGCAGTCGTATCGCGACGGATCGCTAGCGGATCAAGGCCGTGCAATGCATCGCGCGGCCCTTGCTCAAAGCGATTGCTCAAAGCGATTGCCCACAGCGATGCGGCGAAGTCCCTCGAAAGCCCGCACCCGTGCGGGCTTTTCGTTGCAGCGATGCCCCCCGACATCCCTGAGAACCTGTCCATGATCTTTTCACGCGTGCGCAACACATCATGAGCCGTCGCTTGCAGCGCGAGGCGATATGACCGACGACCGCACCGCACAGCGCAGAGCGCTCCGCGACACCCTGCGCGAACGCCGCAGACAGCTGCCGGCCGCCGCGCGCATCGCTGCCGCCGAAGCGCTGTCCGCACGGCTGCTGACGCTGCCGTTCGCGCCCGCAACCGGGCACGTCGCCGGCTACTGGGCGATGGACGGCGAAATCGCGCTGCATGTCTGGCAACTGCGGCTGCCCGCCGACGTGCGCTATTGCCTGCCGGTGCTGGGCGACGACATGCGCCTGCAGTTTGCGCCGTGGCGCCCGGGCGAGGCGCTCGTCGCCAACCGGTTCGGCATTCCCGAGCCCGCCGGGGCAGAAGTGCTGCCGGCCGAAGCGATGACCATGATCGTGATGCCGCTGGTGGGGTTCGACACCGCCGGACAACGATTGGGCATGGGCGGCGGCTGGTACGATCGCAGCCTCGCCTTCCGTCGCCATCCCGCCGCGCCTCCGCCGTGGCTGGTCGGCGCCGGTTTCGCGGTGCAACGGATCGATGCCCTGCCCGCAGAACCGTGGGACGTGCCGCTCGACGCCGTCTGCACCGAATCCGATACGTTCAATCTGCGCACCCCTCCGCCATGACCGCACGCAAACACTACTGGCTGATGAAGTCGGAACCCGAAGACTTTTCCATCGACGACCTCGCCCGCGTCGGCGTGGAACCTTGGACCGGCGTACGCAATTACCAGGCGCGCAATTTCATGCGCAGCATGCAGCTCGGCGACGGCGTGCTGTTCTATCACTCCAACACCGATGTGCCCGGCGTCTACGGCCTGGCCGAAGTCGCCACCGCCGCGTATCCGGACCCGACCCAGTTCGAACACGCGTCGAAATACTTCGACGAAAAATCCAAACCCGAAGAGCCGCGCTGGGATCTGGTCGACGTGCGCTACGTGCGCGCCCTCAAGCGCGCGATCGCGCTCGACGATATGCGCGCGCAGGCCGACAGGCTCGGCGAGGAGTTCGCGCTCATCCGCAAGGGAAACCGGCTCTCAGTGCTGCCCGTCACCGCCGCGCAGTGGAAAATCATTCTCTCCCTCGAGTAATTCCCCCATGCCAGAAACCAAAAAATTCGCCGCACTGAAAGCCCTCGACTACGTCGAAGACGGCATGATCGTCGGCGTCGGCACCGGCTCCACCGTCGCCTATTTCATCGACGGCCTCGCCGCCATGAAGGATCGCATCCAAGGCGTCGTCTCCAGTTCCGAGCAGAGCAGCGCGCAGCTGCGCAGACACGGCATCGACGTGCTCGAACTCAACAACACCGGTCCGCTGCCGCTGTACGTGGACGGCGCCGACGAATGCGACGGCCACAGACGCCTGATCAAGGGCGGCGGCGCCGCGCTTACCCGCGAAAAAATCATCGCCGAAGCCAGCAAGACCTTCGTCTGCATCGTCGACCCCAGCAAGCAGGTCGGCATCCTCGGCCGCTTCCCGCTGCCGGTGGAAGTCATCCCGATGGCGCGCAGTCTGGTGGCGCGCGAGATCGTCCGCATCACCGGCGGCCAGCCGGTCTGGCGCGACGGCACGGTCACCGACAACGGCAACTGGATCCTCGATGTCCACGGCCTTGCGATCGTCGACCCGGTGGGGATGGAGCGCGACCTGAACCAGATACCCGGCGTGGTCGGCGTCGGCCTGTTCGCGCGCCGCCCGGCCGATGTGCTGATCGTCGGCGGCGAGCCGCCGGTGGTGTTGTAACCCGTTGATCCGAAGATCTTTGTAGGAGGGCCTTCAGGCCCGACCGTCGCAGCCGATTCACGGCGGAAAGCATCGGGGCTAAAGCCCCTCCTACAGCATCGCATCGCCCCTCAATCGCCCGGGCGATGCGATACTGGGGACTGGCGGCGGGCTTGAGCCCGCCCTACCCGGTTCCGGCGGCCGGGCTCGCGTCATCAACATACCCTGCACGATCCGTTGGGGCGGACGTGCGGCCGATACCACCCCATGACCCTGCGCTGCCTCTTCGTCGATTTCAACTCGTACTTCGCTTCTGTGGAACAGCAGGACGATCCGCGCCTGCGCGGCCGCCCGGTCGGGGTGGTGCCGGTGATGGCGGAGACCACCTGCTGCATCGCCGCCAGCTACGAGGCCAAGGCCTTCGGCGTGAAGACCGGCACGCCGGTGTGGGAGGCGCGCGAAAAATGCCCGGACATCGTGCTGATCGAAGGCCGGCCGGCGCGCTATGTCGAACTGCATCATCAGCTGATGGATGCGATCCAGCACTGCATCCCGCACGACAAGGCGCCATCGATCGACGAAGTGCCGTGCTGGCTGATCGGCCGCGAACGCCAGCGCGAACATGCGGAAACCATCGCCGGCAACATCAAACGCACGCTGATCGATCGCGGTTTCGACGCGATCCGCTGCTCCATCGGTATCGCACCGAATGAATTCCTCGCCAAGACCGCGTCGGACATGCGCAAGCCCGACGGCCTGACGGTGCTGGAAATGGCCGATCTCCCGCACGCGCTGCACGTGCTGGAGCTGCGCGATTTCTGCGGCATCGGCCCGTCGATGGAGCGCCGCCTGCACCGCGCCGGCATCCGCACCACCGAACAGCTGTGCGCCGCGACCCGCGAACACCTGCGCGCCGCGTGGGGCAGCATCGAAGGCGAACGTTACTGGCTGCAGCTGCGCGGCTTCCATCTGCCCAGACGCGAAAGCCAGCGCGGCTCCGTCGGCCATTCGCACGTGCTCGGCCCGGAACTGCGCAACTACGATGGCGCGCGCTCGGTGCTGTTCAAACTGCTGGCCAAAGCCGCGATGCGCCTGCGCAAGGAACAGTTCCTCGCCGGCGGGCTCGCGATCCGCATCCGCTTCGTCGGCATGGACAAACGTTTCGAGCGCGATCTGTCGTTCGCGCCGATCGACGACACGCCCACATTCCTGAAACTCCTCGGCCACGAACTCGAAGCCTTGGAGCGCGCCCTCGCCAGCGGCCGCTGGAACCCGAAGCGCTATCCGCCGCTGTCGGTGGCGGTGACCCTGGTGCAACTGGAAGCGCGCGGCAGCGTCAGCGGCGAACTCATGCCCGATCGCCAGCGCAGCCGCGAGATGAGCGCGGTGCTCGACAAGATCAATCAGCGCTACGGCAACAACGCACTCTACTTCGGCGCGATGCAGAACGCGCTGTCGCAGCAGGCCGCGCCGATGCGCATCGCCTTCGGCCAGATCCCGCAGACCGATGTCGAAGAAGACACCGGCAACGAACTGTGGCTCAAACGCGAACGCCAGTTCAAAGTGCTGGCCGAAACCGCGCATCGCGAAGCCCGCGAAAAAGCCCGCAACCCCAGAAGCCGAGCGTAGGGCGGGCCTGGCCCGCCATCGCGACCGTGGGAGCGACGGAAGTCGCGATGCTTTTCTACTTGCGCATCGAGCAGGGAGGAGGCTGGAAGGGGTGCTTTTTTCGCTTCGCGCGCGCAAGTTGCGCTTCAAGCGTCTTTGGCTCTTGCAGTAGCGACGGAGGTCGCGAGTCGACGCTTCGTTTACGGCGGGTTGAAAACCGCTCTACGGAGCTAAGGCAGATGATATTCCTACAATATCGAAGCTGCGACCTCAGTGAGGGCTCCAGTTGAAAGACCAGTTAGCCGTCACTGCCCTCGGGGCAGCATGCTAGACGAATCGTGCGTGAAGTGACTCGTGACTACCCGGGCAAACTCTTTGAGCACTTCCGAATGGTTTACTTGGACAAAAAGCCTTGCGCCCTTCTCGATGGACCAACCATGCGAGAGCAGTAGTCTTGC
Source organism: Lysobacteraceae bacterium (assembly GCA_044340325.1). Lineage (GTDB taxonomy): Bacteria > Pseudomonadota > Gammaproteobacteria > Xanthomonadales > Xanthomonadaceae > Lysobacter_I. The sequence continues at coordinate 9,497 of JBIITV010000031.1, forward strand.
AGCTGGACCAGACTCGTTTACTGGCGACGCAATGTCCCACATTAATCTGGCGCCCGTTGACCAACATGGCAAGGGTGAACCATGCAAAGTACGTGGATCCGCGATGTCATCGTCTGTTACGTAGCAAGCGATGATATCAATGCTGGAAGAGCGAATCTCATCAAACGCGGGTCGTGGATCTCCATCAGTGGGCTCTCCGTCTGAGATTACGAGAAGTGTCCTGTGGTCATACGCTTGCGTGCCCAGCCGGAGAAAACGGTCACGAATTTGGGCTGCCGCTGCGGCCATTGGAGTAGACCCAAAAAGTAGATGGTCCAACAGCTGTGCATCTTGATTAATAGGAATCTCATCGAACAGCGCAGCCAATTTCTCGGCCGTAAGTGTTGAGTCGTCTAATCGTCCGGCCTCAGCAATCACTGCGGACGCAACTTCACCGACGATTCGTTCACGGACAGAGTCAGTCGCAGCATTTGTGATGGAATCCACGAGGCCGCCATAGCCAAAGTCGCGAGCGAGCGAGGCCAAGCCTGAGTACTGGGATGCCTTTTGTCTCGCTTCAGCTTCATACTTCTTGCGTCTGACAGCGATCTCCCGCTCGAGGTCAAGGCGCTGCGCGGCGAGCCAGAGACTAGGAATGTCGGCCACACCTGCCCCAACTCTCAGCCCGAACGCATAGAGGAAGACTTGAAAACTATCACCAGCCTCCGAGGCGCGATCCTTTAGCTCGCCTTGCACTTGTCGCCCGATGTCTGCCAGTGCTGCCTTTACTTCTCCGAACCGCGTTGAGGAGTTTCCTGCGCGGTTCTGCATACTGCCTTGCATTGAGCCGGATGCGTCAACTGCAATCCCAAGGATGGACTGTGCCGCCCTTGTGGTTTTCGAGCGGACAACAGCAGGAGTCGTTGGTTCACGAGAGGGCACGAACTTTTCCCCCTTTCGGAGCAAGACTGCATCAATGCCTACGCCCTTTAGCCTTGCTGCGAACATACCCTCCGCGTACGCCTCAGGCACCTCATATCCCGCACCTAGTGCATCATAGAAACCACGAGCAAACTCGATAGCGCCAGGATCAGAAATCGGACCTGTTGAAGCGACGGTATAGTCCAGTCCAATCGCAGAGATCTCTCCCACTGACAGCGAGTAGCAGGCATTGAGAAGTGCAACGTGTACCCCACGGCGGTGTAACAGATCCGCCAATGCAGCGGAATGCGGGACCATCAGTTTCCCTTGAGCATCCTCAAAGATCAGGCCTCCCTGAGTACCGTGGCCAGAGAAGTGGACCACGTTGAAGGGCTTCCAGAGGAGCGCGCGACGAAGGTCATCAATAGTCGCAGCGTTCAATGTCTGGACGTCGAAGTCGTCACGATTGGGCGAGAGGCGGAGCGACTCGCGGAGCGTTCGATCCTCTTCGGCTGTGCGCAGAGGGTCTGTTCCTCTTGGGTTCGCGCAAACGAGCAGTATGTTTGTCTTGCTCATGAGTTGCTTCCTTCCTTTCGCCGATAGCGAAGGATACCGCGTGACGGAAAACTACTCTTAGACCCTGAATCTTGGCATAAAACAGACTGCGCCACCCCGAGCACACTGTCAACGAAGCCGTAAACCACTTCGGTCCATTGACGCTGCCAAAGAAAAAACGGCGCCCAAAGGCTAAAGCCATTCGGTTAAGGCTGCTGAGTATGTTTGGCGACGCTGAGATTTGGCCTCCTCCCCCGCGAGCGGGGGAGGATTGAGATGGGGGTGCTCCACATGACAGCGCACAGCGCCTCTATCCCAACCTTCCCCCGCACGCGGAGGAAGGAGAAAACGGCCGCATGAGACGGACAATTTGCGTTAACTGACTGGCACTAGCCCAAAGGCGCCGTCCCGAAAAGTCGGAGTGCCAAGCCGCACACCACGAATATCAACCGCCCGCAAATCCCTCGCGCGTGAGATTGATCGGATCGCCTTCGGTACACACCACATCATCCTCGATCCGGATCCCGCCGTAAGGCTTGAACGCAGCGACGCGATCCCAGTTCACGCTCGGGCCGAGGCCTTTGTCTTTCAGCGCATCCAGCAGCATGTCGATGAAGTAAATGCCCGGCTCGATGGTGACGACCATGCCCGGTTCCAGCGTGCGGGTGAGGCGCAGATAGGGGTGGCCTTCGGGTTTGGCGATGGTGCCGCCAGCATCGGAGGCGGCGAAGCCGGCGACTTCGTGCACTTGCAGGCCGATGCCGTGGCCGATGCCGTGCGGGAAGAAAGCGCTGCTGACGCCGGTTTCCACCGCGATTTCAGGCGCAACGTTGATCAGATCGAAATCGCGAAGGATCTTCGCGAGCGCGAGATGCGCGTCGAGATGGATGTTTTTGTAATCGGTGCCGGCGCGCACCTGAGCGCACATCTTCAGCTGCGCGGCGTCGACCGCATCGATCATCGCCTTGAACTCGCTGCCGGGATCCGCGGCATAGGTGCGGGTGATGTCGCTGGCGTAGCCGCGATGGCTGCCGCCGGCATCGATGAGAAAACTTCGCACCGGACGCGGCGCCTGGCGGTCGCGGTCGGTGTAGTGCAGCACGGCGCCGTGCTCGTTGAGCGCGATGATGTTGTTGTACGGCAGATCGTTGGCGTCCTGACGTGCGGCCTGGCAGTACGCCAGATGGATACCGAATTCGCTGGCGCCACTGTGGAATGCGCGCTCGGCGGCGCGGTGACCGCGCACGCCGACGCGCGTCGCTTCGCGCATCATCTCGATTTCGTACGCCGTCTTGAAGGCGCGATGGTAGTGCAGGTAGTCCAGCACCGGCTGCGGGTTGTTCGGCGCGAACGCGCCGTAGTGGCCCAGCGCGCTCTGCGCTTCGCCCAGAATCGCGCAGAGCGCGGCGTTCTTGGGCAACAGCTGCATCGCGTCGTCGGGCTTGCGGATGATGTGGATGTCGAAGTGCTCCACCCATTCGCCGTTCGGCGCCTGCGGCACCACGTGCCAGTAATCGTGCGGCTGCAGATACAGAACTTTCGGGCGCTCGCCCGGGGTATGGATCAGCCAGCTGCCGGGGATGCTGGTCAGCGGCAACCAGGCTTTGAAATGCGGATTGACCGCGTACGGGTAGTCGCGGTCGTCGAAGACTTGGTAATGCTGCGTGCCGCTGGGCACGACCAGATGATCGAAGCCGCCCCGCGCGAGCGCCGTGTCTGCGCGCGCGCGCTGGGTGGCGAGATGGTCGACGTAGAGGCGGGAGAGATCTGCGGACATGGCGGCACGCTCGGTTGTTCGGAAGATGTCGGAGAAGGCATCCCGCTGAAGCGGAGCCACGCCTGGGACGCATTCTGCGCGAAGCGGCAGCGCTGGGCCGCGTTGTCGCGACACCGGTTCAGGCGCGCGACGGCCGTGCGACGCGGCCTCAGTCGTAATCGGAGCCCGGCGCATCGACCCAGCCGTGCAGCCGCTGGCGGTGCTCGTCGGACAGCGAAATGAAGCGGAAGCCGGCCCATGACTGTCCGGGCGAGCTGGCGCGATCGAGCCACAGCAGATGCGCGCCGACTTCGATGTCGACGCTGTCGATGCCGGGCAGGCGAAAGCGAAACTGATACAGCGCGTCGTCGGTCAGCGGCACGCTCGCCATCAACAGCATGCCGCCTTCGGACAGATTGCCGATGCGGCCGGCGATCTCCTCGGTCATGACATCGCTGACCAGCACAGTCTCGGCGACCTTGCGCCGCGGCGAGCGGCGATGTTCTTTGCTGCTCATCACGCGTTTCCTTTGGGCGGCAGCCCGGCGGATTCGTCGCCGATCAGCCCGGGATAAGGCTCCACCGGCGCATGAGGCGGCGCATGTTGCGGCGCAGCGCTGGGCACGGAACGCACATAGGTCTCGTCGGACGCAGCCGGCATCGGCTCCAGCGGCGCGGCGGGACCGGAGCGCACGGCGGTACCGCCATCGTCGGCGGGCTCTTCGTCGTCGGCATGATCGTCGCGACGGCCGGTGAGGCTGCGCAGCGCACTCATCGCCGCATGCCAGGCGCGATCGACCAGACCCGCGCGCTGCACGGTGACGATCCGCACCTGGTCCTTGGCCATCATCCGCGCGAGGCTGTCGAGCGAATGCTCGCCGATGCGCTGGCCGCGCTGATTGACGAACAGCGCGTTGTCGGTGACCGGGCTGAACCAAGACATGCGTCGACGGACCACATCGCCCTGCTGATTGGTGACGAACTCCATCCAGGTACCGAACGGCAGCAGACGCAGCTGTTCGTAGCATTGCTGTTCGTGAGGCGAACGCGACGGCAGCTCCGGTTTGCGCGCCTTCTGGGTGTCTTCGCCCAGACGCACGCGCGCCTTGAGCTTCATGGTCAGTTCGGTGCGGGACTCGCCGTCCTCGTCGTCGCGCACATTGCTCGACAGGCGCTTGGCGATGACCTCGGCTTCGTCTTCGTGATAGCCGACCTGCTTGAGCGCCGTTTCCACGTGCGCTTTCAGCGCGGGATGTTCGGCGTTCGGATCGCGATGGGTGCAGGCGGCGACGATCTGCCGGGTGGCGTCGATCTGCCGGGTCCATTCTTCCGAGCCCTCGCCGTGACGCAGGAACGTCAGGGTGAGCACATCGGCCCACGCCTGGTTCAACAGCGCGCGGGTGAATTTCGGCAACGGCGCTTCGCCGACGGTCTCGGTGAGCACCTGCTCGGCGCGCAGCTTGGCGGCTTCGAGCTTTTCCTTGCCGCGCGCGGCTTCGACGTGGCGACGTTCCAGAGTTTCGGCGCGACGCACCTGGGTGTCGATGTGCGACTGCAGCTGTTTGTTGCTCTGCTCGAAGACTTCGAGATTGCCGTCGAAATTCTTGACCGCGTGGGTCACGGCCTCTTGCAGCGGCGTCAGCAGCTGCGGATCGAAGTCGTCCTCGGCCAACCATTTCGCGGCGGTTTCCGACACCGTGCTCAGCAGCTGTCGGGCCGGATGGTTCGGACGCACGAAGAAGGCGCGGTCCTGCAGCGCAACGCGCAGCAGCGTGAGCTGCATCCGCTTCACCAGCGCTGCGGCCGGCGCGTCGTCGCGGATTTCGCGCTGCAGGTGGCTGTACAGCAGGCCGACCAGATCGAAGGTGTCGCTGTCGCTCGGCGCCAGCGCGACCGGCTTGCCATGCTGCTGGCGCGCCTGCGCCAGCAGCGACTGCTTGATGTCGGCAATGCTGGGCGCGACGCCTCCCGGCGAGGGCTCGGCATCCATCCGGCTGAGCGTCTGCAGCAGATCGCGGCTGGGGATGGCACGTTCCGGCCGCTGGCCGGGCGGGATCGGATTATGGCGCTCGGCCTCGGCGCGACGGCGCGTGAGCAGTTGCTGCAGATCGTGGAAGGCCGCCTGCTCGCTGGCCACGGCCGGTGTCGGCATCGGCTGGCCCATCCAGGTCGTGTGTGGGCGATTGACGTCGTAGGCCTCATCGCCGCCGGACGGATACGCACCCTCATCGCCGGGCGACGCAAGCGGCCCGCCGACACCGTCATCGCGCGATGGGCCGCGCCCAGCGCGCTGAGCGGACGCGCCGAACATGCCGGGCGTCGTGCCCTGCCCCTGCTGGGGTCCACCGCCGCGCGACCCGCCGGGACGCGAACCGGTGGCGCCCGGTCTGCGCGGCTCCGCCGGATCGGCCGGATCGGCCGGATCCTCGGTCTCGATGTCGCCGTCGCCATCGGCCTCGCCAGCGGCCGCAGCGCGGGTGCGCATCGGCACATAACTCAGCCCAGGCAGCACGCCTTCTTCGACCAGGAGCGCATCGAGTTTTTCGCAAAGGTTCAGATATTGCACCAGCACCCTGCGGTCGAAGATGCGATAGAACAGCAGCCGCGCGCCGTGATCGAGCTGCATGGTTTCGGTGGCGCTGCGGATCGCGCGACACAGGGCCTGCGGACCCAGCGGGATACGCTCGCTGTCGAACGCCGGCGCTGCAGCGAGCACGCCGAAACGCTGACCCAGCAGATGCAGCACCAGATTCGCGCGCGATTCCTGACGCGAGGCGATCGCATGCAGCACCGCACCCTCGTCCATGACCGATTCGTCGACCAGACTCAGGTTGCGGAAATTCACCATCGGCATCGGAGTCGACACCGGACGCGCGGGCGCCGACAGCAGCGTCGGCCTGCGGATCCCGGCCAGCCCGGCTTCCACCAGCTGCATGAAGCGCGGCACCAGATCGTGACGATTCAAGCGCACGATGCGCAGGGTGTGCATGTAGTCGGTCGAACCGCCGCCGATGGTGCCGACCCGGTCGGCGAGACGGAACAGCTCTTCTTCGAACTCGGTCAGCGCACTGACGAGGTTGCGCTCCAACTCCTCGCTGAACAGCGCGAGCGCACGCTCGAGCGTGCGGCGAACCCGGCGGGGCAACCCGGCTGAGGCCAATGTCCTTGGCGCGGTTTGATCCTGTGGGTCGGTGGGCGCAGCCATCTCAGCCTGTCGAAGTGCGACGATAGCCGCATTTCTTAACATGTCCGGCCACTGCGAGCCAACTGCTGCGGCGCAACATCGGGCGATCTGTCTTCGGGATCGAGATCATTCCTGCACCGAATCGTCTGTCAGGAACAGGGAAATGACATCGTTGGCGAAGCGCAGACCCGATTCGGTCGGAACCACCCGCACGCCCTCCCGCGACAGCCAACCGGCGTCGATTGCGCGGGTCAACGGGGCGTCGATGGTCGATTGCGGCAACCCGGTACGCGCTTCGAAGTGATCCAGCGCGAAGCCTTCGCGCAGCCGCAGGACGTTCAACATGAATTCGAAAGGCAGCTGCGTCGGCGCGATCACCGTGTCGGCACCGGTCGCGGCCGCTGTGCCGGCATGGATCAGATAGGTCGCCGGATGCTTGTGTTTCCAGCGCCGCAGCACCCGGTCGCGGGCCTCGTCCGGGGTGCGGCCGGCCTCGGCCGCCGGCAGACTGATCTTGCCGTGCGCGCCGGCGCCGATGCCCAGATAGTCGCCGAACCGCCAATAGTTGAGGTTGTGCGCGCACTGTCGGCCGGGCCGGGCGTAGGCGCTGATTTCGTACTGCGCGAACCCGGCCTCGACCAGCCGCGCCTGACAGCGCTCCTGCATGTCCCACGCCGCATCGTCGTCGGGAATGCCCTGCGGGGGGCGCGCCGCGAACACGGTGTTGGGTTCCAGCGTGAGCTGATAGTGGCTGATGTGCGCCGGCTGCAGCGCGAACGCACGCTCCAGGTCGTATTCGGCCATCGCCAGCGTCTGCGCCGGCAATGCATACATCAGATCGAGATTGATATTGTCGAAGCCGGCGTCCTGCGCCAGCTTCACCGCCGCCTCGGCCTGGCCGCTGTCGTGGATACGGCCGAGCCGCTGCAGGCAGCCGTCGTCGAAGCTCTGGATGCCGAACGAGAGCCGGTTGACGCCGGACTTGCGGTAATCCTCGAAACGACCGTGCTCGGCGGTGCCGGGATTGGTTTCCAGGGTGATTTCGCAGCCGGGCGCCAACCGCAGCCGCGCACTCGCCGCCTGCAGGAAACGGTCGATCGCCGGCGGCGGAAACAGACTCGGCGTACCGCCGCCGAAGAAGACCGTCTGCACGGTACGCCCCCAGACCAGCGGCAGATCGTGATCGAGATCCGCGATCAGCGCATCGACATAACGTTCGAACGGCGGAGTGCCGCGTGCCTCGTGCGAATTGAAATCGCAGTACGGGCATTTGCGCACGCACCACGGCAGATGCACGTACAGCGCCAGGGGCGGCAGACTCAGCATCATCCGGGCCGCACTGCGGCAAGCAAGGTCTCGCGCAACTGCGCCAGCGCGCGGCCGCGATGGCTGATCCGGTTCTTCAGCGCACTGTCGAGCTCAGCCGCGCCGATGCCGCGCTCCGGATCGAAGAACACCGGGTCGTAGCCGAAACCGCCGTCGCCGCGCGGCGCGAACAGAATGCGGCCTTCCCACACGCCTTCGGCGATCAGCGGCTGCGGGTCGTCGGCATGACGCAGGAACGCCAGCACGCTGACGAAACGCGCGCTGCGCAGATCCTCCGGGACATCGCGCAATGTACTCAGCAGCTTGGCGATATTCGCGGCAGCGTCACCGTGCGCGCCGGAGTAGCGCGCACTGTACAGCCCGGGCGCTCCATTCAGCGCATCGACGCAGAGACCGGAATCGTCGCCCAGCGCCGGCAAACCCGTAGCGCGCGCAGCGTGGCGCGCCTTGAGAATCGCGTTCTCGACGAAGGTCAGACCGGTTTCCTCTGCATCCTCGACGCCGAACGCCGACTGCGCGTGCAGCTCGATGCCGGCATCGCCGAGCAGATCATTCAGTTCGGCGAGCTTGCCCTGATTGCTGCTGGCCAACACCAGTTTCATGGTTTCAACTCCAGCAGATCCCAGCGATTGCCGTACAGGTCTTCGAACACCGCGACGATGCCGTAATCCTCTTCGCGCGGCTGTTCGACGAAATGCACGCCGCGCGCAAGCATCGCGGCATGGTCGCGGCGAAAGTCATCGGTGCGGAGAAAGAAAGCGACCCGGCCGCCGGTCTGGTCGCCGATCCGCGCGCGCTGCGCATCGTTCGACGCCTGCGCCAGCAGGATCGCGGTGTCCGCCCCGGGTGGCGCCACCACCACCCAGCGTTTGGGCGGCTGATCCGGCGCGGATTCCCGCGCCGCGTCCTCGCGAAGCTCGAAGCCGAGGACCTCGGTGTAGTACGCGATCGCCCGGTCGTAATCGTCGACGACCAGTGCGAAGCAGGCGATATGGCGCTTCATCGACAGGAAAAATCCGACTCAGCCCGCCAGCGCCGCGCGCTGCGCCGCAAGCAGTTCGGCGATGCCCTGCTCGGCCAGGCCCAACAGCGCGTCGAGTTCGTCGCGGCGGAACGCATGCCCCTCGGCCGTGCCCTGCAATTCGATGAAGCCGCCGCCGTCGTTCATCACCACGTTCATATCGGTATCGCAGTCGCTGTCTTCGGCGTAATCCAGATCCAGCACCGGCACGCCGCGATATACGCCGACCGAGACCGCCGCGACTGCGCCGTGGATCGGATCCTTGGTGATTTCCTTGCGCTTCTGCAGCCAGCGGACCGCATCGACCAGCGCGACGTAGGCGCCGGTGATCGCCGCAGTGCGGGTGCCGCCATCGGCCTGCAGCACATCGCAGTCGAGGGTGATGGTGCGTTCGCCCAGCGCGCCGCGATCGACGCAGGCACGCAGCGAACGGCCGATCAGACGCTGGATTTCCAGGGTACGTCCACCCTGCTTGCCGCGCGCGGCTTCACGATCGCTGCGGGTGTGGGTGGCGCGCGGCAGCATGCCGTACTCGGCCGTCACCCAACCCTCGCCCTTGCCGCGCATGAAGCCCGGCACCTTGTTGTCGACGCTGGCGGTGCAGAGCACCCGGGTTTCGCCGAAGCACACCAGCACCGAACCCTCGGCGTGGCGCGTGTACGCGCGTTCGATCCGGACCGGACGCAGTTGCGCAGGTGTACGGCCGCTGGGACGCGCGATGGTCATGGGGAGTTGCCTGCGAAGGGGCGCACGAGTTTACCATCGACGCATCCCGCCCCATGCATCCATCCCATGGCATCCGCCCCAATCGCCGGTCGATCGACGACAATGGTCGCCCTGCGCCGGATCTCCGGCGACGCTCCGCCACAAGGACACCAGAATGATCCGCAGCATGACCGCATTCGCCGCTGGCGAACGCAGCACCCCGTGGGGCACGCTCGGCTGCGAAGTGCGCGCCGTCAATCATCGCTTCCTCGAACTGGGCCTGCGCCTTCCCGATGAGCTGCGTGCGGTGGAGCCGGCGATGCGCGAGCGCGTGTCGGCGAAGATCTCGCGCGGCAAGGTCGAACTCGCGATGCGTCTGCGCAGCGCCGATCAGGACGACACTCTGCAGCTGAATCCGGCGCGCGTCTCGCATCTGGCCGCGCTGGGACGCAATCTGCAGGAGCATTTCCCGACCCTGCGGGTGGAAATGACCGAACTGCTGAAATTCCCCGGTGTGCTGCAGACCCAGGCCGGCGACCCGGCGGCACTGCACGCCGAAGCGCTGTCGCTGCTGGACAGCGTGTTGACGCAGTTCGTCGACGCGCGCGCCCGCGAAGGCGCGAATCTCGCGGCGAATATCCTTGAGCGGGTCGAGGCCATCGCTCGCCACGCCGCCGATGCGCGCACCTTGATGCCCGCGATCCGCGCCGGACAGAAGCAGAAACTGCTGAACCGCATCGCCGATCTGCCGCAGCCGCTGGATCCCGGCCGTTTCGAGCAGGAGCTGGTGATGGCGCTGCAGAAGCTGGACGTGGACGAAGAGCTGGACCGGCTCGACAGCCACATCGCCGAACTGCGCCGCATCCTGGGCCAGAAGGAATCGGCGGGCCGCCGCCTGGATTTTCTGCTGCAGGAGTTCAACCGCGAAGCCAACACCTTCGGTTCGAAATCGGTGGACGCGCGGACCTCGGCGCTGGCCGTGGAGCTGAAGGTGCTGATCGACCAGATCCGCGAGCAAGCGCAGAACATCGAATGAACGCGTTGCCGGTCGCAGCAAGGCGCGACTGGCGCACAATGCCGCCTATCTGAGAGGTACGGAGTCCGAATGCGCGGAACCCTTTTCATCGTTGCGGCGCCTTCGGGCGCGGGCAAATCCAGCATCGTCAACGCCTGTCTGGCGCGCGACCCCAATATCGCGCTGTCGATCTCGTTCACCTCGCGCGCGCCGCGCCCGGGCGAACGCCACGCCCAACACTACAACTTCGTCAGCGCCGACGAATTCCAGCGCATGATCGATGCGGGCGATTTCTTCGAACATGCGCTGGTGCACGGCGATCTCAAGGGCACGGCGCGGCAGTCGGTCGAACCCCAGCTTGCGTCGGGTCGGGATGTGCTGCTGGAAATCGACTGGCAGGGCGCGCGCCAGGTCCGCGAAAAAGTCCCGGACGCGGTCGGCATTTTCATCCTGCCGCCCTCGCGCGAAGCGCTCGAAGAACGCATGCGCAAGCGCGGCCAGGACAGCGACGACGTCATCGCGCGCCGCCTCGCCGCTGCGCGCGAGGAAATGTCGCATTACCACGAGTTCGACTACGTGATCGTCAACGAAGTCTTCGACACTGCCGTCGCGGACATGTGCGCGATCTTCGCCGCCAGCCGTCTGCGCCGCGATGCGCAGACGCAGCGGCACGCTGGAATGATCGAAAGCCTGCTGCGCTGAACCGCGAGCGCACCGCTGCCGCCCGGATCGGTCATACCGTCTTGGTGCGATTCGCATTGTCGGGGGTCGGGGACGCCTGCGACACGGTCTGCGGTTGCGATGCCTGCTGCCACCGCTGCGCCATGGCGGTGCTGTCCTCCACTGTCCGGTTCACCGCTTGGTGGCAATCGATGTACGAATTCTTCGCTGCCGCGCTGGTCGGATCGCCCTGCACCGCCACCAGGAAGGTCTGACCGTTCGGTGCCGTCGTGCGGCTGACATGGTTGATCTCCGAAAGTCCGGTGGCCTTCGCATCCACCGCTACAGCCGCAGCCGCCTGCTCCAGTTCCTGCCGCGACTTGAAGCCGCCGCTCGGGCCCAACTGCTGCAGATGCGACAGCGCCTGCACGTACATCGCATGCAGGGCCTTGTCCGGATGGTTCGGGCTGGAGATCGGCGGTGTCTCTGTCTGTGGCGGCAGCGGTGTCGCGTTGGTCGACAGAACGGGCTTGTCCGGCGACTGCATCCTCTCACCGATGGACATGTACTGATTCAATCCGTCGCGGTTACGGGTGATATCGTGCATGCAGTCGTAATTGCTGGTGCCGTTGCTGTCGCGATAGACGCGACCACCGGTGATTGCAGCGACAGCGCCGCCGTAACCGGAAATGTGCCGCGCCTTGAGAAAACCCGCGACCTTCTGCAGCGAGTCGTCGGCATGCAGGACGCCTTCCTTCATCGCGCGCTGATAGGTCCTGTCGCAGTTGGTCTTGAACGCGCGGTCCTGTAGCTCTTCGGAGACCTTGTACTTCTCCAGGCTCAGACCGTGCTTCCAGTTCGATGGATTTTCCAGGAATTTCGTCATCCCTCCGGACTGGGCCCAGGCCCACTCGTTCCTGTAGCCGGCCATGGAGGCCTTGAGCTTGTCGGCGTCGACATAGCCCGCATCCGCCAGCCAACCGGCGCCGGCCTGATAGCGGCCGACATAGCCCTGCCGGCTGGTGACGGCCAGATCCCCACCGTGACTCCCGGTGAGCACGGTGGACGCAACCAGACGCCGGGTCATCGCGGCATCCAGGCCGGCGATGTTGCCCTGATCGTAACGATTGGCAGTGGCCACTGCCTTCTGCCGGATATCAGCCATCGTAGAAGGTGTTTTCCCGCGAGTTCTCGCCGGTAGCGCCGACATCCAGCGCACAGCGGTCGGCGGCTTCATCGGCCCGGTCGGTATCGCCGCTGCAGATGACGCCCGACTCGCCTTCATTGCCGCGACGCACGCCCGCATCGGCGCCGCTACGCCCGATCTCCGGCACGGACGACAGCACAAGCACCCCGATCTTCGTCGGCAACGGGGTGCGCAACGTTCGGCGCCACGACGCGCATCGCGGTCTCGGCCCGACTATCGGGCAGATTATCGGGCAGAGCACGGGATTGGGCGGCATAAGACAACTTCCCCGACAGACGATGGAACAACGCTTACGGAAAATCCGGACTCGCGATCTGCGCGGCGGACAAAGCGCGAAAAAACGATTCGCGGGCTTCGACCATCGCGCTGCATCGGGCCATCACCCGTGGACGCGGCGGAGGGGCTCAGGACCTGCGCTTCGAAAGACGAAGGCGGACGGACCTGCCGGACCGCAGCGACCCCGGGTTCAGTGCGCCACGAAGGTGGGAAGATCGCGGTCCGCGCCCATCGACACCGTCCCCGGGGTGTCCGCGACTTGCCGCCGCAGCGCTGACCGGCGCGCCCCAGGCGCGCGGACACGGCAGCGGGGAAGCCCGGTCCGGAGCGACTGGCGCAGGCGGGGGACGCCAGGACACGGTCCGGTACCGACCCGTGCGGAGCACGGGCGCAAGGGCGGGGAGGTGTGGGCGAAAAGGGGGTGGCACACAAAAAAAGCGGTGGGGTGAGTACCGGGGGGAACCAGCGCAGCACCGCTTGTCACTACGGTGCGGCGGAGACCGGCGAACACGGTTCGCCGGCGATGTTCGGCAGGGGCCACTGCCTTCAGTCTCGTATCAGCCATGACAGCGTCCTCGTTGGATACGACTGGGTGGATTGCGATGTGGGTCGCGCGCCGGGGCGATGCCGCAGCCACGACACGATCGGCGGTTGTATAGCATGGCCGCCGGGAGCGTGTCTGCGAGCCTGCTGTGGCGCAGCTTGTCTACGGGAGCTGGCCTGCCGGACCGCGCCGCTGCGGTAAAATCCCCGGTCTTCCACGACCCAGGACCGCGTCATGCATCTTTCATCGGCCCGCGCCATCGTCACCGGCGGCGTTTCCGGCCTAGGCCTGGCCGTCGCCCGCCAACTCGTTGCGAACGGCGGCAAGGTCGCGCTGTTCGATCTCAACGACGACAAGGGCGCCGCCGCCGTCGCCGAACTGGGCGATGGCAACGCGCGCTATTTCCGCACCGATGTCAGCGACGAAGCCGGCGTGGTCGCGAACGTCGATGCGGCGAAAGACTTTCTGGGTGGGCTCAATGTCGCGATCAACTGCGCCGGCATCCTCGGTGCCGGCCGGGTGCTCGGCAAGGACGGCGCGATGCCGCTGTCGCAGTTCCAGACGACGGTGATGGTCAATCTGGTCGGCAGCTTCAACGTCGCCAAGGCCGCCGCTGCCGCGATGCAGCACAACCCACCCGGTACCGACGGCGAACGCGGGGTGATCGTCAACACCGCCTCGGTCGCGGCCTACGAAGGCCAGATCGGCCAGGCCGCCTACTCGGCCAGCAAGGGCGGCGTGGTCGCCATGACCCTGCCGATGGCGCGCGAACTCGCCCGTTTCGGCATCCGCGTGATGACGGTGGCGCCGGGTATTTTCTGGACACCGATGGTCGACGGCATGCCGGAGTCGGTGCAGCAGTCGCTGTCGGCGTCGATTCCGTTCCCGTCGCGGCTCGGCAAACCGGAAGAGTTCGCCGACCTGGTCGCGTACATTCTCGGCAACACCTATCTCAACGGCGAAACCATCCGCCTCGACGGCGCGACGCGGCTCGCTCCGAAATAATGCTGTTTCGTAGGGCGGGTCTCGACCCGCCATTACGATCCGCCGTTACGATCGGTCCATCGCTCCGGGCAATGATCGAAGCAATCATGATCGTTGCGAACCTCACCGAAACAATCGCATTGGCGGGTCAAGACCCGCCCTACACGGAACCCAAGCAATGAAGGCTTACGACATCAAGAAAGGCAACGTGGTCGAACACAACGGCACCGTGTACCAGATCCGCGATATCGAGCGCAGCTCGCCACAGGGCCGCGGCGGCAACGTGAAGTTCCGCTTCACCATGTACAGCGTCCCCGGCGGCAACAAATTCGATCTGAGCGTCGGCGGCGACGACGATCTGAAGGAAGTGGAGCTGGCGCGGCGCCAGGCCACTTATTCGTACAAGGATGGCGATGCTTTCGTATTCCTCGACGACGAGGACTACACCCCGTACACGCTCGACGCCGATGTCGTCGGCGACGCCGCCGGCTACATCACCGACGGCCTGACCGGCTGCTTCGTGCAGATCATCGACGACGCGCCGGTGGCGCTGCAACTGCCGCAAAGTGTTGTTCTGGAAGTGATCGAAACGCCGCCCGAACTCAAGGGCGGCACCGCGACCAAGCGTCCGAAGCCGGCGAAACTCAACACCGGCATCGAGATCCAAGTGCCGGAATACATCACCAACGGCGAGAAGGTGTGGGTGAATACCAGCACCGGCGAATTCGGCGGTCGGGCTGAATAACGCCGTTGAAACGGAATCTTCTCGTGCTGTTGGCCGTGTACGCGCTGGGTGGCTGCTCCACCAAGCCGTTCGCGGCATTCGACGACCCGCGACCAGAGGGGCGTCTCAGCCTGCGCGAGCGTTCGCAGTGCGAAGTGCCGGACGCACCCAGCGATCAGCCGAACTGGTGCGACTACCCGCACGAGGTGCGCGCATTCCTCGACCAGCGCGACGGTTGCGATCACTTCCGCGGCGAGCCCATACCGGAACCCGCCGATGACCCGGGAGGCGAGCGCCGCCGCGAAATCGAAACGGCGCTGCGCGATCTGTGCACCGGCACCGATGCCGAACTCGTGCGGCTGCACACACGCTACCGCGACGATGCCGCCGTCAGCGCAGCGCTCGGCCAACTCAAAAGCGCAATCGAATAACCGGCGAGCAGCCCCAACCCGTCGCTCGCACGAACAGCCGATTCGGATAGGGCATAGGCTAAGCGTGCTCGCTTAGCCACTTGTGCGCCATGCGCACGATCGACGGATCGATGCCCGTTTCCGACAGTAAATCGTCAATGTCACGCCACGCCAGCGCATGCGATTCGTCGCTGACCACAAAGTCCTCGCTGCTGGTCGTGCGCACGACATAGCGCACGTCGTAATGCCAATGGCCGGGCACGTCGACGCGTTCGGGAATCCAGTGTCTGTCCAGATCGAAGACTTCCGGCATCACGACCAGATCGGTCAGCCCCGACTCCTCCTCCGCCTCGCGCAGCGCCACGGCAGCCAGATCGCGGTCGCCGTCGGCATGACCGCCGAGCTGCAGCCAGCGGTCGAGCTTGCGGTGGTGGGTCATCAGCAGCCGCTCGCCCGGGCCGTCGACCAGCCAGGCCGATGCGGTGAAGTGCCCGGTAAGCCGTTCGCGGATGAACGGGTCTTCGGTGTCGGCAAGCAGCGCGATGAATTCGCCAGCAGCTTCAGCTTCTTCGGGCCAGCGTTGCGCATAGCGGGAAAAGCGCTCGGCAAGATCGGCAACGTCGGCCAGCGCCGGCAGGACGGATGACGACATAGCGAACGGCTCCCGGGCAAAGGCGGCGGATTATCGCCCGGGCCGATACCTTGCGCCTGCTCGCCGTCGCAGGGTAAGGTGCCGGGCTGGTGACGAGCGCCCCTCAGAGCGCCGGACCTGCCTCAACCAGCCATATCTTGCGCATACAACCGAGGGGATAACCACTGATGGCGAGCGTTCCCAAAACAAGCCTGCTGACGAAAATGCTGCTGCGCAAGAGCGTCGAGCAGGTCCAGCGAGAAACCGAAACCAGTCAGCTCAAGCGCACGCTCGGGCCATGGAATCTGGTGTTCCTGGGCATCGGCTGCATCATCGGCGCCGGCATCTTCGTGCGTACCGGCAATGCGGCGGCGCTGCACGCCGGCCCTGCGGTGCTGCTGTCCTTCCTGGTGGCGGGCGTCGTCTGCGCCCTCGCCGGTCTGTGCTACGCCGAGCTCTCTTCCACGCTGCCGGTCTCCGGTTCCGCGTACACCTACAGCTACACCACCATCGGCGAATTCGCCGCATGGATCATGGGTGGCCTGTTGCTGCTCGAATACGGTCTGGCCGCGTCGGTGGTCGCGGTCGGGTGGTCCGGCTACGTGGTCAGCCTTCTTGGAGACTACGGTCTGGTGATACCGCCCGAACTCACCGGTCCCTATGGCCATGCGCTGATGCGCGACGGCGCCGCAGTGCTCGCGGCCGACGGCACGCCGATGACCACACTGTTCAATCTGCCCGCGTTCCTGATCTGCATGGCGCTGGCCGGGCTGCTGGTGGTAGGCGTTTCGGAAAGCGCCAAAGTCAACAACATCATCGTCGCGATCAAGATGTCGGTGATCATCGCCTTCATCGTGATCGTCGGCTGGTATGTCATCCAGCATTTCGACACGCTTAAGGCCAACTGGGACCCCTTCATTCCCGAGCCGACCGGCGAGAAGGGCGAATTCGGCTGGAGCGGCATCCTGCGCGCGGCGTCGATCGTGTTCTTCGCCTACATCGGCTTCGAAGCGGTCTCGACCGCCGGCCAGGAAGCGAAAAACCCCAAACGCGACATGCCGATCGGGATCATCGGTTCGCTGCTGGTGTGCACCGTGCTCTACATCCTCGTGTCCATCGTCATGACCCTGATGGTCAACTACAAGATGCTGAACGTGCCCGACCCGGTCGCAGTCGCGGTCGATGCGCTCGGCCCGCAGTGGGGCTGGTTCGCCAAGACCATCAAGGTCGGCGCCATCATCGGCCTGACCTCGGTCATCCTGGTGCTGATGTACGGCCAGACCCGCATCTTCTACACAATGGCGCGCGATGGTCTGCTGCCGCGTGTATTCGCGAAAGTGCATCCGAAGTACAAGACCCCGTGGGTCAACACGATCCTCGTCGGCCTCATCACTGCGGTCGCGGCGGCGTTCTTCGATATCAATACGCTCGGCGACATGACCTCGGTCGGCACGCTCGCGGCCTTCGGCATCGTCTGCCTGTCGGTGATCTGGCTGCGCACCAGCCATCCGGAAATTCCGCGCGGCTTCCGCGTGCCGCTGTATCCGGTGCTGCCAGCGCTGGGCATCGTCTCCTGCTTCGCGCTGATCTTCACCGTGGAGAGCCGCGTGCTGATCTTCTTCGGCTGGTATGTCCTGGCCGCTGTCTTGCTGTATTTCGTCTACGGCCTGCGCAATTCCCAACTCCAGAAGGGCCTGCAGCAGCACGAGTGATCCAGCGGCGGGTCGAAACGAAAACGGCGCGGAATTCCGCGCCGTTTTTTTGTCCGCGAAACCCGCTGGGTCAGACTTTCTTGGCCCAAGCGCTGCACCAGCCCTTGGCGACCACACTGTTCTTCGGGAACAGCGTGCACGGGCCGGAAGCCGCGCCCTTGGCGCCCTTGAAGAAATTGCAGTTGGCGCAATTGCTGCCGGCCTTGAACACGGCATGTTTCACCTTGGTGGCGTCTTCGGCGTAGGCCAGTGCCTTGGCGGTGGCGTCGGTGAGCGCAAGCTTGGGCAGCGGCTTGGCGGCAGCCGCAGGGGCAGGAGCTGCAGCTTCGGCACTGAGCGAGCGCAGTGCCAGCGGCGCGGTGGCGGTTGCGACGACGGCAATGGCCAGGAAGCGGCGGCGGGAAGCATCGTGTGACATGGTGTGCACCGTGGTTGTGGGAGAGATCGAGTAAAGAGAGTCGCGGAGGAAAGTCGGCAGCGAGTATCTCGCCATACGCGCCCATCTACCTTGCGCTGGATCAAGTCGCAGCATTGCGATGCTTCAGAATGACTGTATGCATGCTAACAACAGTGTTTTCCGCGCGTTCGAACAAGAATTGTTCGCATCGCAGACAGGGGATGCGATCTGTTCCGCTACACTTTCGCCATGAGCACAACACCCGACCCTGCGTCCCTCTACGACACCGCCCGGCTGCAGGCGCTGGCCGATGAACTGATCGTCAATATCCGCGAACTGGCCGTCGCCGGCTGGACGCCCGCCACCAGCAGCAATTTCTCCCGGCGCCTGGACGAACGCCACGCGGCGATCACCGTCTCCGGGCGCGACAAGGGCCGCCTGACCCGGGACGACATCATGGTCGTCGACTTCGACGGTCAGGCCGTCGGCAGCGACCACCGGCCATCCGCCGAAACCCTCCTGCACACCCAGCTCTACCGGCGGTTTCCCGAGATCGGCTGCGTGCTGCACACCCATTCGCACAACCAGACCGTCGCCTCGCGGCTCTACGGCGCCGCCGGTCATGTGCATCTGGCAGGCTACGAACTGCTGAAAGCGTTCGCGGGCAACCACACCCACGAGGCCGCGCTCGATCTGCCGGTATTGCCGAATACCCAGGACATGCCGGCGCTGGCGGCGCAGGTCGAAAGCCTGCTCGACGCCGGCCCGATGTGGGGCTATCTGATCGACGGCCATGGGCTGTACGCCTGGGGTCGGACGATGGCCGAAGCACGGCGGCACCTGGATGCGTTCGAGTTTCTGCTGGGCTGCGAACTCGATCTGCGCCGGCTGCGCGGTTGATCCTTGTGGGAGGGGCTGACCAGCCACTCCCACAAGACTGCATCCACATTGATCCACGCCCCGCCCTCCTCCATAGTCGTCCCACCCGCGTCGCTTCCCAGGATCCACCCGCATGAGCCGCCTGCGCATCTTCGCCGACGATCGCCCCGACGCCCCGCTGTCGGTCACCCACGACCACGCGGCGATGGCCGAAGCGCTGTCGACGATCCGCGTCGACTTCGAGCAGTGGCAGGCGTCGCGATCCATCCAGCCCGGCGATCCGTCTGAGGCGATCATCGCCGCCTATCAGGCCGACATCGACCGGATCAGCGTCGAGCGCGGCTTCACCACCATCGATGTGGTCAGCATCGCGCCGGACAATCCGAACCGCGAGGCGATGCGACAGAAGTTTCTCGACGAGCACTACCACAAGGAAGACGAGGTGCGTTTCTTCGTCGCCGGCGCCGGGCTGTTCAGCCTGCACGTCGACGGCAAGGTCTATGAGGTGCTGTGCGAAGCCGGCGACCTGATCTCGGTGCCCGACTCCACCACGCACTGGTTCGACATGGGCCCGGAACCGAGCTTCGTCGCGATCCGCTTCTTCCAGCAGCCCGACGGCTGGGTCGGGCACTTCACCGGCACGGATATCGCGCAGCGGTTTCCGCGATATGAAGTCGGGCAAGACGCGTGACCCTCTTCATCCTCACCGACATCGAAGGCACCACCAGCAGCATATCGTTCGTGAAGGATGTGCTGTTCCCGTATGCGCGCGATGCGCTGCCTGCGTTCGTGCGCGCGCAGGGCGACACGCTGCAGGTGCGGCATTGGCTGGAAATCGTTGCGATCGAGCAGGGCGCGCTGGAACATGGCGTGAACTTCGACGACGACGCCCTCGTCGAAACCCTGCAGCGCTGGATCGACGAGGACCGCAAGCACACCGCGCTGAAAGCGCTGCAGGGCATGATCTGGAGCGACGGCTACCGCAATGCGGACTTCAGCGCGCACATCTATCCCGACGCCGCGGCGAAGCTGCGCGACTGGCACGCCGCCGGTCATCCGATGGCGGTGTATTCGTCCGGCTCGGTGCCGGCGCAGAAACTGTTCTTCAGCCACACCGATGCCGGCGACCTCAGCGCACTGTTCGAGGCCTGGTTCGACACCGAAGTCGGGCACAAGCGCAGTGCCGACAGCTACCGTGAAATCGCGCATCGGCTGGATCGCCCGACCGGCGATATCGTATTCCTGTCCGATGTGGTCGAGGAACTCGACGCCGCCCGCGAAGCGGGCATGCGCACGGTGCTGATCGATCGTCTCGAAGACTACCCGCAGCCGCGCATCGACGCCGCCGCGCACGGCCATCAGCGCGCAGCGCGTTTCGACCAGATCGTTCCCGAAGCGCTTGGGGCAGGTGCGTCATGACCCGTTTGCGTTGGCTGCTGCTGTGCATCCTGGCGCTGCTGTGCGTCACCGACAGCGTGATCGCGAAAGGGCTGACCGATCCGGCGCTGCGCGATCGTCAGCGCGCGTTGCTCGAATCGGCACTGGCAGGGCTGGCACCGCAGCGCCCCGGCCAGCCGGACCTGTATGTGGTCGGTGTCGGCGGCGACAGCACCGAAGATGTCTTCCGCAACGAAACCGTGTATCTCGACGCGCTGATGTCGCAGCGCTTCGGCGCACGCGGACGGGTGCTGACGCTGATCAATCACAGCGACAGTCTGATCCGCACGCCGCGCCCACTGGCGACGCTGGAGAATCTACGAACGGCGCTGGCCGGCATCGGCAGGACGATGGACCGCGAGCAGGACGTGCTGCTGCTGTTCATGACCATGCACGGCACGCCGCAGCATCAGCTGTTCGTGCAGATGCCGCCCGCCTACTTCGATCTGATCGACCCGCGCGAACTGCGCGCGGCGCTCGACGACGCCGGTATCCGCAACCGCGTGCTGGTGATTTCCGCCTGCTATTCCGGCGGCTTCGTCCCGGCGTTGAAGAACGAGAACACGCTGATCCTCACCGCCTCGCACAGGAACCGGCCCTCGTTCGGCTGCGGCGCGGATTCCGACGCCACTTACTTCGGCCGCGCCTGGCTGATCGAAGCCTTGAACGAGAACACCGATTTCGTCGCCGCGTTCGAGCACGCGAAACGGAGCATCGCCGAGCGCGAAGACGACGAAGGCTTCCGCCCGTCGCGGCCACAGATCGAGATCGGCAAACAGATCCTGCCGCGTCTGCAAGCCTGGCAGGCGCAACTGGTGCCAGGCCCGAAGGTGGCCTTCACCGTGCCATCGCCTCCGTCTGCGCACAACGCAGCCGTCGAGAAGGCTCCCAAGCAGAAAACAGAAAGCGCGGCGAAAACGAAAAGATAGCGCTGCTGTTGCACTCACGGTCGGTCGCCTGCCAAGAGCCTCTTCAAAATCCCGCGTCTGGAAAATTCCGTCGTCCCGAACGAGGGCGAAGCCCGAGGAGGGACCTGCTTGTGGCCGGCGGCGTCACCACAGCAGATCCCTCCACCCGCTACGCGGGCGTTCGGGATGACAGTGTCTTGTGCGTCCGTCCGCAGTCGAGAAATACTGCAAGCAGACGCTCAATGAATCTTCTCGCCTCTCGCAAGCATCGCGACCAGCGTCTCGATGCGCTTGGCTCTGGTCTCGGGTTTCTTCGCGGTCTGCACCCGCCAGCACACCGAATAACGATTGGTCTTGTCCAGCGTCTCGAAGAAGATGCGTGCCTTCCTGTTCTTCGCCAGTGCGATCGCCAGCTCCGGCGGCACCTGCATATCGCGCGCGCCGTCGTAGGCCGCGTCCCAGCGGCCATCGGCTTTGGCGGCGTCGACCTCGCGCTGCCCGCCCGCATGCATGCGACCTTCGGCGATCAGTCGTTCGGCCTTGCCGATGTTGATCTTCGACCACAGCCCCTTGGGGCGTCGCGGCGTGAATCGCTGCAGAAAACAGTCGCCGTCGAAGCCGCGCTTCTGGCCGTCGATCCAACCGTGGCACAGCGCGACTTCCAGCGCCTGATCGTAGGTGACGGTGGCGATGCCGCTGTCCTTTTTCGCGATCTTCAGCCACAGGCCCTTCGATGCGGCGTTCGCGATCAGCCATGCCTCCCACGCGGCCGCATCGACGAACGGTATGACCGGCAAATCGTCGGGAAGCGGCTTGTCCGCGCTGGCCATCATTCTCCACGCTCCTCCTGCAGCCGTTATCGACTTGGGCGGGTCTCTCTCTGCGCCACAGATGCGCCGCGAGCGTCCCCTCTGCAAAGCGATCGTAACCGCTCGGCAGCCTGGAGCGCAGCCATGGATGACTGCGACGGCAAAGCAAGCGCCGAAGCGACTGATTTGCCTTGAACCAGTCCGGACATGTGCCGGACTGGCGATCCGAAAAAACTACAGGATGTGATTTTTTCAGCAAGCCGGCCGGGTTTCGGCGTTCGCGCATATGCCCTGAGCTGGACACGCGCTGCGATGCAGGCCGACATCGAATCTGCGTGGCATCGGGCCGGCCTGGTTCGGGTCAAACTGGATCCCGCCGCATTCCACTGTCAGCGTCGCCACGGCCGGCGGATGCCTCCATACAGCATTGCGGAACCGCATCCTCGCCTCTTTACTGGTCGCACCAGTACAGGATTATGCCTCGTCGTTTCCCGACCCGAGTGTTGAAACACGCACATCGTGTGCGTGTTTCAAGTGGCGCTTCCGGCGCATGTCCGGACTCGCTCCCGACGAATCAATCGCTTACGCGCTTGCTCCGTCGTCGCGGCCCTCCATGGTCGCGCCAGCTGGCTGTTTTTCAACAGTCTGCTACGGGCCTGCGACATCCCGCAGCCCGGCTGCAGTAAGATCTCACCGATCCGGACCGCAGGGGAGAGGCATGCCGTTTCGACGCAGAGGCGTGTGCGCAATCGTTTTCGCAGCCGCGTTGATCCTGTTCGCACTGACCTGTCAGGCTGCCGGTCCACAGGGCACGACGGAATTGCCCAAAGGTACGGATGCGATGCCGCTCACGCCGCACCTGAGCTATCTGCACGACAAGAACGCCGTCTACACAGCGGATGACGCCTGGCGGAAAATCGCGAACGGAGGGTTCCAGCGCGTACCCGAGGGCAAGACCGCGTTCGGCTTCCAGCAGGGCGCCTACTGGTTCCACGCCGAGGTGGTGAATCGCGATCCCGACGAGCTGCACTGGATGCTGGTGCAGCGTTTCGCGCTGCTCGACCGCATCGATCTGTTCGTGCGCTACCCGGATGGCCGGATCGTTCAGCAGGCCAGCGGCGACTTTCTGCCGTTTTTGGCGCGCAGCATTCCCTATCGCCATCCGAATTTCCGGATCGCACTGCCCGTCGACCAGACAGTCGAAGTGCTGGTGCGCGCGCAGAGCCAAAGCTCGATGCAGGTGCCGCTCGACCTCTACACGCCGGCTGCATTCACTTCGCTTTCGCGCGATTCCCAGTTCGTGATGGGCGTGTATTACGGCATCCTGCTCGCGCTGTTCGTGTACAACCTGGTGCTCTGGCTGGTGCTGCGCGATGCCAGCTATTTCTGGTACCTGTTCCATATCTCCGCATTCGGCCTGGTATTGTTCACCCTCAACGGTTACAGCTTCGAGTATCTCTGGCCGAAAAGCCCGTGGTTGGCCAACGTCGCCGTACCGCTGTCGATCTGTCTGGCCATCATCGGCATGCAGCAGTTCGCGCGCACCTTCCTGGAGCTGCCGAAACGGTTCCCGCGCGGCAATCTGGTGAGTATCGCGGTGATCGGTTTCTGTCTGGTACTGGGGGCGGCGTCGCTGTGGCTGCCGTATCGCGTCTCCACGCCGTGGGCCACAGGCGCGGTGATCGTCAGCGTGCTGTGGACAGTCACCGCCGCGATCGTGGCGCTGCGCCGCGGCTACATGCCCGCACGCCTGTTCCTCGTCGCGTGGGCACTGTTCCTGACCGGCGCCGCGATGATCGCCGCGCTCGCCTTCGGCCTATTGCCGAAGAACATGATGACCGAGTACGGCGTGCAGATCGGCTCTGCGCTGGAGATGCTGCTGTTGTCGATCGCGCTGAGCTACCGCTACGCGTCCCTGCGCAACGAGAACGAGCGCATCGCCGCCGAGGCCAATCAGCAGTTGGAACGCAAGGTCGCGCAGCGCACCCAAGAGGTCCGCAGCACCCTGATGCAGCTGGAAGATGCGCATCGCCGGCTGCACGACTCCAGCCGCCGCGACGGGCTTACCGGACTCTACAACCGCACCCATTTCCACGAGAACTTCGAGCTGCTGCTGAAGGAATCGCGCGACAAGGGCCAGCCGGTTTCGTTGCTGATGATCGACCTCGATCATTTCAAGTCGATCAACGACCGCTACGGGCATCTGGTCGGCGACGACTGTCTGCGCTGGGCAGCGCAGCGCATCGGCCAATCGCTGCGCATCCACGAAACCTCGCTGCTGGCCCGCTTCGGCGGCGAAGAATTCGTGGTGGTGCTGCCCGGGCACGATCTGCACAGCGCGGTCAGCATCGCCGAAAACCTGCGTCGTCGTCTGGTGGAAGAGCCCTGCAGCAGCGGTGCGCATCGGCTGCGCGTCTCCGCGAGCATCGGCGTGCATACCGTAGAGCCGAGCGCGGATATCGGTTCCGACGCGGCGCTGTCGGTTGCGGACCAGGCGCTGTACAACGCGAAGGCCAACGGCCGGGACTGCGTGCGGACCTCCATTACTGCAGTGTGACATCACGGTCGCGCAGACAGCGAAAGGGCCCGCATTGCGGGCCCTTCCCATATCGGTGCATTCCTATGTACTGCGCCCCCCCTGCCTCAGCCGCGCGGCAGCGACGGCGGTGCGCCGGTGTTCGTGGCGATATTGTGAATGTAACGCTCGAACAGATGCGTATAGTCGCGGCTGGTGTGGCGGTCCAGCACCGCAGCGTTGAAATTGTCGAGCAAGGCGTTATAGTGCGACACCACGGCGGCCTCGCCAGCGAGATTGCCGAGCTTGAGCATACCGCTCATCGCATCGAGCGTCCTCACCGCGTTTTCGCGGGCAATCCCATCACGCACCTGCTGGCGACTGATCGCGATCAGCGACTTATAGATGTCCTTCAACGGTTCGATGAAATTCTTGCGGATGTCGATGCTGAAGACGGATTCGCCCAGCGAGAACTTCAGCTCGACATCCATGTCGATGGTGCCGGCAGTCTCGATGGCGACATAACCGACGCGCTGATTGACGTATTCATAGCGTTTGATCATGCGCTTGCTGGAAATTGCAGAGTCGCCGTCGACATGGATCAGAGCGAGATTGGTGAAGCAGTACTCGTCCTTCTTGGACTTGATCAGAAAGAAGATCTTTTCTCCATCCTCGTGGAAAAGGTAGTCGTCGGCATCGACCTTATCGTAATCGGACGGCGGTACGATGACGCCGATATCGCTGATACCGAGCGCCTCGGCGGCGAATTTCTTGAACACGCGAATCTCCTGGGGTATGGCCGGTGCCGGGTCGGCCTCGGTCACGCGGAAATCTAGCAAAAACAGATGACACGCGATGCCATGACCGATGGCCTATACGCCCGCCCATCGATTCAGGACACCCATGGTTCTACCCCATTCAGGACACCCATGGTTATTCAGGACACCCATGGTTCTACCCCGCCCGAGAGAAACAGCAAAGGCACTGCCGCCGCAGTGCCCAGTCATTCAAATCGCCGATCAAATCCAAGCCTTCGCCCACAGACTACCCCCCCGCTTCGGGCGTCATGACTCCGCACACGCACCTTCACCCAGCCCCAGCCAACCTCGCCGCAAGCCCGATCCCCTTCAGCCACGCCTGCCCCATGCGCTCTGCGATCGCGATCATGTCGTCCACTTCGCCGATCACGCGCCAGTAGCCAGAACCGATCGCCTTCACCCGCGTCGCCCACCGATCGGGCCGATGCTCCAGCGTTTGCAGCACCGAAGGCATGTTGGTTGCGATGCGCCCCTTCTTGTCCGGCGCGAGCTGCCTTCCGGTCCACTCCAACAGCTGCAGATAATCCGCCGTCGTCACCGATGCTGCATGGTCGATCAAACCTGCAATCGGCATCATGCGCTGATCGAGTATTCGCTGGTCGCGTTTCGCATCCGCAATCCTCTGCTTCACGCTGGCATGCCGCGACCCTTGCAAGGTTTTGGCGATACCCGCACGGATCGGATTGAGATCGACATAGGCCATCGCCGCCAGCAGCGCGCGTTCGTCGCACAGCAGCTGCGACTTGAAGCGGCCCTCCCAGAATCGCCCTGTGCAGCCGTCTTCACGGTTGGCGCGCCGTGCGATGGGCTCGGCGAGACAGCGCATGAACCACGACAGGCTGCCGAGCCGGGCACGGATCAGAACCATGCGCATGGGATTCGAGATCAGTCTCAGGCGTTTGTGCGAGCGCGCTGCGTCCGTATCCTCGCGCGGCGGGAACAGGCGGACCCAGCGTTCGGCAACATCTTCATCCGACCAGTCAGAAACCTGTACCGGCTCGATTTGAACGACGAGATGCAGATGGTTGCTCATCACCGCATATGCATGCACGGCGACCGCGAAGCACTCCGCCAAGCGCTGGATGCGGTCTTCGACCCACGCTTTGCGATGCTCGAACGATCGCCCGGTGTACTGGTCGACGCCGCACAGGAACGCGCGGCGCACGCAGCGCTGCACGCAGTGGAACATGCCGCCGGTTCCGGGCGGGATGAGCTGTGATCGGGCCTGGGTCATGCGCCGATATTGGCAGCCGCGACAGCGGCGCGGTATCGGAAAAGTCTGGATATCGGCTAGGGGTTTCCCTACATTGTGGGTGTCCCGAAAAAAAGAAGAGGTCCGCGATGCCCGAACACGCCCTCGAAGCCTGGCATCGCCTCGTCGACAGCCGCGACCCCAGCGGCTTGAGCGACCTGCTCGCGGACGATGCGGTCTTCCACTCGCCCGTAGTCCACACCCCTCAACGGGGCAAACGTCTTGCGGCTGGATATCTGGAAGCGGCTTTCCACGTATTTTTCAACCCAAGCTTTCGCTATGTGCGCGAGATCGTCGGCGATTCGGACGCCATGCTGGAGTTCGAGACCGAAATCGACGGCATCCTGGTCAACGGCGTCGACATGATCCGGTGGAACGATGCCGGTCGGATCGTCGATTTCAAGGTCATGCTGCGACCTTTGAAGGCGATCAATCTGATCCATCACAAAATGGCGGCGATGCTCCAGTCCAGCCAGTAACGCGACCGATTGCCGCAACTTCCAATGAACCACGCCGAACACTACGCATCCATCCTCGCCTTCCTCACCCGCATCGGCGTGCCCGTCGCGGAGGAGACGCTGCCTGCGGACACCTTCCTGCCCGGGATCGCACTGCAGGCCGGCGGGCTGGTGGTCGATCCCGACAAACTCACCTGGCCCGGCGATCTGCTGCACGAAGCCGGGCATTTGGCTGTATTGCCCGCTGCGCTGCGCAGCGAGGCGCATGACGATGATCCGAACCACGCCGATGTGGAGCATGCCGGCGAACTTGAAGCGATGGCGTGGGCGTACGCGGCGGCGGTCGAGCTGGGGCTGCCAATGGAAGTGCTGATACACGACGGCGGTTACCACGGCAAGGCGCGGGATCTGCTGCAGATGTACACCTTCGGCGTGTATCCCGGCTTGCGCGGACTGTGCCAGAGCGGAATGGCGGCAGCGCATGGCTTCACGCCTGATTGCGGGCCGGTGCAATACCCGCGAATGCTGCATTGGCTACGCGATTGGAGATGTGAGTCGTAGAGCTGGCCCTGGCCCGCCATTGCGGTTTCGCCAATCACTTCTCATGATGATCGAAACAGTTTCGATCATTGCAATGATGACCGGACGGATTGCGATGGCGGGCTTGAGCCCGCCCTACGGATTCGTCTGCATTACAGGTGCGAACTTCGCGCAGAAACGATCGCGCAACACATTCTTCTGCACTTTGCCCATGGTATTGCGCGGCAGGTCGGCCACGATCTCCAGCGCCTTCGGCTGTTTGTAGCGCGCGAGTTTCTCGCGCAAAGCGGCATCGATGGCAGCGAGATCGATCGCGATGCCCGGCTGCGCCACCAGCACCGCCACTACCGCTTCGCCGAAGTCCGGATGCGGGACACCAATCACTGCGGATTCCAGTACGCCGGGCTGTTCGTCGAGCAGTAGTTCCACTTCCTTCGGATAGACATTGAAACCGCCGGTGATGATCAGGTCTTTCTGGCGACCGACCAGTGTCAGATAGCCATCCTCGCTGAAGCAGCCGAGGTCGCCGGTGATAAAGAATCCGTTGCTGCGGAATTCATCCCGGGTTTTTTCGGGCATGCGCCAGTAGCCCTTGAAGACGTTGGGGCCACGCACTTCGACCACGCCGGTGTCGCCTACAGGCAGCGGCGCGCCGTTCGCAGGGTCGGTCACGATCACCTCCACACCCGGCAGCGGCAGCCCGACAGTGCCCGCGCGGCGCTCGCCGTCGTAGGGGTTCGAGGTGTTCATGTTGGTTTCGGTCATGCCGTAGCGCTCGAGGATGCGATGCCCGGTGCGCGCCTCGAACGCCACGTGCGTTTCCGCGAGCAGCGGCGCGGAGCCGGACACGAACAGCCGCATGCCTTCGCACAGTACGCGATCGAAACGCGAAGCATCCAGCAGGCGCGTGTAGAACGTGGGCACGCCCATCAACACCGTCGCACGTGGCAGCAGGCGCAGGATCGCGTCGGGATCGAAGCCCGGCAGGAACAGCATCGATGCTCCGCTGAGCAGGACGACATTCGTCGCCACGAACAAGCCGTGGATGTGGAAGATCGGCAGCGCGTGCAGCAGTACGTCTTCTGAAGTGAAGCGCCATTCGCGCGTCAACGCCTCCGTGTTCGAAAGCAGATTGCCGTGGCTCAGCATCGCGCCTTTCGAGCGCCCAGTGGTGCCGGAGGTGTAGAGCAGTGCGGCGAGATCGTCATCGCTGCGATCCTCGACAGCGCACCAGCCGCTTTGCGCGTCGCAAAGATCGCGGAACGTGCCGCGCCCGTCCGCGTCCAGCGTCAGCAGCCTGGCGGCGTGCGTGGCCGCGATCGGCGCGAGCGTATCGACACGCGCGGGATCGGCCAGCAGCAGCGCAGGCTCGGCGTCGCCGACGAAGTAGTCCACTTCCGCCGCTGTGTAGGCGGTATTGAGCGGCAGGAACACCGCGCCGACTGCGGTCGTCGCGCCATAGACGGCCAGGGCTTCCGGCGTCTTCGCGACCTGGACCGCGACCCGATCTCCGCTGCGCACGCCCAGCGCACGCAGCGCACCGGCTGCGCGATGCACCATCGCCAGGAATTCGACGCCAGGGATCGTGGTGGCATCGGCCAGCGTGAGGAAAGGCTCGGACCTTTCGGCAAGCGGCGCGAACAGTCGGTCGTACAGTGGATTCGGCATGGCAACCCTCGGTTTGGGATCGGCGCGCGCGGTTCGCGATGCGCAAAAATATACGCAATGCTGACTGGAGTTTGTTGCCATAATTTCGGGATATGCTTGCACTGCCGCAT
>JBIITV010000144.1:0-10828 GCA_044340325.1 Lysobacteraceae bacterium
CCTCCCAACTACGCCAAGGACTGCATATGTCGATCGTTTCGCGCCTGTTTCCCCGTTTGCACCCGTCGCTGCCGCAGAACGATTCTCCCAGCGGCAGACGCCAACGCCAAAAACAATTGAAGGAAAGCCAACAGAAGTATGTCTGGGACGATCAGGTACCGAACGTGGTGGGCGTGCCGATGGCGGCCTCCGTGCCATTCGCCGATGAGCCGAGCCTGCCTTGGCTGCTGCTGGTCGTCGAAACAGGTCTGAAAATCGCCGAAAACCTTATTGTGGTGAAGCTTGAGAGCGGCAAGCACAAAGGCCTGGCCGAGAACGCTTCGGCGCATCAGCGTCTGGCCGAAGTGCGCAGCCGGCTCGCTGCGACACAGTCGCTGAAAAGCAGTCACCCGGACGAGGCGCTGACCGGCGCCGCAGAAGAACTCCTCTCGGCTGCGAAGCATGTCGCCGTACAGCATGCCGACTCGTTTGAGGAGATGCTCGCGGAGTTCAAACAGCTGGTCGCGGAATTCGAGCATGAGACCAGCCAAGGCAATACGCTGGGCGAATACGAGGCGCTGTTCAAGACGCTTCCGCTGCCGGCGATCGCGCATGAGTTCATGGACGATGCCAGCTTCGCGCGTTACCGCGTCGCCGGGCCGAACCCGATGCTGATCCGCGGCATCGACGCATTGCCCGCCAACTTGCCGTTGAGCGCTGCGCAATACCATGCGGTGATGGGCGCGGGCGACAGTTTGGCCACCGCGCTGGCCGAACATCGCGTGTATCTGCTCGATTACAAAGAACTCGATTACCTCGCCGCAGTTCCCGGCCAGACCGACGGGCTGACCAAGCATGTGTTCGCGCCGATCGCGCTGTTCGCGATCCCCAAGGGCGGCACGCAGATCGTGCCGGTGACGATCCAGTGCGGGCAGGATCCGGCGAAGCACCCGCTGTTCTTCCCCGCAGCACAGGGCAGCGCACTGGGCTGGGGCTGGCAGATGGCGAAGACCGTCGTGCAAGTGGCCGAAGGCAATTATCACGAGCTGTTCGTGCATCTGGCGCGCACCCATCTGGTGATGGAGGCGTTCGCGGTCGCGACCCATCGCTGTCTTGCCGATAATCACCCGGTCAACATCCTGCTGGTCCCGCATTGCCTCGGCACGCTGTTCATCAACAACGCTGCAGCGAAGTCGCTGATCTCGCCCGGAAGCCCGATCGACCACGTTTTCGGCGCGCCCATCGAGCGTTCGCAGCATGCTGCTGGCGTCGATCGGCTCGGCTTCGACTTCTACGCGAACATGTTGCCGGCCGATCTGGCCGCGCGGCGCGTCGACGACCCGACGCGGCTGCCGGAATATCCTTATCGCGACGATGCGCTGCTGGTCTGGGCGGCGATCAAGCAGTGGGTGCACGACTATGTCGGCGTGTACTATGCGGATGATGCAGCCGTGACCGGCGACAGCGAACTCGTCGAGTGGAGCAAATCGCTGCTCGCCGATGGCAAGATCAAAGGGTTCAAGCCGATCACTCACCGCACGCAGCTGATCGACGTACTGACGATGGTGATCTTCACCGCCACCGCCCAGCATTCGGCGGTGAATTTCCCGCAGAAACCGCTGATGACCTACGCGCCGGCGATCACCGGAGCCGGTTGGCAGGACGCACCCGCGACCCAGAGCGGCCACAGCGAACAGCAGTGGCTGGCGATGTTTCCGCCGGTCGACACCGCGCTTGAGCAGTTGAACCTGCTGTATCTGCTGGGTTCGGTGCATTTCCGCGCACTGGGCGACTATCGCACCAACCATATTCCGTATCTGGAATGGTTCGAAGATCATGCGATCACGAAAAGCGATGGGCCGCTGAAGCGATTCCAACACGCGCTGCGCGAGGTTCAAGCGCAGATCGAAGCGCGCAACACCCAACGGATCAGCTACGGTTTCCTGCTGCCGAACGGGATTCCAAACAGCATCAATATCTGATGGCATGATCGTCCGGATTCGGCGCGGCGCTACCGTGCCCGCCGTTTCCATCTTCCGTGCATGGGCATCTCGAAACTGGCGCGAAACCGTCAACGTTCCGCAATCTTCCGCACGGACACTTGGCGACGCTGGCTGACAGGGGGGCGACGCCTCCCCCGCTCATGAAATGGAAGCCATCATGTCCCTGCGCACTTCGATCACGGGCCTTGCACTCACTGTGTTCGGTCTGTACGCGCTCACCGAGCTTGGGACGCGCAACACCGGCGAGATCCACACCATGCTGTCGCGCGCAATCAACGCCGGCCTGCTGGTGCATCCCTACACGGTGCGCGCCGAAGAGCCCTTCCTCACCCAGACCGCGAACGGCATTTCGCAGACCGCACTGGCGGAGGCGATCCAGCTCTATGGTCTCGGCGTGAACGGATTCTTCATCGATCAGCCGGGTGTCGGCGTGCAGCGCGCGAGATCTTCCTGAATCTCGATCAGCGTTGATGCCTGACTACCGTCGCTCCGGGGCGGGTCTTCACCGGCCTCGGAGCCGATCGTAAATCCGGCTGCAGGAAGATCAACCGCACGTGAGTCTCCGGACGCTCACCCTGCAGTCTTCGCTGTTGCTGCGGCCCTGTGACGGCCGACAGGTCTGATCCTGTTTCGTGTGTTTTCTCGCTACTAATTCTGCGAACGCGAATCGCAGACAGACCAAGGAGCCATATGCAGCATCGCCCCATGTCCTGAAGCATTTCATGCATCCACCGCGGCCGCCATCTGCCGACGCAACCGGCGGCCGGAAGAATCGACATGCAAACCTAAGGAGAGCACGTATGAACCTGATACTCCGAGCAATCGTGATCACACTGCTGACGATCGTTTCCAGCAGCGCGTTGGCCGCGAAAAAGGCCAACTTCGGCGGAACGAATCATTTCATCTACGCTTACGGTACCGCCGATGGTTTCAATACCGGCGGCAGCTGGTATCTGCCTGCCTTGAATCTTCGGCCGCCGGTGGGAACTTATCATCTCGACCCCGGACTGGTGAATGCCCAGATCGCCGCGATGAAAGCGAGCGGACAAACCTCGTACACCATTACGCTGTGGAACTCAAACATCGGCGCCTGCGAATTGAGTGGCGCCTGCAACGACGGCGTCAACGACGGCGTATGGGGCGAAGTGATCGACAACAGTCAGTACGCCATGCGAGCACAGCATCGGGCCAATCTGAAAGCCATGGTCGGCCGGGCGCTCGATGTCGGTTTTCGCAGAATCTTCATCCGCTTCGGCTACAACAACAGTCCGGAGTCGTGGACGATGTGGGATGAAACCAGGTACCAGCAAGCATGGAACTTCATCGTCGACGCCAGAAATGCCGCGCGCGAGGAAGTCAACAGCCGCGGCCTGTCCTATCTTTATCCGTCTCCGCGCAGCATCCTTGTCTTCGATCTTGGGGCGGAATCCGGCGGCCTCGCCGGCGGCCAGCTGCCCGCATTCATGACCCGGCTTTGGCAGGACTATACCTATAGCTTCGGCAACAACGACACGATCGGCTACTCGATCGCATGGGCGCCGGGACGCTTCAATGCATTGCGCTCGCTGCTGGCCGCCACCGGCACACTGCCGAACAGTTGGGGCGTCGACATCTACGACAATATGACCACCGGACTTGCCCAGCTTTACGGCGAAATGGGATCGCTCCGTAACCAGCCGGTGCACATCATCGAAACCTATTTCAACCGCAGCCAGACCGTCAGCGAAGCGCAGACTGCGCTCAATCAGAATGAGTTTCTGCATTTGGCCTCGTTCAGCCAATGGCCGACCTCGCCGGGAACGATGCATTTCTCGCAGAAAATCGTCAGTTCACTCGCCATGCCAGGCACCTTTTCCAACTACGTGTCGATGATGGCAACGACCAGGATGCATATCACTTCATCGAACGCCGACATCATCGGCGTTACCGACATCAATTGCGCGACCAGCACCAGCTTCCCTTGCAGCGTCCAATTGAAATGGACGTCCCCGCCCTCCGGGCGGAAGTACGGGATCTACATCAGGATCCCCGGCGGCACTTCCCTGGTGTTCTGCGAGACCGGCGCCCGCAGCGACACGATTCCATGGATCTCGCTGAATCCCGACTACAAATTCGACGTGTACGAGATCAACGCCAGCAGTTGCAATCACCCGGTGCCGAATCCGGGCTCGATACTGCGGGCGACCGCAGAAGCGACGCCTTTCTGATCGCCCCTGAGAGCTTCAACGGGCATCGGCCGGAATCGATGCCAACGCTGGCGAGGGTCTGGGCTTGACGCACGTTTGAGACCAACGGCAGGAACAGACGGACGCAGAGCAGACTGGATGCGACCGCTTTTCCTGCAGTTGCGTCCCGGTCGGCACTGGTACCCGACCGCTCGTCGTGATGTCGCAGTTGCCGGTGTACGTCTTGCGGGAAGCCTGTGTACTCTTCGCCCCGGTCGATGCGCCGCCCTTGGCGCATCGACATCATGGATCCCAGCTCAAGGAGAGCACACAATGAAACATTCGTTCCGCTCCGCACTGTTCGCGCTGACCCTCATGGCCTGCGCATGGCTGCCAGGCACCGCGTCCGCTCAGGGCGTTCTGATGGGCAGCGCAGATCTCGACGGCGACGGCATCGCCGAACAGGTCTACAACAACAGCTCTTACATCACCGTCAAGAGCACCAACGGCAGCAGCTACAACTACCAGGTCAGCACGGGCGCGTGGGCCCTCCTCTACGGCAACTTCAGCAGCGTGGCGAATCTGGACGGCCAGGCCGGCGCAGAGATCTCGATCAACCGAGGCAACTCCCTGCTGGTCATCAACCACAATTCGCGCAGCACCTACAGCTATCCGATGGGCGGCTCCTGGGCCGCATCGCCCGGGGGGATCGTCGACCTGGACGGCATCGCCGGGGCTGAGATCGCCATCGTGGCTGCGGACGCGCTGCGCATCGTCCACCACAGCTCCCGCAGCACCAATTCGATGCCCATGTCCGGCACCTACGCGATCGCCGTCTACGGCATCAAGGACCTCGACGGCCAGCCCGGCGCAGAGATCCCGATCGCCAACGGCTCGGCGCTGCGGATCTACAACGACCGCACGCGCAGCATGAGCAGCACACCGGTCAGCAGCGGCAGCTGGGCCATCTGCAACGACCCGGGCATCCCCAACTGCGTCAGCAACATGAACGGCAGCGCGGGCGCCGAACTGGTGCTGATCCTTCCCAACTACATCAGCGTCTACAGCTATGTCACCGGGTCGATGAGCAATTACATCATCAACACCCAGTACGCGATCCTCTCCGACGGCGTGCGCGATTTCGATGGCACCACCGGCAACGAGATCGCGGTCGCCCGCAGCGACGGCAATATCAACATCATCTACCCGCGCAACGGCAACGTGCAGTTCATCAACGGCAGCAGCACGTTCGGCAGCTGGTGGTCGCTGCTGAACTACGCCAACCTCGACGGCGTGGCCGGCGACGAGATCCGCGTCCGCAACAACGGCACCAGCCGCAACTACCGCATCTATCCGCGCAGCGGCTCGGTAGTGCTGGAGTAATGCCCCAGCGGGTGCGCGCAACGCGCACCCGCGTCCGGCCCGGAACGGAAGCCAGACCGCTCATCGGGCGCGTGCCGTCGGCACCGCGCGCCCGCAGGCTGCGGCTGATCCTGTCCTGCCAGAAATTGCGCTGATGTCCTTGGAGCGTCCGCGATGCCATCACCCGCGAACCCGTCGCGTCGCGCGCCCCAACATCCCCCTTCACGCAAGGAATCATTCCGATGACATCACTCGCAAGGATATTGGCAGCCGTACTGCTGCTGTTCGCCTGCACCGACGCGATCGCGGCCAAACGCGCGAACTTCGGCGGCACCAACCACTTCCTCTACGCCTACGGCACCACCGACGGCACCAATCCCAACAACAGCTGGTACACCCCTGCGAACAATCTCAGGACGCCCGTTGGCCAGTACCACCTCGCCCCCAAACTCCTGAATTCACAGATCTATTCGATGAAGGCGAGCGGCCAGACCGCCTACACCATCATCATGCACAACTCGAACATCGGCGATTGCGAATACAACGCCTGCAACGATGGCGTCTACGACGGCGTCTGGGGCGAAGTGGTCGACAACACCCAGTACGCGCTGCGCCCGCAGCATCGCGCGAACCTCAAGGCCCTCGTCGGCACCGCGCTCGACGCCGGGTTTCGCCGCATCTATATCCGCTTCGGCTACAACAGCAGCCCGGAAGCCTGGCCGATGTGGAACGAGACCCGTTACCAGCAAGTCTGGAACTTCATGGTCGACGCGCGCAACGCCGCCCGCGAAGAAGTGAATGCCCGCGGCCTCTCCGGCCTCTACGCATCGCCGAACAACATCCTCATCTTCGATCTCGGCCTTGAATCCGGCGGCCTCGGCGGCGGGCAGTTGCCGGCATTCATGGTGCGCCTGTGGCAGGACTACACTTATTCGTTCGGCAATGACGACACCCTCGGCTACTCGATCGCATGGGCGCCCGGACGCTTCTCCGGCCTGAAGAACCTGCTCGCGGGCACCGGCACGCTGCCGAAGATGTGGGGCGTGGACATCTACGACAACATGTCCACCTACCTCGGACAGATGTACAACGAAATGGGGCCACTGCGGAACCAGCCCATCCATCTGCTCGAAACCTACTTCAATTACACGCCCTCCGCACAGGGCGCGCAGACGGCGCTGAACCAGCACGAATTTCTGAACATCGCCGCCTTCAGCCAGTGGCCGACCTTGCCGGGCGCGACGCACTTCTCGCGACCCGTCGTCGATTCGCTGGTCACTACCACCACCTTCTCGAACTACCTGTGGTCGATGTTCGGCGTGCGGAAAATGCACATCACCTCGACCAACGCCGATATCCTGGGAGTGAAGGATATCGACTGCACGACCAAGGCCAGCTTCCCATGCAGCGTCGGCCTGCGCTGGGGCTCGCCGCCGTCGGGCAGGAAATATGGCGTGTACATCCGCATCCCGGGCGGCACCTCGCTGGTGCATTGCGAAACCGGCTCGGGCAGTTCGACCGTTTCATGGATCTCGCTGAATCCCGATTACAAGTTCGACATCTACGAGATCAACGCGGCCTCATGCAGCCATCCGACCCCGAACGCGGGCGCCATTCTGCGCGCTACGGCCGAAGCCACGCCGTTCTGAGACAGCAATCCATGCCGGCCGCCTCGATCGACCGGGGCGGCCGGTGCATCATCATCTGTCCGAACTCGGTCGGAGTCTGACAAGATAGACGGATGGACAAACCCTTCGATATCATCGTCTTCGGCGCCACCGGCTTCACCGGCCGGCTGGTCGCCGAGTATCTCAATACGACCTATGGCGTCGGCGGCACGGTGCGCTGGGCCATGGCCGGGCGCAGTGCGACCAAGCTCGCCGAAATCCGCGATGCGCTGGGCATCGATCCGGCCTTGCCGCTGCTGATCGCTGACGCCGCCGATACCGACGCGCTGGCCAAGCTGGTCAAGCAGACCCGCGTGGTGCTGACCACGGTCGGCCCGTATCAGAAGTACGGAGAGCCGCTGATCCGCGCCTGCGCGGAGGCCGGCACCGATTATGTCGACCTCTGCGGCGAGCCGGGCTGGATGGCGCAGATGATCCCGCAGCTGCAGGACACCGCCCGCGCCAGCGGCGCGCGCATCGTGTTCTCCTGCGGCTTCGACTCCATCCCTTTCGACCTCGGCGTGGTCTACGCGCAGCACGAAGCGCAGCAGCGCCTGGGCGCACCGCTCGCGCGCGTGCACGGCCGGGTCAAGGTCATGAAAGGCACGTTTTCCGGCGGAACCGTCGCCAGCATGCTGGCGACGATGGAGGCGATCGGCCGCGACCGCTCGCTGGTGAAAAGCCT
Organism: Lysobacteraceae bacterium; assembly: GCA_044340325.1. Classification (GTDB taxonomy): domain Bacteria; phylum Pseudomonadota; class Gammaproteobacteria; order Xanthomonadales; family Xanthomonadaceae; genus Lysobacter_I. Next base: position 7,862 of record JBIITV010000144.1, read on the forward strand.
CGGCGACCCGTTCGCGCTTACTCCGGGATTCCGCGGACCGCGCCAGCCGAACGACAACATCGCCGCATTCGACGAACTCGCGAACAGCTGGACCGCACCGTTCGTGATGGCGACGATCAACACCAAGAACGTGCACCGCAGCCACTCTCTGCTCGGCCTGCCGTGGGGCAAGGATTTCGTCTACAGCGAACGCATGCTCACCGGCGACGGTGCCAGCGGCGAAAAGCGCGCGAAGAAAATGGCGCGCGCATCGAAGATGCAGACCATGCTGCTGGCGTTCGCGCCGACTCGGGCGCTGCTGCGCCGTTTCGCACTGCCCAAGCCCGGCGAGGGCCCGAATAAGGAGCAGCGCGAGAAAGGCCGCTACGAAGTGCTGTTCTTCGGCGAAACCGCAGATGGCAGAAAGCTCACCGCCGCTGTCACCGGCGACCGCGACCCGGGTTACGGTTCCACTTGCAAGATGATCGCCGAAGCCGCGCTGTGCCTCGTGCAGGATGTCGATCGCAAAGCGGCACCGGGTGGCGTGTGGACGCCGGGTGCGGCGATGGGGATGACGCTGGTGAAGCGGTTGCAGGAGAAGGCAGGACTGCAGTTCTCGATCACGAACCGAACCTGAACATTTCGTCCAGCAGGGCGGGTATGGCGGAATGCACCCCGCGACGCACAACCGACGTGAAGCCCTCAGCATTGGTCATGTCGCCATGCCTGAAAGACATATGCGCAATGGGAAGCTGCAAAACGCCGATAAAAACGCCGCTTTCTGACAATTACGCCTAAACCCCGGATATTTCACCGAAAACCAATTTTTCACACGCGCCGCGCAAGCCACCTCCGATACTGGTGCCATGCCATCGAAAGGAGATTGACATGCGCATCACCATCATCGGCGCCGGCTACACCGGCGCGACGCTCGCAACCGAACTGGCGACATCGTTCGACACCGATCTCGAGATCCTGCTCGTCGGGGTCGCCGGCAACTTCGGCTGCGGCGTCGCATACGGAGACGCGCGCGGCGAACACCTGCTGAACGCGCGCGGCGAACACCTGCTGAACGCGCGCGCCGGCCAGCTCGGCGCGATCGCGAGCAAACCTGCGGAATTCGCGCAGTGGCTGAACCTGTCGTCGCGCGCAACGGATGCGTTCCTGCCCCGCGTCGCGTACGGCGAATATCTGCTGGACCGGCTGCACGACGCCGAAAGCACCTCGACCAACCTGACGACGCTCGAGCACGAAGTGGTCGAAATCGACAGCGTGCCGGGCGGCGGCTATCGCGTGCATCTCGACAATGGCGACAGTTTCTTCAGCGACCGCGTGGTGCTGGCGGTCGGTGCGCTGCCGCCGCAGCGCCTGGCCGGCGTGGGTCCGCGGCTGGCCCGGCATTGGCGTTATGTCGGATCGCCCTGGCAGGAAGGCGATCTGGAGCGGATCGACGTCGATGCGCGACTGCTGGTGGTCGGCACCGGCCTGACAATGGTCGATGTGGTGTCGACGCTGCGCCGCCGCAGCCATCGCGGCGAGATCGTCGCGCTCTCACGGCACGGACTGCTGCCGCAGCGGCATACCGAAATCCCGAGCGATCCGATCGAACTACCGCCGGTGCTGCTGCAGGCGCTGCGGACGCACGATCTGCGCGCGCTGGTCGCGGCAGTGCGCTCGGTGACCCGCGTGGTCGACGACTGGCGGACGGTGATCGATGCGCTTCGGCCGCATGTGCAGGCCTTCTGGGGAGGATTGCCGGCCGCGGAACGCGCGCGTTTCCTGCGCCATATCCGCGTCTGGTGGGAAACGTGCCGCCACCGCATGGCACCGCGCGCCGCCGAAGAAGTGGACGAGGCCCTGAGCAGCGGCCGGTTGCGGCTGGTCACCGGTCGCCTGGTGCGCGCGGGCGTGGCCGGCGATGCCGTCTCGGCGTTGATCCGCCCGCGCGGCAGCCTCAAGGCCGAACCGCATACGTTCGACGGATTGATCCGCGCGACCGGCCTGGAGACCGACATTTCGCGGACCACGCATCCGCTGATCCAACACATGGTCGCGAGCGGCACAATCCATGCCGACCCGCTGGGGCTCGGGATCAAGACGTCCTCGAACTGCGAGGTGCTGGACGCCACCGACCGCCCCGTGCCCGGGCTGTACTGCATCGGCGCCCTGGCGCGCGGCCACTGCTGGGAGCTGACCGCAGTGGGCGAATTGCGCAGCGCGGTGTACGCCCTCTCGCGTCGTCTGTGCGACCGCACGCCGGACCGTTCGCAGCGGGATGTCGCGGATGCACCGTCGGCGCATCGCGCGTCCTGCTGAGCGCAGCGTCGATCATGCGCAATGCAGAACGCCGCATCTCTGCGGCGTCTGCATTGATCCAGCGGAAACCGCGATCGGCCGGTCACTCCTTGCGATACACCTGCGCACCCTGCGCGCGGAACTCCGCGGACTTCTCGGCCATGCCGGCTTCCAGCGCCGCGGTCTCGTCGGCGACGCCGTGCTCGGCGGCGTAGTCGCGCACGTCCTGGGTGATCTTCATCGAACAAAAATGCGGGCCGCACATCGAGCAGAAATGCGCGAGCTTGTGCGCGTCCTTCGGCAGGGTTTCGTCGTGGAATTCCTTGGCCTTTTCGGGATCGAGGCCGAGATGGAACTGGTCTTCCCAGCGAAACTCGAAGCGCGCCTTGCTCAGCGCGTTGTCGCGGATCTGCGCGCCAGGATGGCCCTTGGCCAGATCGGCCGCGTGCGCGGCGATCTTGTAGGCCATGATGCCGTCGCGCACGTCCTGGCGGTTCGGCAGGCCGAGATGCTCCTTCGGCGTCACGTAGCAGAGCATCGCGCAGCCGTACCAGCCGATCATCGCCGCACCAATGGCTGAGGTGATGTGGTCGTAACCGGGCGCGATGTCGGTGGTCAGAGGGCCGAGTGTGTAGAAAGGCGCCTCGCCGCATTCGACCAACTGCTTGTCCATGTTTTCCTTGATCAGCTGCA
>JBIITV010000112.1:0-14875 GCA_044340325.1 Lysobacteraceae bacterium
CGAGATCTATGCGCCCATCGCGCAGCGGCTGGGCATGAACCTGATGAAGGCCGAGCTGCAGGACCTCGGCTTCCGAGCCATGCACCCATGGCGGCATGCGGTATTGGCCAAGCGCATCCGCAGCCAGCCGGTGGTCCGCCGTGAAGCGTTGGCCAAGATCGAAGCGCAGTTGGCGCAGCGGTTGAGCAAGGAAGGCTTCCAGTTCCGGCTGGTCGGCCGGGTGAAATCGCCGTGGAGCATCTATACCAAGCTGCGCGCCGAGGGCAAAAGTTTCGCCCAGGTGATGGATGTGTTCGGTTTCCGGCTGGTCGTGCGTTCGGTGCCGGAGTGCTATCACGCACTGGGTGTCGTGCATTCGGTATTCAAACCGGTGGACGGGCGTTTTCGCGATTTCGTCGCGATTCCCAAGGCCAATGGTTATCAATCGCTGCATACCGTGCTGTTCGGGCCCTATGGTTCACCGATCGAGGTCCAGATCCGCACCGAGGAGATGGACCTGATCGCCGAACGCGGCATCGCGGCGCACTGGTCCTACAAGCACGGCGGCGAGGCCAGCGGCGCGCAGAATCGGGCGCAAACCTGGGTCGCGAGCCTGATCGAGTCGCAGCGCGCCACCGGCTCATCGCTGGAATTCCTCGAAAACGTCAAGATCGACCTGTTTCCCGACGAGGTCTATCTGTTCACGCCGAAGGGCGACATCATGGCTTTGCCGCGCAATGCGACGACGCTGGATTTCGCCTACGGCGTGCATACCGATGTGGGCAATCGTGCGGTGGCGGCGCGCGTGGACAAGAAACTGGTCCCGCTGCGCACCAAACTCGCCAGTGGCCAGAGCGTGGAGATCATCACCGCGAAATCGGCGGCGCCCAAACCGCAGTGGCTGGAGTTCGTGGTGACCGGCAAGGCGCGCACCGCGATCCGGCACCAGCTCAAGCATCTCGAACACGAGGATGCGGTGCAGTTGGGCCATCGTATGCTCGACCGCGCGCTCGAAGGTCTCGACACCTCGCTCGACCGTCTCCCTCAGACGCGGCTGGAGGCCTATCTGGCCGACCATCGCTACCCGCGCCTCGAGGCGCTGCTCGCGGATATCGCGCTCGGCAATCGCATGCCGACCCAGGTCGCGCAGGTGCTGGCGCATCGTGTGCCGGACAAGCGCGACATCGTCGATATCGCGGTCGGCGGCGCGCATCAGGGCGAGAAGATCCTGATCACCGGCGCCGAACGCGGCGTAGTGACGTTCGCGAACTGCTGTATGCCGATTCCCGGCGACGATGTGATGGGCTATCACACCGCCGGTCGCGGGATTGTCGTGCACCGGATGGACTGCGCCAATGTCGCCGAGTACCGGAAATCGCCGGAACGCTGGATCGCGATCGGCTGGGACCGCCAGGTCAGCGGCGATTTCAATGTCGCACTGCGGGTCGAGGTCGAAAATCGCCCGGGCGTATTGGCGCAGGTCGCCGCCGCCATCGCCCAGGCCGATTCGAATATCGACTCGGTGGAATATCTCGACCGCGACAACAACATCGCCGTGATCCGCTTCGGCATCGAGGTGAGCGATCGCGTGCATCTGGCCGAGGTCATTCGTCGAGTACGCCGTCTTGGTGTCGTGCACGGGGTACAGCGGATGTAGGTCGGGCCCTGGCCCGACACTGCGACAGTTGAAGTCGACGATGATCGAAACCCCATCTACACGTGTCTGCGACGAACGGGGCATCGCGATGTCGGGCCAGGGCCCGAGCTACAGCGTTAAACTACGGAAATCTTCCCTGTCCCGAGCGCACAGCATGCCCCGCGAACCGATCCATTCCCCCAACGCGCCCGCCGCCATCGGCCCGTACTCGCAGGCCACGCGCATCGGCGACATGGTCTTTTTTTCAGGACAGATCGCGCTGGATCCGCATTCCGGTCTGATCGTCGAAGGCGGCATTTCCGAACAGACGCGCCAGGCGTTCGCGAATCTGCGCGCGGTCTGCGAAGCCGCCGGAGGTTCGTTCGACGACATCGTCCGGGTCGGCCTGTATCTCACCGATCTCTCTGAATTCGCGGCGGTGAACGCGGCGATGGAGGCCGTCTTCGATGCGCCATATCCCGCGCGTTCGACCATCGAAGTTTCGGCGCTGCCGCGCGGCGCGAAGTTCGAGGTCGATGCGATCATGGTGCTGCGCTGAGCGCAGGCCGCTCAGCCTGTGCTGCAGGGCATGACATCGGACCGGAGCAGCGATGATGTTGCCGCGCAGCCGTTGATCCGGCTCAGCGGCGTCGGCGAGGTCGTCGCCGAAAAGCTCGCCGCACGCGGGCTGTCGACGCTGCAGGACCTGTGGTTCCATCTGCCGCGCCAGTACGAAGACCGCACCGTGCTGACGCCGATCCGCGCGCTTCAATCCGGTCTGCCTGCGCAGGTCGAAGGCACGGTCGAAGCGGCCGAGCGCAGTTTCCGCGGCCGGCCGATGCTGCGCGTCGCGATCGGAGATGGCACTTATTCGACCCTCGTGCTGCGGTTCTTTCATTTCCGTTCGCAGCAGGTTTCGCAATTTGCGCCGGGTACCCGGGTGCGCGTCTACGGTACGCCGCGTCCGGGGCAGCATGGTCTTGAGATCGTGCATCCAAGCTACCGCATCCTCGGCGGCGCAGCCGATGCCGGAGATCCCGCGCTGAGCGACCGGCTCGATCCGATCTACCCGGCGATCGAAGGCGTTGGCCCTGCCGTGTTGCGCAAACTCATCGGCCAGGCGTTGCAGCGGTTGCCGGACGATCGCGCGTTGGAACTGCTGCCGGCCGACCTGCTGACGCGAGAATCGCTGTGCGCGGGCCTGCCGTCGCTGCGCGAAGCGCTGCTGACCCTGCACCGCCCGCCGCAGGGCAGCGATCTGCAGGCGCTGATGGCGGGCACGCATCCGGCGCAGCGCCGGCTTGCGCTGGAAGAGTTGCTGGCGCATCACCTCAGTCTGCGCCGGCAGCGGATCGCGATGCAGGCGCACACCGCACCCCCACTGCGTGGTGGCAAGCGCGTGGCGGCATTGCGCAAAGCGCTGCCGTTCGCCCTGACCAGGGCGCAGCAGCGCGTGTTCGCCGAAATTCGCGAGGACCTCGTCAAGCCTATACCGATGCTACGGCTGGTGCAGGGCGATGTCGGTAGCGGCAAGACCGTGGTCGCGGCGATGGCGGCGATGCTGGCGATCGAGGAAGGCCGGCAGGCCGCGCTGATGGCGCCGACCGAACTGTTGGCGGAGCAGCATCTGGCCAATCTGCGCGGCTGGCTCGAACCGCTGGGCGTGCGCGTGGTGTGGCTGGCGGGCAAGGTCACCGGCAAGGCCCGCGAAGCGGCGCTCGCGGAGATCGCCAGCGGTGCTGCGGAACTGGTGGTCGGAACGCACGCGCTGATGCAGGAAGGCGTGGTCTTCCGCGATCTCGCGCTGGCCATTGTCGATGAACAGCACCGCTTCGGCGTGCACCAGCGCCTCGCGCTGCGCGACAAGGGCAGCGCAGGTTCGAATGTGCCCCACCAATTGGTGATGACCGCAACCCCTATTCCACGCACGCTGGCGATGGCGGCGTACGCTGACCTCGACGTCTCCGCCATCGACGAACTGCCGCCGGGGCGCACGCCGGTGCAGACCGTCGTGCTCAGCGCAGAACGCAGACCTGAGCTGATCGAACGCATCCGCAGCGCCTGCGCCGAAGGTCGTCAGGCGTATTGGGTCTGCACGCTGATCGACGACAGCGATGAAGTCGTCGCCCAGGCCGCGCAAAGTACGTTCGAAGCATTGACCCAGCAAATTCCGGAGTTGCGCATCGCGCTGGTGCATGGACGGATGAAAGCCGGCGAGAAACAGAAGACGATGGCGGCTTTCAAGGCCGGAGAAGTGCAATTGCTGGTGGCGACGACGGTGATCGAAGTCGGTGTGGACGTGCCGAATGCATCGCTGATGATCATCGAAAACGCCGAGCGACTGGGCCTAGCGCAACTGCACCAACTGCGCGGGCGAGTCGGGCGCGGCAGCACTGCGTCGAGCTGTGTGCTGCTGTATCAGGCACCGCTGTCGCAGATGGCACGGCAGCGTCTGGCGACGATGCGTGAGACCAACGATGGTTTCGTCATCGCCGAGAGAGATCTGCAGCTGCGCGGGCCGGGCGAATTGTTGGGTACCCGTCAGACCGGAATCGCGGCGTTCCGCATCGCCGACCTCGGTCGCGATGCTGCACTGCTGCCGACCGTACAGCGGATCGGCGAAGGCTTGATGCATGCCTCTCCGGATCTGGCCGAACGCATTACCGAACGCTGGATCGGCGGCGCCGCGCGTTACGCCAGCGCGTGAGCGCCGTCAGCACAGCCCGTCCTGGTGGTTGCTGTCCGGCGTGGGGCAATAGATATCGTGCAGTGTCTGGATGACCATGTGTACGGGGCCATCGGCGACCGAGTAATAGACGCTCTGCGATTCGCGTCGGGTCTTTACCCAGCCGCCTTCGCGCAGCACCGCCAGGTGTTGCGAGAGCGCCGATTGGCTCAGTTCGATTTCGGCGTTGATCTCGCCCACGGTCCGTTCGCCATCGATCAATAGGCACATCACCCGCAGCCGTTGCGGGTTCGAGAGCGCTTTCAGCAGTTCCGCAGCCTGTTCGGCCTGCGCCTGCATCTTCGCGCCCATCGACGCGTCCGCAGTTTTCTTTTTCGATGTGCGTGCGGCCATTTCAGGCGCCCTCCACAGCGCCGCCCGTTTCCAGCCAGCGCGTATAGCCGCCGGCCAGCGACAGCGGACGATCGAAGCCGAGCCGCTTCAACGCTTCGGCCGCCAGTGCCGAGCGCCCGCCGGTGCGGCAGTACAGGATCACCGGTTCGCGGCGATGCGAGAGGTGCGGGTCGGTCCTGAAGTTCAGGGCCGGATGACCGTCGACCTGGAATTCGAGGACTCCGCGCGGAATGTTGACCGCGCCAGGCACCCGGCCAACAGCGAACTCCTCGGGTTCGCGGACATCGATGACGGGCACGCCGTCGGCCTGCAGCGCGCGCAGGCGTTCGCTGTCGATTTCTTCGATCACGGCGCGCGCCTGGGCGACGAGATCCTGGGCGGTGTAGGGCATGAACGGCTCCTCGCTGGATGGTTGACAGTCTAGCAAACTCTAATTAAGATAATTCTAATTTAGAAATTAATCAAATTAGGCCGGGAGGCGTCATGAGCAGCATCATCGTCATCGGGGCGGGTTTGGCGGGCATGAGCGCGGCATATGAACTGCGCGAGACGCTTGGTAAAGGTCACCAGATCACGGTGATCGGCGACGGTGAGCGCTTCAGCTTCACGCCGTCCAACCCTTGGCTGGCGGTGGGCTGGCGAAAGCCGGAGGAGATCACGCTGAAAGCCGGGGATCATCTGGCGAAAAAAGACATCGGCTTCCGCACCGATGGCGTCGCGAAGATCGACGCCTCCGCCCAATGCGTGCACACGGGCGATGGCGCCATGCTCGCCTACGACTACCTGTTGATCTGCACCGGGCCGAAGCTCGCCTTCGACGAAGTCCCCGGCAGCGGCCCGAACGGCGGCCATACCCAGTCTGTCTGCACCACGCCGCATGCGCTGCGTGCCTGGGCGGCCTATGAAGAATTCCTCAAGGCCCCCGGCCCGATCGTGGTCGGAGCGATGGCCGGTGCCAGCTGCTTTGGGCCCGCCTACGAATTCGCGATGATCCTCGATGCCGATCTGCGCAAGCGCAAGCTGCGCGACAAAGTGCCGATGACCTTCGTCACCAGCGAGCCCTACATCGGCCACATGGGGCTCGGCGGTGTCGGCGATTCCAAGGGTTTGATGGAATCGGAAATGCGCCAGCGCCACATCAAATGGATCACCAACGCCAAGGTCAGGGACGTGCAGGCCGCCGAAATGCATGTGGTCGAACACGATGACAGTGGCCAGTCGACAAAAGAACACACACTGCCGTTCGCGTACTCGATGCTGCTGCCGGCGTTCCGCGGTGTGGATGCGGTGGCAGCGGTCGAAGGTCTGTGCAACCCGCGCGGCTTCGTGCTGGTCGATTCGCACCAGCGCAGCCCGAAATTTCCGAAGATCTTCGCCGCAGGTGTCTGTGTGGCGATTCCGCCGGTGGAAGTCACGCCGATCCCCACCGGCGCACCGAAAACCGGCTTCATGATCGAATCGATGGTCACCACCATCGTCCGCAATATCGACGCCGAACTCAAAGGCGAACCTGCGACGTACGAGGGCACCTGGAATGCGGTCTGCCTTGCAGATATGGGCGACACCGGCATGGCCTTCGTCGCGCTGCCGCAGATCCCGCCACGCAACGTGACTTGGACCAGATCCGGAAAGTGGGTGCATCTGGCCAAGATCGCGTTCGAAAAATACTTCCTCTACAAGATGCGTCACGGCACCAGCGAGCCGGTCTACGAGAAATACGTGCTGAGCGCGCTGGGCATTGAACGGCTGAAGTAAACAACATCATCCACAACATCCGGAGCAATGACATGAACCTCGACCGTGCCGTGATGGCCTTCGCTGGCGCGATGATCCTGATCAGTCTCGTCCTCACCCATTTCGTTTCGCCGTGGTGGTGGCTGTTCACCGCTTTCATCGGTCTGAACCTGCTGCAGGCGAGTTTCACCGGATTCTGCCCGGCGGCGATCATCTTCAAGAAACTGGGTGTAGGTAGCGGATGCGCATTCAAATGAAGACTGCGATGCGTCCGTTCGTCGTGGCTTCGCTCGCGCTGGCGCTGGCCGCCTGCGGTGGCGATGATGCTCCACGCATCAAGGCGCCGTTGCCGAAGCTGGACACCTATACCGTTGCAGCCGGCGATACGCACACCGGCCGCAGCTGGGACGGTGTGGTCGAGGCGGTGCGCGAAGCGGTGCTGTCGGCGCAGACCAGCGGCCGGGTGACCGCTGTCGATGTCGATGTCAACGATCGTGTGGTCGCAGGCCAGACGCTGCTGCGTCTGACCGTGGTGGAACAGCAGGCCGGCGTCGACGCCGCGCGCGCGCAGTTGCGTGCGGCGGAGGCTTCCGCAGTCGAAGCGGAACGCAACTACCAGCGCTACGCATCCCTGGCGAAAGACAGCTACGTCTCGCGCGCGCAGCTCGACCAGGCGCGTGCGGGGCGCGATGCCGCCAACGCCGCGCGCGACGCCGCGCGGGCGCAGCTGTCGTCCGCAGGACAAAGCGCCGAATACACGACTGTGCGTGCGCCTTATGCCGGCATCGTTGCGGCGCGCAACGTCGAGCCGGGCGAAGCGGTCGCGCCTGGTCAGCCCTTGCTGACGGTGTATGCGCCGGAAGATCTGCGCATCGAAGTGCGGGTGCCGCAGTCCGATGCCGAAGCGATCCGCGCCCAGCCCGGTGCCCGCGTCACGTTCGACGGCGGCGTATCGGTCGATGCGCGTGAGGTCGTGATCTATCCCAGCGCCGATCCGCTCAGTCACAGCGTGGCGGTTCGCGTTCTGTTGCCGAGGATGTTGACACCAGTGACCCCTGGCATCACGGCGAAAGTCACGTTTTCGACACGCAGCGTCGACAGGACCCTGCGCGTTCCCGATACGGCCGTGGTGCGTCGCGGTGAACTCACCGGTGCGTACGTGCTGACGGACGGCAATGTGCTCCTGAGGCAACTGCGGCTCGGCGGGCGCGAGGGCGACACCGTCGAAGTGCTGGCCGGTCTTCGTCCCGGCGATGTCGTCGCCCGCGACCCCGAGGCCGCGCTGCAGGCGCTCGTCAAGCAGCGTGAAGCGAGCGATGCCGGCCATGAATGACGCACCCCTGCCGAAACTCGGCTTCTCCGGTCGCATCGCGCGCGCCTTTCAGGCGAATCCGCTGACGCCGATCCTGGCGTTGATGGGTCTGATGCTGGGCATGGTCGCGGTGTTGATCACGCCTCGCGAAGAAGAACCGCAGATCGACGTCACCATGGCGAACGTGTTCGTCCCGTTTCCTGGCGCGAGCGCGCGCGATGTCGAACAGATGGTGAGCTATCCGCTGGAGCAGAAACTCTCGGAGATCGAAGGCGTCAAGCACGTCTATTCGATCAGCCGGCCTGGCATGGCAGTCTTGACGGTCGAGTACACCGTCGGCGTGGAGCGCCAGCCGGCGATCGTGCGGTTGTACAACCAGGTGTTCTCGAATGCCGATTGGATGCCGCAGGGCGTCGGCATCGGTCAGCCGCTGATCAAGCCGAAGGGCATCGACGATGTGCCGGTGATGGCGCTGACGCTGTGGTCGGACGACCCGGAGACCGGCATCGAATCGCTGAGCGCGGTTGCGCGCACACTCGAAACCGAAATCAAGCGCACGCCCGGTACCCGCGATGTCTACACCATCGGTGCGCCGGATCGCGTGGTTGCGGTGACGCTCGATCCGGCGCGTCTGGCCGCGTTCGGGCTGACCGTTGGCGAAGTCGCGCAGTCGCTGCAGGCGGCGAATGTGGTGCGGCACGTCGGCGAACGTGTGGGTGGCGACCGCGCGGTGCCGGTCACGGCGGGCCGTTTCCTCGCGAGTCGCGACGATGTGGCCGAACTGATTCTCGGCGTGCACGCCGGCAAGCCGGTGATGCTGTCCGATATCGCCGAAGTGCGCGCGGGTATTGATGTGCCCGCAAGCTATGTGTGGCATGGCGCGCCGGCAGGCATGCCAGGGCCGAAGGCCGGCGTCGCGCCTGCGCTGACCATCGCCATCGCCAAGAAGCCCGGCAGCAACGCCGCCGATATCACCACAGCGGTCGCCGAGCGTATTCAACAACTGCGCGGCGAACTGATTCCCGAGGGTATGCATGTCGATGTCGTGCGCGACTACGGCCAGACCGCCACCGACAAGGCGCAGAAGCTGATCCAGAAGCTGTTCTTCGCGACGATGTCGGTGGTGCTGCTGGTGCTGTTCGCGCTGGGCAAGCGCGAGGCGCTGGTGGTGGGCGCAGCGGTGGTGCTGACGCTGGCGTTGACATTGTTCGCGTCGTGGGCGATGGGCTTCACCCTCAACCGCGTATCGTTGTTTGCGCTGATCTTCTCGATCGGCATTCTCGTTGACGACGCCATCGTCGTGGTCGAAAACATCCACCGGCACATGGCGCGCGGCGGCAAGACCCTGCGCGAAGCGATTCCACCGGCGGTGGACGAAGTCGGCGGCCCGACCATCCTCGCCACCTTCACGGTGATCGCTGCGCTGCTGCCGATGGCCTTCGTCAGCGGCCTGATGGGCCCGTATATGCGGCCAATTCCGATCAATGCCTCTGCCGGCATGGTGATTTCGCTTGCCGTGGCATTGGTCGTCACACCGTGGCTGTCGCTCAAGCTGCTCAAGCCGCATGCGCATGCCGCCGACGATAGCGATTCACGTCTGCAGCGGATGTTTTCGAAGACGATGACGCCATTCCTGAATAACGATGATATCGAGAACGACCGCGCGCCGCGCCGTCGTCGCTGGCTGTTCGGCGGCATGATCGCGCTGGTGCTGATGGCCGCGAGTCTCGCCGCGTTCGAGCTGGTCGTGCTGAAGATGCTGCCGTTCGACAACAAGTCCGAAGTGCAGATCGTCGTCGATATGCCCGAAGGGAGTACGCTGGAAACCACCAACGCGCTGCTGGGCGAGCTGGCCGTGGCCGTATCGGCGTACCCCGAAGTGCTGAGTTTCCAAGGTTATGCCGGCACGTCCGCGCCGATCAATTTCAACGGCCTGGTGCGCCAGTACTTTTTGCGCAGCGGCGCCAACATCGGCGACCTGCAGGTGAATCTGGTCGACAAGCACCACCGCGACCGCAAGAGCCACGACATCGCCCGTGCGATGCGGCCGAAGCTGGACGCGATCGGCCGGCGCTATGGCGCGTCGGTCAAAGTGGTCGAAGTGCCGCCCGGTCCGCCGGTGCTGTCGCCGTTGGTGGCGGAAGTCTATGGCCCCGATTACACGCACAGCCGCGAGGTCGCATTGGCGCTGGAACAGCGGTTGCGCAAGACCGCAGGCATCGTCGATATCGACACTACGGTCGAGACGCCGTCGCCGCGCGAAGTGCTGGTGGTGGATCGCGAACGCGCCACACGCCTCGGCGTGGATCAATCCACGATCGCCAACACACTGGCCGCTGCGGTCGGGGGCTACGATGCGACTTATGTACAGGACGGCGGTTCGCGTTATCCGAAACCCGTGCGGATGCGCACTCCCATCGCCGATCAGGTCGGACTCGATCGCCTGCTCGCGCTGTCGGTGAAGGGCGGCCAGGGCCAGACCGTGGCGTTGTCGGAAGTGGTGAACGTGGTGCGCGCACCGTGGGACGGCGCGATCCATCACAAGGATCTGTTGCCGGTGGTGTACGTGATGGGCGATGAAGCCGGTGCGCTCGACAGTCCGCTGTACGGGATGTTCGATGTGGTGGGACAGGTGTCCGACAACGACATCGGCGGACGCAAACTGTCGCAGTTCTTCATTCGCCAACCGACAGACACCGCAGGTTATGCGATCAAATGGGACGGCGAGTGGCAGATCACCTATGAAACCTTCCGCGACATGGGCATCGCCTACGCCGCAGGCCTGGTGTTGATCTATCTGCTGATCGTGGCCCAGTTCCGCAGCTATCTGGTGCCGTTGATCATCATGGCGCCGATTCCGATGACCGTCATCGGCGTGATGCCGGGGCATGCGTTGCTCGGCGCGCAGTTCACTGCGACCTCGATGATCGGCATGATCGCGCTGGCCGGCATCATCGTCCGAAACTCGATCCTGCTGGTGGACTTCATCAACCAGTCGGTAGCCGAAGGCCGCGCGATCGGCGACGCGGTGATCGCGGCCTGCGCGGTGCGCGCGCAACCGATCGTGCTGACGGCGGCGGCGGCGATGCTGGGTGCGTTCTTCATCCTTGATGACCCGATCTTCAATGGTCTGGCGGTTTCGCTGATCTTCGGGATCCTGGTGAGCACAGTCTTGACACTCGTGGTCATCCCGCTGTTGTATTACGTCTACTTGCGTCGACGTGTCGGACCCAGAGTCATCGAGGATGCGCTGCAGCCATGAATGCGAATGGAATTCCCCTGCAGGTTGCCTGTCCGCACTGCGCCGCGCTGAACCGGCTGCCGGGCGCTCGGCTCGGCGAATCGCCCCAGTGCGGACGCTGCAAGCGCGCGCTGTTCGAGGCGGTTCCGGTGGTGCTGACTGCGCAGAACTTCGAGGCGCACGCGCAGCGCAGTGATCTGCCGCTGCTGATCGATGCCTGGGCTGCCTGGTGCCAGCCTTGTCGGCAGATGGCACCGCATTTCGAAGCCGCTGCGGGGCAGCTGGAGCCGCAGGCGCGTCTGGGCAAGCTGGATACGGAGGCAGAAGCCGCGCTTGCGGGCCGTTTCGGTATCCGCAGCATTCCAACGCTGATCCTGATCCATCATGGCCGCGAACTCGCGCGTCATTCCGGTTCGATCTCCTCGTCGCAGATCGTGGCGTGGGCCCGACAGCATCTGCCGCCGCAGTGATCGGTCATGCCCTGCCGCGCACGTCGTTCATTCCGCGCACCGCGCTTCGCAACGGTCCCCGAGGTATGCATTCGACCTGCGGTGTCCCGAAATACGTTCTCCCCACCCAGGAATTCCGCGCATGAGCGATGAACAGGTCAAGGTCACTCTGACCCAGATTTCAGATTACAGCTTCAACGTCAGCTTCGATGAGACCGACATTCCCGACCTTGTGACCGACGAAGGCGCGCCGCTCGGCGGAGGCATGGGGCCGAACCCCAGCCGCATGCTGATGGTGGCGATCGCCAACTGTCTGTCGGCCAGCCTGCTGTTCGCGATGCGCAAATACAAGAATGCGCCGGGCACGATCCGCGCCGAAGTGCGCGGCACACTGGGTCGCAACGCCGAGGGCCGGATGCGCGTGCTGCATGTCGATGTCGATCTGCATGTGCCCGACGCCGCCGACAGCTACGCGCAGTTCGAGCGCATCCTGCAGCAGTTCGAGAATTTCTGCGTGGTCACCGAAAGCGTGCGCAGCGGCATCAAGGTGGCGGTACAGGTGCGCGACGGCAGCGGCGCGGTGCTGCACAGCAGCGTCAACCAACGTTGGCCGGCGTAACAGGTAACGGCGGCCCGGATCGCGCCATGTGCGATCCGGGCTATAGCCGGTCGATCGGACGCTTGGCGCAGCCGTCTGGCGCGTAGTCGTGGCAGACGAAGACGCAGGGGTGTCGGCCACCAGTGCGAACGGGTGATGGATCGAGCGGTACATCGTGCAGTTCTGCATCGTCTTCTCGATGCGGACGGGCTGGTGCTGCAGCCGTCGAAGCAACGACACGCCGGGGCTGCGGCCGGCGTGTTGTCGTATCAGCGCTGCAGATGTCGCGACAGGGCGCTGGCCATTTCGTCGAGCTGTTTTCGCGCGGTTTTCCGCCCGAAAATCCCGAAGGTACGCGATAGCAGCCGCGTGCCGAACGCGATCTGGTCCCCGCCTTTACGCGGGATGCAGTGCAGATGAAGATGCGGCACGTGCTGATTCGCCGCCACGCCATCGTTGAGCAGCAGGTTGCCGCCCTTGACCGAGAATCCCGCTTTCTCCTGGGCAGCCATCACCCGTGCGGCGAGGCGCATCAAGTCGGACTGCGCTTCATCGTCGAGCTGGTTGAGGTGGCCAAGATGCGTCCTCGGGATGATCAGCGCGTGCCCCTCGCGAATGGGATGGATGTCCAGAAACACCAGCCAGCGTTCGTCGCGATAAACGATGCTCGCCGACAGGCGCTCTTCGCAGATGTCGCAGAAAATGCAGGCCGTCTTCGGCGTTGGCGTCGATGGGTCGATGTTCACGCGTTTTTCGATGCTCTTGATAGTGGAGCGGACGGGGCCTGGATGCCATTTCCGTTGGTCTGCGATTGCGTTTCCGATGATATCGCGCGCGGCTTTCTGATTCTTGCGACGGACAGGTCCCGCAAGCGTTCCGCGAGTTGTCCGTAGTCGGTTTTTCCGTTCGAGTTCAGCGGCAGTTCGGCGACGCAATACATGTCCGATGGCACCATGTAGGCGGGAAGATGGGCTTTCATCGCGGCGACCAGTGCGCCTTTGCCGCTTTCAGGGGCGACGACGAATGCGGCGATTCCCGAGAAGGCTTCCCCCTCGCCCGAGGAGACGGCGAGCGCGGCGACTTCGCTGGTACCGCAGGCGTCGCGCAGCAGCGATTCCACTTCCTGCAGCTCGATGCGGTAACCGCGCAGCTTGATCTGACGATCGGCGCGCCCGCGAAAATGGGCGACGCCAGAGGCGTCCAGCATGGCGAGATCGCCGGTGCGGTACCAGCGCGTGCAGTGCTTGCCTGCCAGGATACGTTCGACGAAGCGATGTTGCGTCTGCGCCTCGTCCTGCCAGTAGCCGAACGCGAGTTGATCGCCGCCGAGGTAGAGCTCGCCGGCCTGTCCCTCGCCACAAAGCGCGCCGTCGCCGTCCAGCACAGCGATTTCCATATTCGGGAATGGCGTGCCGATGGCAACGACAGCGCCATCCGTATCCGCCGCTTCGATGCGGTGTGCGGTACAGGCGATGGTGGCTTCGGTCGGTCCGTAGAGATTCTCGCTGCGCGCCTGGGGTGCGGCCATCAGCCATTGCCGTGCGAGCGTACCGGGCAGAGCCTCGCCGCAGAACAGCGCCAGTTTGAGCGTCGGCAGGCTATCGCGTACCAACAGGCGATAGCGCTGCAGCGTCGCCAGCATGGAAGGTACCGAAAACCAGACGGTCAACGCGTGTCGATTGACGAATTCGACGGGAAGCAGCAGTTCTTTCTTCGGGATGCAGTAGAGGCATGCGCCCGCTGCCCAGGTCACGAACAGATCGTGCATCGCCAGGTCGAACGTGGGCTCGAAGAACTGCGAGCAACGCTGGTGTTCGTCCATTTCCGGATAGCGGGCCAGCGTCGCGTCGATGTATGCGCACAGTGCTTCATGGCCGACCGCCACACCTTTGGGTTGGCCAGTGCTGCCGGAGGTGAAGAGCAGATAGGCGACGGGCTGCTGCTCCTGAAGACGCGATTCCGACGCATTTGCGACGTCTTCCTTCGCGTGGGAATGCGGCCTCGATGCCGCCATCGCCGTCAGCATCGTATATCGGTGCTGCGGCGGTGGCGCAGGATACGCATCCAGCGTTGTCGCTTCCGGAAATATCACGCACATCGGGTGCGCTGTCGCCGACAGCAGCGCCGGCAGCCGCTCTTCGCTGCCGGAATCGCAGATCAGCACCGACGGTGCGGTTCTCGACAGGATGTTCGCCATCCGCGCGATCGGGAAACTGGCGCCCAGCGGTACATGGATCTTGCCTGCCAACATGCAGGCAAGCGGCGCGCAGTATGCGGTGAGGCTGCGTTCGCCGAGCGTGGCGCAAAGCATCCCGTCCATCTCACGCAGCGCATCCGCCAGCCTGGCGACGTGTTCGCCCAGCTCACGGTAGCAATACGTGCGTCCATCCAGCCACAGCGCCGGACGCTCCGGAAAACGCTGGACGGAACGCATGAATTCACCGGCGGCATTACGCATGCCTGTCATCATGCTGCCTGCAGTTGGTGCTGTGAGGCGAATGTGCGGATCAGATCCGAAATCCGCGTCTCGTAGAAATGGCTGAAGTGATCGCCATCGTCGTCGAGATGCAGCCTTCCGTTACTCAAGCCGCTGCACAGGGCGTGGCCGATATCCGGATGGGTGACGACGTCGTGTTCTCCCACGTAGACCAGCACCGGCTGTTTCACATCGTGCGTCCAGGCATCCGGCCGCTCGCTGAAGAGCGTATGCATCATGTTGCCGTAGCGATAGAGCGATTCTGGCGTCCTGAACGGTTTGCTGGTCATGTACAACAGCGATGGATCAGTGCTGGTGAGAATGTTGCTGAGCATCTTGTTGTCGTTCGCATCCGTCCCCGCCGCTCCGTA
>JBIITV010000113.1:0-14841 GCA_044340325.1 Lysobacteraceae bacterium
GACCCGCCACCTTCGGCGCCAGCACCGAACGCAGCTCCTCTTCGCTCTTGCGCAACAAGTAACCGTCGCGCTTGATCCCCGCACTGTGCACCACGCCGTGCAGCGCGCCATGACGCGAACGAATGTCCGACACCAGCGACTGCACCGCTGCGGCATCGGTGACATCCACCGCCTGATACTCGACCGTCGCGCCGCCACTGCGCAGCGTCTGCATCCACCCAAGCTGCGACGCGCTCGCCACCGAACGGCCGGTCAGCACCAACCGCACTCCCTCGGCCTGCGACGCTATCTCCTCCGCAAAGATCCGGCCAAGACCACCGGCTCCGCCGGTGATCAGATAGGTGCCCTGCGCCCGCCACGGGTGACTGCAGGTACGGCTCGGTATGATTTCCTGCCAGCGCTGGACGGTGACGCGCTCGCCATCATCGACGAACGCGCCTGATTCGCCGGCGTCCTCAAGCTGACGCAGCCGACCGGCACACACGGCCGCCCGCTGGTTCATCGGCATCGCGATCCACATCGGACACAACGAACCGCTCTCCTGCTGCGCCGTGCGCAGCAGCCCCGTCAGCCCCCACAGCAGCTCCGCCGCATCTGCCGGCACGACAACATGCAAGCGTAATCGCGGAGAGCCGCTCTGCTGCACGTGCGCCTGAACCATGTCGAGTAGAGCTGCCGCGCATGCTTCAAACCATGCAGGCGGGTCATTGACTGCGGGAACACGCCGACAGCGGCCGGGGAGCGCTTCCGTGATTTTCTGTTCGAAGTCCGCATCGAAGCCACACAGCAGCACGGCGCGTGCGCACGTTCCATCCTTCGCGGTTACCGGTGTCTCGAGCGGTAGCGGTAGCGGGACCGGCACTGCGACAGGCGTGTACAGCACGACGCCCTCCGCGCTGCCGGTCAGGCCAGGTGTTGCAAGCGCGTAGCGCCAGGCAAAACCGACGATCCTTGCAACGATCTCGCCCTGTTCGTCGCAAAGATCGATATCGAGCGGCGCCCTCACATGACGCTGGGCGGATTCCGCCGGTCGGACCCAAGCCCAGCAGCGACGGGGCAACGCCTTCCAATAGTGCAGCGCCTGCAAAGCGAACGGCAACGGTACGCCAGTAGCCCCCCCTTCTTCGAGCGCAAGGAGGGTCGCCGCTTGCAGCGCCGCATCCAACAGACTCGGGTGCAAGCCGTAGTGCTCGCTGTCGTCGATTGTGCCTGACAGTTCGATGTCAGCCAGAAGCTCGCGGTCGCCAAAGTGCAGCGCTCGAATTCCCTGGAACGTCGGACCGTACGCCAATCCCAGATCGAGCAATGCAGCATATGGCGCCTGCCTCGGCGGGCGGCCGCACCGCGCGCGTAGGCGCAAGATGTCGAGACGCTCGGGCTGCGCAGCATCCAGCGCCGCCAAAGCACCCTGCGAATGCAGGCAACGGTCGCTGACATCGCCCGACACGATCTCGAACGCGACGCCATCGCCTTCGGTGAACATTTCGATCCGCAACTCGATCGACGCTTCGCCGACGACCGGTATTGCCCACACAACATTGCGCAGGCTTATCGACCGGGTGTCGCCAGCCGCCGCTGCGAAAGCCGCCCGTGCCATCTCCAGGTGCGCTGCGCCCGGCAGCACGCGGCGGCCGTCGACGATGTGGTCGCGCAGAAAGAACTCGCTGCCATCAAACCGCGCGACGAACGCGAGTCCATCCAGATCCGAAACATTGCGGTGAACCAAGGGATGCAGCGGCGCGCCCGCCGGACTTGGCGTCCGCAGGATCTGCGCCGCTTGGCTCGGGACCGCATACCGGATCCGCTCGAACGGATAGAGCGGCAGATGCACACGACGGTACTGGCGATCGACGAACAGACTGGCGAGCTGTATCGGTGTCCCACGGCAATACAAATCGCCCAGCGCGACAAGTCGCTGACGTCGCCGCTCCGGGGTCTCGTCGCTTGCCGCCAGAAGATACCGCGCGAACTCGACCAGAGCCGGCGTGGCGTCCGTGCCACGTCCGTTGTCGTAGCCAGTGCTGGCATTGGCGCCATGCTTCTTCGGCAACTCGACCAGCGTGCGAACGAGCTCTTCGCGATCGGCGGCGACCACACTCAACCGCCATGGCATCGCTGCACGCCCGACGGCGAGCGTATACGCGACGTCATCAAGCGGGCCGTCGTACTGCGACAGCCACGAGGCCAACTCCTTCGCCTTGCGCGAGAGTGCCGCCTCGGTCTTCGCCGCCAGGACGAAAAGCTGGTCGCCAGCCGGAACGCATTCCACGGGCAGCCGCGCCGGCGCTTCCTCGAGCACGACGAACGCATTGGTGCCGCCGATGCCCAGGCAGTTGATCGCGGCTCGCCGCAGCTGGGTATCGGATGTCCAGGGCTCGAGTACACTCGGAAAACGAAACGGACTGCCCTCCAGGTTGAGCTTCGGATTCGGCCGCACGAAGTTCGCGCACGGCGGGATGGCGGCATTGCGTAGGCAGAGCACGACCTTGATCAGGCTCGCGATGCCAGCGGCGATATCCAGATGCCCGATGTTGTTCTTGACCACCCCGATCGCACAACCGCCCACCGCACTGCCTGCTGAGCGGAACACCCGGTTCAGCGCGATCATCTCGACCTGGTCGCCCATCGCGGTCCCAGTGCCGTGCGCTTCGATGTAGCTCACCGTGTCTGGATCGACGCGAGCGTCGTCGAACGCCGCCTGCATGCAGGCGACCTGGCCTTCCGCCTTGGTGGCCATGTAACTCATCTTCTGGCCGCCGTCATTGTTGATCGCGGAGCCACGGATCACAGCGTATATGTCGTCACCGTCGCTCAGCGCGAGTTCGACTGACTTGAGTAACACCAGCCCGACACCGCTACCGAACACTACACCGCGCGCGTCGGCATCAAATGCCCGCACTTGAGCGTCGGACGAGTAGATGCTTCCGGGCTCGTACAGATAGCCGACCCGGTGAGGAACCCGAACGCTCACCGCACCCGCCAGCGCCATCGTGCATTCGCCCGCACGGATGCTGCGACAAGCCAGATGCACCGCCACCAGTGCAGTCGAGCATGCGGTCTGCACGGTAACTCCCGGACCGTGCAGATTCAGCTTGTACGACAGGCGCGTTGCGACGAAGTCCTTATCGTTGCCCAGGTGCCAAATACCGCCTGTCTTGCCGATGACATCGTCATAGCGGTCGGTGCACGACAGAAGCTGGCTGGAGACGATGCCGCCGGCACCGGCATAGACGCCGACCGGAACCTGAAGCGTCTCGGCCGCGTAACCGGCATCCTCAAGCGCGTGATATGCGCATTCCAGCAGCACCCGCTGCTGCGGATCCATGATTTCCGCCTCGGCGGGGTTGATGCTGAAGAACGTCGAGTCGAAGCAATCATGTGCGTCCAGGATCGCAGCGGCGCGCACGTAATTGGGGTCGCTCAGCAGCCGCTCGTCGACCCCCTCGCCGCGCAGTGTTCGCTCGTCCAACGGCGTGATGCCGCTCTCGCCCGCGCGCAGCAGTTCCCAGAATGCATCCAGCGTACCTGCGCCGGGGAAGCGGCCAGCAACGCCGATGATCGCGATACCACTCATCTCCGACATCGTCTGCCGGGACGGGAGCGATCGTTTTCTCGATGTGCCTTGCGAGCCTTGCCGCACACGCCCTCCGTCATTGAACCCGCTGGCCTTGGACGCATCGGCCCAGGCTTTGATGTTCCGTCATTGCCATGCTACTCGTATCGCAACGCCTCAATCGGATCGAGGTTCGCCGCCTTGGCGGCCGGAAGTATCCCGAAAGCGACGCCGACGAACACTGCGAAGGCGAACGAGACCACGATCGACCACAGCGGGATCGCGGACAATGGAAAACCGAGCAACTGCGCGACGCCTGCCCCGATCAGGTAGCCGATCAGAATTCCCACGATGCCGCCAGCGATGCATAGAATCAGCGCTTCGAGCAGAAACTGCAGCAGGATATGCTGACGTTTCGCACCGATCGCGATGCAGACACCGATCTCACGCGTTCTTTCCTTCACCGTGACAAGCATGATGTTCATGATCCCGATGCCGCCCACCAGCAGCGAGATACTGACGATACCGATGGTGAATCGGGTGACGGAATCGATGAAGTCGTTGAATTCGACCAGCAATTGCTCCGGACTTTGAATCTTGAAGTCGTCCTCCTCTCCCGGCGCCAGCCGGTGGGAGGTGCGCAGCAACCGCTGTACGCGCTCCCGAATCTCGCCAGACGCGGCAACGTCCTCGACATTGAGCAGGATCTGCATCGATGTCTCGTTCTGATTGCCGATGATTGCCTGCATGGTGTTGTAGGGAAGCAGGATGTAGTCGTCTTGGTCGAAGCCGAACGCATCGCCCTTCGGCTCCATCAAACCGACCACCTTGATCCATTCACCGCCAATAGAGACGTATTCGCCAACCGGATTTTCCGGCAATTGAAGCCGCTGGCGCACGGATTCCCCGATGATGCCGACACGACGTCGGCTGACGTTGTCGCTGTAGATGAGGAAGCGGCCCTGCACTGCCTCCAGCTGCGAGAGGCGTCCGTAATCATGGGTCGTGCCGATGACCCGGGTATAGCCGTCGCGCGCTCCATACGCGATGTAAGTAGTGCCGCTCGGGTTGCGCTGTGCAAACAGCACCGGGGTGATTGCAGAGACCCCCGTCAGGCGATTCCGGAGCAGAATCAGATCGTCTTCGACCAGGCGCGCGAACTGTCCGCGCAGCAGTTTTTCGGGCGAAGTGAAGGCGGTAACGGCAAGATTGTTGGAGCCCAGCCCTTGAAACAGCTCGCCGACCTTCGCGCTCAGTCCGTTGATGACCGCGACCAACGTGATGATGGAGCCCACGCCGACGATAATGCCCAGGCTGGTCAGAAACGCGCGGAAGCGATGCGCATTGATGGATCCCAGTGCCGAACGCGCGGATTCGAGGAGCAGAAACATGGTCAGGCAGCCGCCCGTTGATCGGAGATGATCCGGCCGTCCTTCAGACGCACGATACGGTGGCAGCGCGCTGCGATCTCCGGATCGTGGGTGACGAGAAGGATAGTCTGCCCTTCTGCATGGAGGTCGTCGAACAACTGCAGGATATCGGCGCTCGTGGCGGAGTCCAGGTTCCCGGTGGGTTCGTCGGCCAGTAATAGCGAGGGCCGGGTCACCAGTGCGCGTGCAACGGCGACACGCTGCCGCTGGCCACCGGAGAGCTGGTTCGGTTGATGGGCCATCCGCGCGCCCAGTCCCACCCTCTCAAGTGCGTCGGCGGCCCGTCGCTTGCGTTCTGGATAGCTGACTCCGCCGTACAACAGCGGCTGCATCACGTTGGCCAGAGCCGTTAGACGCGGGATCAGATGGAAGCTTTGGAAGATGAAGCCGATTTGACGGTTGCGCACCTCGGCCAGCTCGTTTCGGTCCAGCGTCGTGACATCACGCCCCTGTAACAAGTAGCGCCCCGATGAGGGGCGGTCGAGGCAGCCGAGCACACCCATCAGCGTGGACTTGCCTGACCCGCTCGATCCCGCAATTGCAACGTAGTCGTTCTCCATCACCTCGAAGTCAACCGCATCGAGCGCCTGAACGCGCTCGACTCCCATGACGTAGTGCTTGCTGACCGCCTCCATCGCAATCACGCTCATGGATCCGCATCCCCGCTGGACACAGCCTCAATCGTGTCGCCGTCCTTCAAATCACGCAGCGCGCGGTCCGGCCCGACAACGACGCGATCTCCGGCTGAAAGCCCACGGACGATCTCCTGGTTGTCATCGTCCGAGACACCCACTTCGACCGGAACCTTGACAGCGATGTCATCCCGATTGACGAATACGTAATAGCTGGTCTTGTTGGCGACCCGATCCTCTTCAGCCAGCACAGCCCGTATCGGCGCGGCCAGCACCGCCTTCTTCGAAGTGCTGTAGATTTCGGTTCGGCAGGACATGCCGGATCGCAGATGTGTACCGTTTGCGACCTCCGGTCGAATCTTGACGGCAAAACTCAGACCCTGCCGACCGGGCGCCACGCGCGCCGTGTTGGCCATGGAATACAGCTTGCCCTTCAGTGGCTGCAGCGAAAATGCAACAGCGACGACCTCGGCCTCATCTCCGATGGCGACCTTTCCGATATCCGCTTCGTCAACGTTCACTTCGACGTAAATGCTGGCGGGGTCGGCAATGACCATCAGCGTCGAACCCGCGATACCGCCAACGCTCGGAATCGCTGTCTCGCCCCCCTTGATGTCCAGGGACACGACCACGCCGTCGATCGGCGAATAGATCCTGGTCTTGGCAAGCCGGTTTCTCGCTTGCGCAAGTGAAGCCTGCGCTTGGCTTTGGGCCGCAATTGAATGCTTGAGCTCGACTTCGGCAACATCGTAGTCCAGGACGCTCTGCTCAAACGCGTCCTTTGAGATCAGGCGGCCCGGATAGAGTCGCCTTGCGCGCTCGGACTGCTGCCGGTGGCGGCGCAGATTGAGACGCGCCCGCTCCACCTCGGCGCTGCGGATGGTGACTTCTGCCATCTGCTGATCGACCGTCGCTGTGTACTCGTCGGCGCGTATCTCCAGAAGCGGCTGGCCTTTGCTGACCCGCTCACCCTCCTTCACCAACGTGCGCTCCACGATACCGACTATTTCCGAAGTCAGGGTCACCTGGTCATCATAGGCAATACGGCCCGACGCCAGGATGGACGCACGGATACTCTGTGCGCCGGTCGGCTGGAGCTCGACCTGGACGATCGGCGCTCTGCGACCCTGCCGACCTAGAAGGATCAAGACACAGATGACGACGACGATGCCGGCGAATACAAGAAGCTTCTTCATCCGTCAGCCCGCTAGATGAGCTTGATTCCAACCCAGGTCGCATACAGGACGACCCAAGGTAGGAGAATCACTACTGCCGACCTGACCCACGAACGGCCGGTCCAAAGATGGTAGCCGAACACCATGAGCGCCCATGACCAAAGAATCGTCAGGTCGAAACCATCGAACAATGACTTGAACGGGCTCGCGGGGCCTACATGAAAGATCAGGTTATTGAAGTTGAGTGGATTCAGTTCGGTCGGAGCGACCCGGCTGTCACGCGAGAGCAGGACGTTCGCCGTCATCGCGACGATCGCGATCAGCGATGGCATGCTCGTCCACAACGAAAAGCTGAACCAGTTCCGGAACCGGAACCTGTCGTCGAGCACGGCGGAGACAATCACCAAATAAATTGCATTGATCATCGTGATCGCAATCAGCAGCACCAAGACGGTGACAATAGAAATGATAGCGAGTGCGCCGGGCTTGAAATTCGCCATACTCTTGGCCACGGCTTCGTGCTGATCCGCCGGAGTCGTCGCCAGCTTCTCGGCGATAACCTGGTTCAGCACCCACTGGAAGTCGACCACGCTGTAATACCAGTTCCAGAACACGATCCAGCAGAGCACCAGCATCAACAGCGGAAACCAAATGGACGGCTTCTCGCGCAGAGCCAGGAACGCATCACGCGGTGCGAGGAATATGTTCAGCAGGTTCGCACCCATGCTTTTGACGTAACTCATCTCGGCCTCCAGATCAGGATCGGTGGTATGCATTGCACAGGTCGCCAACCGTGCGCACGCTCGTGATAGCCAGATCGCCACTGGCGAACGGATCGAAATCGAACTCGAGTTCGAGGATCGCCAGTACCCGCGCGAGCTGCATTGAACGCAGACCGAGTTCGTCGACCAAGCTGCTTGATGGGTGCAATTCCCCGAGCTCGAGCCCCTCTTCTGCGGCAACGCGCCGCAGCACAGCGCGGACAATCTCTTCGTGGTCGACGACTTCGTTCACTGTGCGAGTTCTCCTGTGATAGTGGGACGCCGAACGGGATGGCTTCAGCAGCTAAACCCACCGTCCACGGCGATGGTTTGACCCGTAATTGCTTTTGATGCTAGCAGGAAATCGACTGTCCGCACGAGATCATCGACCGTAGCGAGCGAGCGCATCGGGGTGCGCCGCACGATTCGCTCGCGTTGCGCCGGGTGAAGATGTTCGACCATATCGCTCTCGAAAAATCCGGGCGCCAACGAGTTCACCGTTATGCCTTGCGGTCCGACTTCGCGCGCCAGACTGCGCGTCAATCCGTCGAGCCCGGCCTTGGTCGCGCTGTAGACCGATAAGCCTTTGTGGCCACGCAGGCCGTTGACGGACGAAATGCTGATCACGCTTCCCGAACGCGCCGCAAGCATCGGCTTCAGACAGCTGCGGATCAGTACGATCGCGGATTCGAGGTTGACCGTCAGCAGACGCCGGATGTCGTCCTCTTGGGTCATGGTTAGCAGGCCATCCAGGGCCATTCCCGCGTTGCAAATGACCGCATCGATCCGACCGTAACGACGAAAGACACCCTGCGCGAACGCGCGCACTGCCGCAGTATCGGCGCTATCAACCGCTTCCCAATGGAAGCGTGCGCCGTTTGGATCGGAGGTGCGTTGAGCGTCGATGAATGCGTTGCTGCCACGACTGTATGTAGCGACCACGTCGCCCTTGCGGAGTCGCGCTTCTACAAGCGCTTGGCCGAGTCCGCGACTACCGCCGCTGATGACGATGATTTTCGGCTCAGACGACATCGGGAACCTGGCATTCTGCTGCGGAAACATCGACTTTGGCGCGCAACTTTTTGTAGCGGGCGCCGAAGAGGTCCGACTCGGTGACTCTCACTGCAGCGGGTACCTTGTAGGCCGGCAGCCGCGCCCGGCAGTAATCGCGCACGCGTCGCTCGATGTCATGCGCGTTGCCGCTCCCGGTTCGAACGGTCGCGACGATCATCTGACCGGTCACCGCGTTTCGCCTGCCGGTGACGACGACGTCGTCCACCTCTGGCATTTCCAGAATTACGTTCTCCACGTCGGCGGGGAAAACCTTGTTGCCGCCGACATTGATCATCTCCGAATCGCGCCCGAGCACGCGGAGGTACTCGTCGCGCACTTCGACCCGATCGCCCGTGACCAGCCACCCGTCTTCGGAGAAAGGCGACGGCCAGTTCAGATATCCGATCATCGCCGAGTTCGACCGGATCCACAGAATACCGTCGATGACTTTGGTCTCGCAGCTGTCGCTGCCGATCTTCATCCACAACGAGCCGGCGTTTTCCGAGCATGTGGGAAGGATGCCGACTTCGGTCATGCCGTAAGTCTGCTTCAGGCGCACACCCGGCAGCCGTTCATTCAGTCCGCGCAGAGTCGTCGGCAGCATCGGCTCGGTCCCGTACGTGATCAGCTTCAGTGACGAGAGGTCATATCGGACCGACTCTGACGAGATCAGCAGCATATTCAGGAAGGTCGGCGTCGTCGGAAGTATCTCGACACCATGTCGCTCGATCGTACGGCAGACGGCCTCGACTGAATGGTCGACCTGAAAGACCGCCTTACCGCCGTGCGCAAGCACATGCAGTAGCGTATTCATGCCACCGATGTGATCGAGCATCAGGAAAATCGACGTCGTCTGCGGCAACGCCGGGCGCCGCGTCACATTTGCGAGCAAGCGGTCGAAACGGTGAACGGCGGCCTTGCTGGTCCCAGTGGAGCCGGACGTGAACAGCACGAGTCCTGCCTCTGGACCGGGGCTACGCAAGCGCTCAAGCAGAGCGTGCGCCTGTCCATAAGCATGAGCGTTATAGCGAGCGCCATCGGGACTGAACACGAAACTGTGCTCGACGCACGCGATCTCCATCGCCTGCTCGACCTCGGCATCTCCGGAGGTCACGAAGGGCACAACGATATTACGGTTGTGAGCGAGCGCGATCAGCAGAGCGACCAGATCGGGAGACATGTTTCCGCGCAATGCAACGCACTGACCCGGCCAAACTCCATGCAGTGGAAGCTTCGGCAGCCATTCCGCAACTGCAGCGCGCAACTCACGGTACGTGAATGTGGCGTCACCGATAACGATCGCAACCCGATCGACACGGTCTTCATCGACCCCCAACAGCAATTGCCAGTCCATGCTCATTTCCTCGTGTACGACGCGAGCACCGACTTCATCGCGCGCGGCCCATGCCCGCCCCATATTGGTGCCACTACCTAGCGCCCGGCGGCTTGCCCCCCGCCCCACGTCCCAGACCGTCGTTCTAG
Source organism: Lysobacteraceae bacterium (assembly GCA_044340325.1). Classification (GTDB taxonomy): domain Bacteria; phylum Pseudomonadota; class Gammaproteobacteria; order Xanthomonadales; family Xanthomonadaceae; genus Lysobacter_I. Next base: position 10,087 of record JBIITV010000113.1, read on the forward strand.
CAGGATCATACCGAAGTGTCCATGCGCCGTGGAAGCCATGATCGAGTGCGAAACCCGCGAATTGCTGAAATCCGAGTAAAAATCCACGAGATTGATGACCGGGTCCGCTGCATAGCAGTGCCCGTAGCGGGCGATGTTGCCGTGGTACGCAACTAGCCCGTCGAGCGGCAACGCCGATGTCTCCAGCTCCTGAACGGGCAAATGCAGATTGCTGCTGAATAGGCTCGACACTGCATGGAAGTCGAATGAGGCCTCGTTTTGCAACTGTTCGAACACCGACTGAATCAGCTCACATTTGCTCTGGAAGTCTTCGCCACCGTTCGCAAGCGACGCGGGAGATGAACGTACGGCGACACCCTGGATGGCGAAATCGGCACGGCCGGCGGGGGTCACCAGGAGGGCGCATGCACCGTCACTGAGAATGCCGAAGCGCTGCAGCCGCGTCGCGTCGTCGGCGATCCGGTCGACGGTGAGTACCAGCACGTTCTCAAAAGTACCTGCGGTCACGAACGCAGTTGCGATCTTGATCGCCGAGAACAGCGAAGCACAGCCTGCTCCTGAGACCCAGGTCATGAACACGGGCCCCACACCGAGTCGTTCCGACAATTCGCCAAGAAAGCGGTTCTGTTCGTAATAATTCCCAGGATCCGAGCGGCAAAGTACGACCGCATCAATTGCCGACGGCGCCACGCCACTACGTGCGAACGCATCCGCCGCAGCAAGGGAAGCCAGATCGGCGGCCGACCGTTCGGTTCTCCTGCAACTGCCCCACCCCCAAAGCTCCTTTATATCGGGCATGCCGTACTCGGCGAGTCTCTCCCGCTTGCCGGGTAACGAGTCAACGTCGAGCACGATCTCCCCGACCACATAAGCGGGTGCCAAAATACCGGCGATCGCTTGCGTATGCTGGGCTTTTTCCATTTCTGTTAATGCGTCTTGTCGAGCCAATGATTGAGATGCATGCACGCGCGTCGCGCAATCGCCATCATGGTCAGCGTCGGGTTCTGGTAGGCGGATGTGGTCCAGCATGCTCCGTCTGGGATGAAGACGTTTGGCACCTCCCAGCTCTGAGCATACGCGTTGCAGAACGAATTTGCGGGGTCGGCGCCCATTCGCGCCGTGCCGACCTCGTGCACCATCGCGCCCACCGCGACTGCGGCTGGTTCGTCGGCAAGGCGAACGCCGGCCAGATGGGCCAGTTCGCGCAGCGTGTCACGTTGATGCGCGCGCATCCGTCGCTCGTTCGCGCGCGCAACGCAGCGGATGCGCGGGACCGCCAGTCCGAAACGATCGACCTGCTGGCGATCCAGCGTAACGGTATTGTCCGCGTACGGGAGCATCTCGCCGACAGCGGTCAGCAGCACGTCAACGCCTTCCCCGACCGGACGTCCAAGAACGCACCACACGCCATAGCCGCGCAAGAAGTCGCGCCCACCACGCGCCTGCTCAAACCCCGGCATGTATACGCCACCGCGGCCGCCAAACACCGTGCCCGGCGGTCCGCCCTGGCCGCCGGTGGCGCCAATCGCGAGGGTGACGTTGTGATCCATCAAGAAGCGGCCGAGCGTACCGGAGCGATTGCCCAGGCCAGCGCGGTGCCGTGGCCCGGACGAGTTCAGCAAGATTCGCGTCGATTCAACAGTCGATGCGCACAACACGAATGCGCGCGCGCGCACCGACCGCTCCTGCCCGCTGATCGCGTCGATATAGTCGGCGCGCCGGACATGGTTCCCGCTACGGTCGACCTCGAGCCGGCTGACAACCGCGTCGTGAATGATCCTCAATCGACCGGTCTGCAAGGCGGCCGGCAATGTTGAGCCAAGGCTGGAGAAGCGTGGCCATGCCCCGGCATCGCGATATGCCTGAGATGCGGGGCTCGCGGCGCGAACGGGCAGCGCGGTCCGGCCGTAACGGCGGGCGATTTCGCCGATGAAGTGCTCCTCTGCGGCGGTCAGATTGACCTCACCGTTGACGACTTGATCCGGAAACTCTTTCGCACCGTCCGCCCGGCCGCAGATGTCCTGGAAGCGCTCGACATCGGCGTAGTCGGCCTCGAGATCTTGGTACGCGAGTGGCCAGCGGATGCCAAATCCATCCTGGTCTGATGCCCCGAACTCGTCCTCGGTAAGCCGCCAGCACTGGCCGCCCCAGAGATTGCTGCGGCCGCCCTCGATGCGGGCGCGAATCCATACGAACGGCTCGTCGGGTGGGGTCGTGTAGGGATGGTCGCTATCGTCCGCCCAAAGGTGGCTGTTTTCCAGGCAATGGGCCGGATGACGAGACTGCACGGCGTTGCGCCCGGATACGGCGGCGCGACGCCACGGCTTACCCGGCGTATACCAGTCGTGTGGACAATCCTCTGCGCGCGCCGCCGGCCCTGCCTCAAGAAGCACGACCGTACGCCCCGCCTCCGTCAATGATTTGGCGGCCCAGCCACCGGTCGCACCTGACCCGATCACAACGACATCGGCGTCGATTTGGTCCATGGCCTTCGAAGGTGACCGATCGACCCGAGGCGGCAGCCCGCCCGCACGGCCCTCAGGCACTCATTGCTCCTGCACGGATTTCCGCGACCATCTTCGTAAGAATATTGCTGCCGATCTCAATGAACTCGACGTCACCTGCGCCCTGCGCATGCAGCACGCTGTCCGTCCATTTCACAGGACTCACGATCTGTGCGGCCAATGTCTCTCGGACGGCGTCAGGCGCATACGGCAATGCCGTCGCGTTCGCGATCACGGGATGCTTTGGCGCTGCAAACTCGAATTCCTGCAGGAAGGCGCCGAATCGTTCCTGCGCATCACGCATATAGCGGGAGTGGAATGCCGCGCTGACCTTGAGCGGTACTGCCAGAATACCGGCCGAGCCCAGCACGTCGACCGCCTTGGCCGTCGCTTCGGCAGGGCCGGAGATCACGGTCTGGGTCGGGGTGTTGTAGTTGGCGAGGTCGATTTCGTCCAGTCCGTGTTCGGCAAGCACCTGGCGTAAACGCTCCACGTCGACGCGGACGACCGCAGCCATCGCACCGCCGCTCGCCTCGGCCATCAACTGACCGCGGCGCACAACAAGTCGCAGTCCAGTTTCAAAGTCGAACACGCCTGCTGCCAGCAGGGCGTTGTACTCGCCCAGACTATGGCCCAGGTAGCAGTCAGCCTCGGCCAACTGCGGATCCTGCGTGCACTTGTACAGATGGCCGAGTGCGCTGACGACGTACAGCGCGGGCTGGGTGTATTGCGTCAGATTCAGCTGCTTATCAGGATCTTCGAGGCAAAGCCGTTCGATCGAGTAGCCCAGGATCTCGTCGGCGCGTCGCACTAGTTCAGGATAATGGGGAAACAGGTCCTGCCCCATTCCTTTCTTCTGCGCGCCCTGCCCGGGAAAAAGCACGGCCACGCGTGGGCCGGAAACATTTTCGTGGGTTGACGAGGACTGCCCTGCCGGCGCCGCAGGCGCATGCGACCCGACCTGGACGCCCGATTGATCCACCGGTCGCACCTCGCCAAGGTCAAAGTAGCCGTTGAACCCTTCCAGGTAAATGATCGCCTTCTGATCGAACAGCGCCATCGCTTCGGTCCGCGTCTTGTGCGTTCGGTCGGGATACACATCCGAGCAGACCGCCGTCCCTATTGGATGCTTGCTGTTCCACGCCGAGATCTCGGCATGCAGTTCCGCCTGCGTCGCTCGTTTCATCCAAGGAATTCCTTGCAAATACTGAATAACCGACACTCACCGCCGACAACGCGCCAAGTGACATGTTCTGTCGATGCCTGCGCGCCCCAGAAATCAGCGTGGACCGGACGTGCGGCGTCAACCGGGTCCGCCCACAAACACGTCAAACACACTTCTAAGATGGCAGAACTGTATCGCCCACGCAAGCAATCCACGTGCCCATCAAGCCGATGCGGCCACGGGCCGGGATGCCGTAAATGGTGGCACCCCGGGCGCGCCCGGCAGGATCTCTCGCAGTGCCGCTTCTATACCGCCCCCACGTCCGAGCCGCTGCTGCGGATACCCGAATGAAACCTCTTCGAAACGAACCCCGTCGATCCAACGCGTCGACGGTATATGCAGATGCCCACTCACGACGACGCTCGCACGATAACGCAGATGCCAGTCTTCGGTACGCGTGGTGCCGCACCACGGCTTGAAGCGCGGATATCGCGGAACATCTGCCAGGTCGCTGCGCAACGGGTAGTGATTGATGAGGATCAGCGGCGAGGCCCGAGCCGCATCCTCCAACCGCTGCGCCGCTGCAGCGCACCGTGCGCTGCACCAGGCCTCCCGGCTCGGATACGGGTCGGGATGCAGGTACAACTCGTCCGCACACATCACTCCGCTGGCCTTCGCCCATTCAATCACGTCCGCCGCTGCCACCGTGGACGGCCGAAACGTGTAGTCGTAAAGCAAGAACAACAGTGCGAGCACATGTGCTCCACCGGCACCAGGCCAGACCAGGAATGGATCTTCAGGCGTCGCGACGCCGCGGGCGCGACATATTTCGACCATTTGCTGGTATTTCGCTTCCCCACGAGGACCGTCTGCGGTCGTCGTCCACAGCTCGTGGTTGCCAGGCACCCACAGCGCGCGCGCAAACCGCGCAGTGACAATGTCGAGGACGAATGCCAGTTCGTCGGTCGTCTCGCATAGATCTCCGGCGAGGATCAGCCAGTCGTCCGGATGCGGTCGCAACAGTTGCAGCGCCTCGCGATTTTCGCGATGGCGTACGTGTAGATCGCTGATCGCTAGCAGTCGCAT
>JBIITV010000238.1:0-3803 GCA_044340325.1 Lysobacteraceae bacterium
GCGCTTCCGGGCTCTGGGCGCCGAGCGTGCGCATGTTGTGCAGTCGATCGGCGAGCTTGATCAGAATCACGCGCAGATCGCGCGCCATCGCCAGCATCATCTTCCGGAAACTTTCCGCAGCGGCTTCCTGTCGATCCTGGAACTGGAGCTTGTCCAGTTTGGTGACGCCCTCCACAAGCTCCGCCACCGTCTGGCCGAAACCGGCCGCGATCTCGTCGCGGGTCAGGGGCGTGTCCTCGATCGTGTCGTGCAGGATCGCCGCAGCGAGGGTTTCGATATCGACGCCCTGCTCGGCAAGGACCGTCGCGGCGGCCACCGGATGCGTGATGTAGGGCTCTCCGGATTTACGGGTCTGGCCTGCATGCGCGGCGGCGCCGACGCGCCAGGCACGGATCAAGATCGCGCGCTGTTCTTCGGGCAGATAGCCGGCGGCCAATTCCAGCGCAAGCACATAGTCCGGCAATGCCGCGTCGAGCGCGGGAGTGGGACCGGCGAGGATCGGCTCAAGTTGACTCATGGCGTCAGACTAAGGGGAAACGCCGAGAATGGGGAGACGGGCAGCGGTGTCGCTAAAAAAAACCCCGCCGGAGCGGGGTTTCATTGCGGCGCCTGAACGGGCGTTTGAGCCCGGCCCATGCATTCAGATGTCATCGCTCTTCGAAAGATCGTCGTCGGACACCACTTCCGCAGCCGCCCATTCCAGCGCTTCGCGCTCTTTGCGCTCGCGCTCGGCCTTTTCGACGGCATCGATGTAGCCGTTGTCGATTCTGCGGGCGGCGATTTCGCGCAGCGCCAGCACCGTCGGCTTGTCGTTGGCCTCGCTGTTGTCGATCTGCGGCTCGACGCCATTGGCGAGCTGGCGGGCGCGCTTCGCTGCCATCATCACGAGCTCGAAACGGTTGTCGACGACTTCCAGACAATCTTCCACGGTAATGCGGGCCATAGCGCTCCCGGCGGCCAAGGGCCGTCCGACTGTTGTGTGTGAACCGCCGATTGTAGCGATTTCAGTCGCTTGTACACAAGCTCGGAGTTGTCAAATGACCGGAATCTGCGAAAAATGAATACTCGTCTGCATCGAAATCAAACACTTAATTCTTTATGTACACGATCCTTCAACTCAACCCGCCGGAATGTCAGATTGATCCGTTCTCCGACCGGGCGCGCCGTGCGCGGCAAGGCGTGACGATAGCGGGCCTGGGTGTCCCCGCTCATCACCAGCAAACTGCCGTGGGGGAGATCTAGCGCCAGTCGGCCACCACCTTCGCCGCGCGACTTCAGGGCGAAGCGCCGGGTTGCGCCGAGGCTGATCGACGCGATGACCGGCTGCGGGCCCAATTCGGGCTCGTCGTCGCTGTGCCAACCCATCGAGTCGCCACCGTCGCGGTAGCGGTTGGCCAGCGCACTGTTGAAATCGAGACCGAGCAATTCGCGAAGGCATTCGCGCACCGGCACAAGCGCCGCTGGCCAGGGATGTGGCTCGAAACGGGTATGCGAATAAGTGTAGGACACGCCCGGATCGCCGAGCCAACTGCTCAAACGCGGCGAATCGACCGCTTTGCCGAACATCCGGATCCGGTGCACCTCCCAGTCGATTTCGGTCAACAGCGAGGCAAACAACGCATCGGCATCCGTTGTCGACAGCCATGCCGGATCGAGGCGCAGCTCGGCGCCTGCAAGATCGACCTGCTGCCAGCCATTCGATGCAAACATGCGCATATGCTGCCGATTTGCTACGGCCACAGCAAACCCGGAAAATCGCAGCATCTACGCTGGAGCAGCCCAATGACCGAGACCGCACGCGCCGACATCGAGCGCGACGTGATGGAATATGACGTCGTCACTATCGGCGCCGGCCCGGCCGGGCTGGCGTTCGCGATCCGGCTGAAACAGCTCAACCCCGAGATCAGTGTCTGCGTCATCGAAAAAGCCTCCAACATCGGCGCTCACATCCTTTCCGGCGCCGTGATCGAAACCGGCCCGCTCGATGCGTTGTTGCCGAACTGGCGCGATCACCCGCCACCGATCTGCGTGCCCGCCACCGAAGACGAGTTCTGGCTGCTCACCAAGTCCGGCGGCCGCAAGCTGCCGGTGCCGCCGGGCATGAACAATCACGGCAACGTCATCGTCTCGCTCGGCGCGATGTGCGCTTGGCTCGCGCCGCAGGCCGAAGCTCTCGGTGTCGAGATCTATCCCGGATTCGCTGCGGCAGAGACCTTGCACGACGGTGATGGCAAAGTAGTTGGCGTACGCATCGGCGATATGGGCGTGGCGAAGGACGGTTCGCTCAAATCGAGCTTCACCGCCGGCATCGATATCCGTGCGAAGGTCACAGTACTTGCCGAAGGCGCGCGCGGCCATCTCACCAAACGTCTGATAGAACGCTTCCAACTCGACAAAGACAGCGACCCGCAGGGCTACTCGATCGGCATCAAGGAATTGTGGCAGGTGCCGGAAGATCGCGTCACGCCAGGCAAAACCGTGCACAGCTTTGGATGGCCAGCCGATAACAACACCTATGGCGGCAGTTTTCTGTATCACTTGGACAAGGGCCGGATCGCGCTCGGTTATGTCAGCGGTCTCGATTACAAGGACCCAGACTACAAACCTTGGGAAGCCTTCCAGCAATGGAAGAACCACCCGATCGTAAAACCGCTGCTCGAAGGAGGCACCCTCGTTTCCGCCGGCGCGCGCGCGATCGTCACCGGCGGCTGGCAATCTTTGCCGAAGGTGGAGATGCCCGGTGCTTTACTGATCGGCGACACTGCGGGCTTGCTCAACGTGCCGAAGATCAAGGGCACCCATCAAGCGATCCGCAGCGGCATGCTGGCGGCCGAACATCTGGTCGCGGCATCGCTGTCCTCGCACGGTTTCGACGCCAAGCTGCGCGCCTCCGATGCAATGGCCGAGCTGAAAAAAGTACGCAATATCAAGCCCGGCTTCAAGCGTGGACTGTGGTTCGGCATGTTCAACGCCGCGTGGGAAACCCTCACCGGCGGGGCCTCTCCGTGGACCTTGAAAAACAAGGCGGACTGGGCGTCACTGGACAAACTTGGCACGCATGAGCAGCCGAAACGAGATTACGTCGATCGCACGCTCGCGCCGCGCGATCGCTTGGCAGGCGTGTATTTCGCGGCGACAGAACACGACGAAGATCAGCCTGTGCATTTGCGCGTTTCCGATACGTCGATCTGCGTGACGAAATGCACGGAGGAGTACGGAAACCCCTGCACACGCTTCTGCCCAGCAGGCGTTTACGAAATTGTTGACGAAGCCAAGGCTGACGGCACCATCTCCAAGCGCCTGCAGATCAACGCTGCGAACTGCGTGCACTGCAAGACATGCGACATCAAGGATCCTTATCAAATCATCAACTGGGTGACCCCGGAAGGTGGAGCTGGACCCAACTATCAAAATCTTTGATACGACGTCGGCCCTGCAGAATAGCTAAGGCCATCAAGGCAAACCGACTTGCGACTCTCTCTCCCATGTGTACGCACCATTGCGCCAAGAACTTGACCAGAATAAGACGCACAAAAGACGGTCCAAGACCCAGGCGCACGATCGCCCGCAACAGCCAGCGCAGGTTGTAGCCCGCTGCACACAACACCGCATTCACTGCATCTCCTTCACTTTCACCTCGATTTCCAACTCCGCAACCGTCACCGCTTTCATCGACACCGCCGTCGTGACTGCGCGCGACAGCAGTTCTTCCACGCCCGCTTCGCCCAGGATCCGACGGAACCGCCCCAACTCGGTAGCATCGCACGGCAATCGCGGTTCGTAGTAAGCCATCCCGCTGAAAA
>JBIITV010000017.1:0-48343 GCA_044340325.1 Lysobacteraceae bacterium
GGCAACGGCAGCTCCCCGCTTTTGTAGGAGCGGCTTCAGCCGCGAAGCTGGCGACCTTGCAGCGGCCGTATTGGTCGCCATCGTGGGGCGCTGCGGGGCTGGGCTTTGTCCTGATGGCGGGAGGAGCCGTGGGTCATGCGGTGCGGGCTTCGCGGCTGAAGCCGCTCCTACAACAGCAACATCAACATCAAGAGCAGCTCCCCGCTTTTGCAGGAGCGACGGGGTCGCGATGCTGGTGGCCTCGCAGCGAGCGCATCGATCGTCATCGTTCTGCGCTGCATTTCAAATGGGGCTGCAACAAATCAGTCAGCAGGACATGGTAACTAGGGAGTCCTTCCATCCGCACGAAGACGATGAACAGAATCAGCAATCGCATTTACGACGAAATGGCCGTAGGCGACAACGCTTCGCTCACACGGACGGTGACTTTGCACGATATCGCGATGTTCGCGGCGACCTCCGGGGACATCAATCCGTCGCATATGGATGCCGAGTTCGCCGCAGGCGAGCGTTTCGGGCACGTGATTGTGCATGGCATGTGGACCGCATCGCTCATCTCCGCGTTGCTCGGCACCGAGTTGCCGGGGCCGGGCACGATCTATCTTGGCCAGGAGCTGCGCTTCAAGCGTCCGGTCAGCCCGGGAGACATCGTGACCGCCGTCGTGACCGTGCGGGAAAAGCGCGACGGGAAGGGGATCGTGATTTTCGACTGCGTCTGCAGCGACGCCGACGGCCGGACGCTGCTGACGGGCACCGCAGAGGTGATCGCGCCGACGGTCAAGTACGACCTCGATCGTGTGCAGGTGCCTGATGTGCAGATCAATCGCCATCGGCTCTTCAGCACCGGAATGAAGCGCGCCATGGCATTGCCGCCGCTGCGCACAGCGGTGGTGCACCCGTGCAGCGAACGTGCGATTTCAGCGGTGATCGAAGCGTACGCAGAGCGGCTGTTCGAGCCGATCCTCGTCGGGCCCCGGCATCGCATCGAATCGGCCGCCGAAGCCGCTGGCGTATCTCTTGCTGGAATCGAGATCGTCGACGTGCCGCACAGCCACGCCGCCGCCATGAGCGCTGTCGAGATGGCGGCGCGCGGCAGCGTGGACGCCATCATGAAGGGCAGTCTGCACACCGACGAGCTGCTGTCCGCAGTGCTGGCGAAGGACAGTGGCTTGCTGACCGATCGCTGGCTCAGCCATGCGTTCGTCTTCGACGTGCCCGCCTACGAGAAGCTTCTGATCATCACCGACGCCGCCATCAACATCGCACCGACGCTGGAGCAGAAGCGCGATATCGCCCAGAACGCGATCGATCTCGCGCGGCTGCTCGGCGTGAAGGTGCCCAAGGTCGCGGTGCTGGCGGCTGTGGAAACGGTGAATCCGCAGATGGTCTCGACGCTGGACGCGGCGGCATTGACCGCGATGGGTGCACGCGGCCAGATCAAGCACGGACAGGTGGATGGCCCCTTGGCTTTCGACAATGCGATCGACATGGACGCCGTCAGGGAAAAAGGCATCGTATCGGAGGTGGCCGGACAGGCGGATATCCTGCTGGCGCCGAATCTGGAAGCGGGCAACATCGCCGCCAAGCAATTGATGTACTTCGCCAAGGCCGACAGCGCCGGCCTGGTGCTGGGCGCCAGAGTGCCGATCATTCTCACCAGCCGTTCCGACAGCGTGCGCACGCGACTGGCTTCGATCGCACTGGCGCGCATCGTCGCCTACGGCAACGCGGTGATGGCGGGGGCATGAACCGCATCCTCACCATCAACGCCGGTTCGTCGACGGTCAAATTCGGAGTATTCGAAGCCGCCGGCGATCGCGCCGTGCATCCGCTCGCGCGCGGCGTTCTGGATCTGCACGCATCGCCGCTTGCGCTGCACTTCGAAATGGACGGTCAGCGTCTGACGGTGCCGCTCGATGCGGCGACCACTGATAACCGCGCGGATGACCGCGCCGATGACCGCGCCGAAGCGATCGGCGCAGCGTTGTCCTGGCTCGAAGCGCGCTTCGATGGCTGCGCCTTCGCCGCTGCCGCTCACCGCATCGTTCACGGCGGCACCGAGTTCGACGCGCCGACGGTGCTGGACGATACGATCATTGAGCGGCTCGACAGGCTCTCTCCGCTCGCGCCGCTGCACCAGCCGATCGTGTTGCAGCTTGTCCGCGCGATGCGGCGCGCAAGGCCAGACCAGCCGCAGATCGCCTGTTTCGATACCGCGTTTCATCGCACCCATGCGCCGCTGGTCACGCGCATGGCGATTCCGCGTTGGCTGCACGACGAAGGCGTCCGTCGCTATGGTTTTCATGGGCTCTCGTATCAATCCGTCGCCGACCAGCTGCGGCGCGACGAGCCCGATCTTCTGGCGAAGAAGATCGTCGTCGCCCATCTCGGCAGCGGCGCGAGTTTGTGCGCGATGGAGGCGGGCATCAGCCGCGACACCAGCATGGGTTTCTCCGCGCTCGACGGCATCCCGATGGCGACCCGCCCTGGTGAGCTGGATGCAGGCGTGTTGCTGTACCTGCAGAGACAGCACGGCATGACGGCCGAGCAACTGCAGCACTGGCTGTACCACGAGTGCGGATTGAAGGGCGTTTCCGGCATCAGCGCGGATCTGCGCGTGTTGCTGGCAAGCCCTGCGACGGAAGCGGCGGAAGCCATCGCGCTGTTCTGCTTCCGCATCAGCCGCAGCATCTGCGCGCTGGCCGCGACGCTGGGAGGGCTGGATGGCATCGTCTTCACCGCCGGTATCGGCGAGCACGCACCATCGATCCGCGCGGCCGTCTGCGAACGGCTGTCATGGCTGGGTGCGAAGATCGACCCTCACGCCAACGCCCGCAACGACCGCGTGCTGGACGCCGGAGACGGCATCGCGCTGCGCATGATCCGCACCGATGAAGAGCAGGTCATTGCGGAGTCGGCGGCGGCGCTGCTGTTTCGCGGGGCCTGATCGTGCGGGCATACAACCTGTCGGCATCCACCTCATCCATCCCCAACACCGCACGTCATCGGAAACCGATATGACCACTCTCTCTGGAAAGCGCGGCCTCGTCGTGGGCATCGCCAACGCCGAAAGCATCGCCTACGGCTGCGCGCGCGCGTTCCGCGATGCCGGTGCCGAACTCGCCATCACCTATCTCAACGCCAAGTCCGAGCCCTATGTCCGCCCCTTGGCGGACGCATTGGACGCATCGATCTTCGTGCCCTGCGACGTGCGCGAACCCGGGCAACTGGAAGCGGTGTTCGCCACCATCGAACGCGAATGGGGCCGGCTGGATTTCCTGCTGCACTCCATCGCATTCGCACCGCGCGAGGACCTGCATGCGTCGCTCATCGATTGCAGCAGCGAAGGTTTCGCGATGGCGATCGATGTGTCCTGCCACAGCTTCATCCGCATGGCGCGGCTGGCGCGCCCGCTGATGGCGGAGGGCGGCTCGCTGCTGACAGTGAGTTTCTTCGGGGCCGAGCGGGTGGTCGAGCATTACAATCTGATGGGGCCGGTGAAAGCGACGCTGGAAGCCTCGGTGCGCTATCTCGCCGCCGATCTGGCCGATCAGCGCATCCACGTCCACACACTCTCGACCGGCCCGGTCAAGACGCGGGCCGCCTCGGGAATCGATCGTTTCGACGAACTGCTGGAACGCACCCGCGAACGCACGCCCGCCAATCGTCTGGTCGACATCGAGCAGATCGGCCGCATCGCGGTTTTCCTCGCCAGCGACGCCGGCATGCCGATGACCGGCTCCGTGACCTATGCCGATGGCGGATTCCATGTGATGGCTTGAGGCTTCGTTCCGTTCCTGCGGGACGGATGCATTCCATCAAGACAGGGTGGAACCGGCCGGGCTTGGCACGTGCTCTGGTGAAATGCATCGCTGCGTGGAGAGGAGGAAGCATCGCGGCTTCTGTCGTCTGCGAAAAGCCAAGAGCTGTTGATCCTGTAGGAGGAGCGACGCGAGTCGAGAAGCAATGTTCCAGCCAACAAAAAAGCCGAAGCAAACGCTTCGGCTTTTTCTTTCGTCGAATGGTGGAGCGGAGGGGGATCGAACCCCTGACCTCCACGATGCGAACGTGGCGCTCTCCCAGCTGAGCTACCGCCCCATTCGGCGAGCGGCAAGTATACGGAGGCCGCTCAGCGGCCGCCAGTCGTGGCCGGCAGGGATTCGAGGATCGGAGCGAGCCGGGTTTCGAGCTGGGCGCGGCGCCAGCCGGACAGTGCGCCGGGCCAGTCTTCGCCGTCCTGCAGGGCTTCGATCCAGCGCCTTGAGGCCAGCACGCCGTCGGGCAGGCCGAGTTCGGCGCTGCGTTCGGCCACGGCCTGCTGCAGTTTCTTGTAGGCGTTGCGGTCGCGGTCGTCGCCGCGCGCGGGGGGCAGGTCGTGTTCGTCCGCAAGCGGCGTGTTCAGGGCGTCGAGCACCTGGGTTGCGAGCTTGCGCGGTGCTTTGGGCTGGCTGTCGAGTATCGATTGCAGCTGGGCGAGGTCGCGCGGCGGCGTGCGCGCCAGCGACTGCGCCAGCTCGTTGTCGAGAATCCAGGTGCGCGGGCGGTCGTGGTCGCGGGCGTAGGTGTCGCGCCAGCGTAGCAGCCGCAGCAGGCGGATCTGGCCGTCGCGGTCGAGGAACTGCGCCGAGCGCATGCCCAGGTGCGGCCAGCGTTCGCCTTCGTCCTGCGCGGCGTTGCTCAGCATCCGCGCGCAGTCTTCTTCCAGCCAGGCCATGCGCTGTTGTCCGTCGAGGCGTTCGCACAGCGTGCGATGCAGGGCGTGGAGGTGGCGCACGTCGTCGGCGGCGTAGTGCAGCTGCGATGCCGACAGCGGCCGGCGCAGCCAGTCGGAGCGGGTTTCGCCCTTGTCGACGGTGATGTCCAGCAGTTCCTGCAGCACGCGCTGATAGCCCAGCCCCGCGCCCGCGCCGCACAGGGCTGCGGCGATCTGGGTGTCGAACAGCGGCTGCGGCAGGGCGTTGCAGAAATATTTGAGCGCGATCAGGTCCTCGCTGGCGCTGTGCATGATCTTGAGGATGCGGGTATCGGCCAGCAGCCGCGCCAGCGCGTCGGCGATGCCCGGTGCCAGCGGATCGACCAGCAGGATCTCGCCCCCGTCATCCACTGCGATCTGCACCAGCGCCAGCTGCGGCCAGTAGGTGCGTTCGCGGACGAATTCGGTGTCCAGGCCGATGCTGGGCGGCGCGGCGGCGATCAGTGCGTCCAACGGCGCGGGGTCGGTGATCCAGTGCGGCACGGGCTCGGTTCGTGAATGGCGGGCCGCTATGCTACCGGAGTGTGGTCCGCGCCAGCGTCTGGCGCGATCGATGCGATAAGGTGACGGCCGCACACGAACAGGCATCCGGAGCGGAGATTTGGCGCTGCGCGCGACACGACGGGCATGGGCGACAGGCGTCATCGCGACGCTGGCGCTGCTGTGCGCCTGCGATCGCGATGACGCCAAGGCACCGGGCGACGCAGGCGGCAAGACCGCGCAGACGCGAGCCGACGGCACGGTGACGGTCAGCGGCGACGACGCCATCGCCGAGCGACTGACCTGGCGCAGCCCGAAGATCGCGCTGGACGACGCCAGCGTACCGGCTGCGCGCAAACGCGCGGCTGCGGCGCTTGCCGAAGACCGGCTCTACGAAGACGCCGATGCCGCCATTCCGCTGTATCTCGCGCTGCTGGCGCACGATCCCGACGACGCGCGCGCGAAGACCGGCTTGACCCGCGCTTTGACGCGCTTGGCAAAGGCCGGCGACGAGGCGCTGGCGGCATCCGGCGACGATGCCGACGCCCTGCGTCGCAGCCATGCCATCGCTGCGGTGATGCGCAGTGTGGGGATCGAACGCAGTGATGGAGGCAGCGACTATCTGGCGCGGCTGGATCGCGCCGATCGCCTGTGGGAATTGAACGAAGCAGCCGAACAGGCGCTGGCCGGGAACCGCTTGGGCGAAGCGGGCGAGGGCGCGCTGCCGCTGTTCCGGCAGGCGCTGGCGCTGGAACCCGGCCAGCCGCGCGCATCGCAGGGTGTCGCCGCCGTCGAAAGCGGGCTGATCCGGCGCGCCGAGAACGCGGCGGAACAGGGCGATTTCGAGCTGGCCGCGCGCTGGCTTGCGAAGGCCGGCGCGGTCCGGCCGGGGATCGGTACCCTGGATGTCGGCCGCGCACGCGTGGAGGACATCCGTCGCGCGCGCATCGCCCGGCTTCGCGATGAAGGTCTTACCCTCCTGTCGCGGCCCGGTCGTCCGAATCATCTGCCGTGGGCGCGGCAGCGGCTGGCGGAAATCCTGCGCATCGCCGCGCCGGGCGATGCCGCTGCGGCCGAGTTGCGCAACCGCATCGATCTGGCCGCGCATTACGGCCTGCAGCGCCCCGGGCAACGGTTCACCGATGCCCTTACCGGCGGGGGGCGCGGCCCGGAGTTGGTGGTGGTGCCGCACGGGGGCTTCCGGATGGGCGCGCGCGATGTCGAGCCCGACGCCAGCAGCTCCGAACGACCCTCGCGCTACGTGCGCTTCGATCGCGGCTTCGCCATCGCCCGCACCGAAGTGACGGTCGCCGAATTCCGGCGCTTCGTGCAGGCCAGCGGTCATCGTCCGCGCGCGGTCCGCCGCGGCCATTCGCTGGTGTACGACGACCGCGGCGGCAATTTCGTCCGCCGCAGCGGCGTGGACTGGCGACACGATTATCTCGGCCGCGTCGCCGCCGACGACATGCCGGTGCTGCACGTCAGCGCCAAGGACGCCGAAGCCTACGCACGCTGGCTGTCCGACCGCAGCGCCCAGCGTTACCGGCTGGCCAGTGAGGCCGAATTCGAATACGCACTGCGCGCCGGCGCACCGGGCCACTATCCCTGGGGCGATCGCCCGCCCACGCGTGGCACCGGCAACTTGACCGGCGGCGGCGACCGCTCGCCGACAGGCCGCAGCTGGGGGAATGCTTTTGTCGGTTATCGCGACGGATACTGGGGGCCGTCGCCGGTGGCAAGCTTCCGCGCCAACGCCTTCGACATCCACGATCTCGAGGGCAACGTCAGCGAGTGGGTCGCCGATTGCTGGCATGATGGCTTCCGTCGCGCGCCGACCCAGGGCGAGGCATGGATCAATCCCGGTTGCCGCACCCGCGTGGTGCGCGGCGGTGCCTGGTCCAATGCGCCCGCGCAGAGTCGCGCGGCGTGGCGCAGACAGGCCGAGTCGGACGCGACCAATGCGCTGACCGGGTTTCGGGTGGTCAGAGATCTATAGGCCTGAGGCCTGCGAGGACAACACGATGCGACAGTCACCTTTCGGCAACCGACAACAGCAGAACGGCGGACAACGCCGACGCGGTATCAACCCGCGTTTCATCATCCTGCTGCTGTTCGCGGGCTACGCGGCGTACTACTGGGTCTCGAATCGTCAGGTCGATCCTTACACCGGCGAAAAGGTGCTGATCGACGGCAGCATTTCCATCGATCAGGAAAAGGCGATGGGCCTGCAGGCCTATGAAGACATCCTGTCGAAAGAGCAGCCGGTCGATCCCAATTCGCAGATCGCGCGGCAGGTACGCGAGATCGCCAAGCGGCTCATCGCCAAGGTGCCTGAAGTCGAGGCGCAGATGGCGGCCGACAGCGGCAACCAGCCCAACAGAGTGTGGGAAACCTTCGACTGGGACGTGAACGTGATCCAGTCCGATCAGGCGAATGCCTTCTGCCTGCCCGGCGGCAAGATGGCGGTCTACACCGGATTGATTCCGGTCGCGCAGAACGCCGACGCGGTGGCGGTGGTGATGGGGCATGAAATCGCCCATGCATTGTTGCGTCACGGTGCGCAGCGTTTGTCGCAGCAGAAACTCGGCCAACTTGGGCAGATGGCCGGCGCCATGAGCGGCATGGACCCGCAGTCGCAGCAGATGATGCAGGCGGCGATGGGCTACGGTTATCTGCTGCCCTATGCCCGCAAACACGAAACCGAGGCCGATGCCGTCGGCCTGATGCTGGCCGCCGCCGCCTGCTTCGACCCGCAGGAATCGGTGCCGCTGTGGGAGCGCATGAGCCAGGCCAGCGGTGGACAGGCCCCGCCGGAATTTTCGTCCACGCACCCGAACCCCGGTACGCGCATCCAGAACTTGCAGGCGCTGATGCCAAAGGCGATGGAGTACCGGAAGAAATTCTGTCGCGAATAGCGCCGATACCGAATTGAGCGCCCGCAGCCGGTGTACGAGTTGCTGACAAAGATTCTCCAGGCCGGCGTTGTCGCGCTTTCGGTGTATTGCGGCGGTTGTGTAACGGAGGCCGGCACCGACGCCCCGGTCTCGTATTTGTATGCCGACCCGCAGCAGGTCACGATCGAAGGTTACGACGGCGACGCGATGGAGCCGTTCCTCGCGCGCGACGGCCGCTATCTGTTCTTCAACAATTCGAATCATCCCTCGGTCAATACGAACCTGCACTACGCAGAGCGGATCGACGACTTGCGGTTCCGCTATCGAGGTGAAGTGCGGGGCGCGAATACGACGTCGTTGGACGCCGTCGCGACGATGGATCGCAGCGGAATGTTTTATTTCGTGTCGTTGCGGGATCACGAAAAAACCTTCCATTCGATCTTTCGCGGCGAGTTCCGCGACGGCGTGCTGTCCGGCGTCCAGCCGGTAAGCGGGATCTCCAGAAAAAAACCCATGCACATCAATTTCGATCTCGACATCAGCCCCGATGGCAGACGCATGTATGTCGTGGACGGCCGCTTCGATCTGTTCTGGCTGCTAGGGCCAAAAGCCGCAGACATCGTCGTAGCGCATCGGCAGGGCGACGGTTTCACCGTCGCGCCCGACAGCGCTTCTGTGATGGGCAAGATCAATAGCGATGTGCTGGAGTACGCGCCGTGCATTTCGGCGGACGGACGAACGCTGCTGCTCACGCGCTTGCGCAGAGTACTCGCCGCGCAGCCGGCGATCTACGTCGCGCAACGCGATGAACTCTCGCAACCGTTCGGCCCTGCCCGACGGCTCGCCGCTCTGGAAGGCTTTGTCGAAGCGACGACGTTCTCCGTCGACGAACGCGCGATCTATTACCACAAGAAAGTCGACGATCGTTTCGTGCTGTTCATGGCGACGAAACGCTGACGCGCCGCGCCTGCAAAAGCGCAACACCACGTAGCCCGCTTCCCGCGCAGCGGGAGGCGGGAAAGCTACCGCGAAGCTCATTCCATAGGGTGCGCGAATTTCCGCAGCGGATGCGCGGTGGGCTTCGCGGCTTAAGCCGCTCCTACAAAAGCAGCGCTGTCAGGATTACAGGCTTTTGAACAAGGTCGACAACAGCAGCAGCGCGAACGCCGTCGCCAGCAGCCAGAACGCATTCGGCGCGGCCACGCTGAGGTAGCCGAGTTTGCCGGCGATGCCGGCGCCCCCGAGCAGGAGCGAAACGAGCCATGCGGCGGTGCTGGGCGGCGTAAGTTTGATCATCGGACCTGTCTTGCAGAGTGGGGGCTGGATTCTAAACGTGCGTGAGCGTCAGAAGCTCATGAACATCCCGCCGTTCACCGGAATGTTCGCGCCGGTGATGAAGCCGGCGTCGTCGGCGGTCAGGAACTCCACCGTGCGCGCGATTTCCGACGGTTTGCCGAGGCGGCCCACCGGCACTTTTTCGACGATGCCGGCGCGGATGTCTTCGGGAATCGCCATCACCAGCGCGGTTTCGCAGTAGCCCGGAGAGACCGAATTCACGGTGACGCCCTTGCGCGCGACTTCGCGGGCGAGCGCCATGGTGAAGCCGTGCATGCCGGCTTTCGCGGCGGAGTAATTGGTCTGTCCGAACTGGCCGGTCTGGCCGTTGACCGAACTGATGTTGACGATCCGGCCGAAGCCGCGCGCCATCATCCCGTCCACCGCGTGGCGACACATGTTGAACACGCTGTCGAGATTGACGTTCATCACCGCGTCCCAGTGCGCTTTGTCCATCTTGCGCAGGGTGCCGTCGCGGGTGATGCCGGCGGCGTTGACGAGGATGTCGAGCGATCCGCGATCCGCTTCGATGGTGCGCACCAGCGCGGCGCAGCTGTCGAAATCGCCGGCGTCCAGCGCTTCGAAACGGATGTCCAGACCGGCGACATCGCGTTCGAAATCGGCGATGCGCTCGGCGCGCGCGCCCAGGTCCGCAGCGATGACGCTGCGGCCGGCAAGGGCGAGCGTTTTGCAGATTTCGGTGCCGAGCCCGCCGATGCCACCGGTCACGACGGCCACGCGTTTGTTCATGCGATTGTCCCCTGATGCTTTCTGATGTCGTCGGCGGTCATCGACAGCCGGAGCCGTGCGCAGCGTTTGGCGTGCGCGGCCGCGCCGCGCCGGTTCTTGCGATACCAATACTGTTCCGACTCTTTAATTTACTCTTCGCGCGCCTTGCTGGCGGCGGGCTTGTCTTTGGGCTTGGTCGAAGCGCTGCGGCCCATGGCGCCGATCAGGTTGTGCTGGAACTCCCGCCACAGTTCGAGATTGCGCTCGGTCAGCTGGTTCATCATCGTCCACGGCGTCTGCCCGATCATGCCGCCCATCTGCTGCCGGAACTGCTGCTGCTGTTCGAGGAAGATCTGCATCGAACGTTCGAGATAGTTGCCCATGAAGCCCTGCAGCGAATCTCCGTAGAAGCGGATGATCTGGCTGAGTAGTTGAGTCGAGAGCACCGGCTCGCCGTTCTGTTCGTGCTCCGCGATGATCTGCAGCAGCACCTGACGGGTCAGGTCGTCGCCGGATTTGGCGTCGCGCACCTCGAAGTCCTCGCCGTCGACGATCAGCTGACGTACGTCCTCGATCGTGATGTAGCTGGAGATCTTGGT
The DNA here is from genome assembly GCA_044340325.1 of Lysobacteraceae bacterium. Taxonomy (GTDB): domain Bacteria; phylum Pseudomonadota; class Gammaproteobacteria; order Xanthomonadales; family Xanthomonadaceae; genus Lysobacter_I. The sequence goes on from JBIITV010000017.1 coordinate 10,791, forward strand.
GTCGTAGAGACGGCGGTTCGGGTACTTCTTGATGATCCGCGTTGCGGGCATGGAGCCTTTACTCTAGAGGAGCACAGTCGGCGAGCATGGCGCAGCCGGCGGCCGCTTGCAACTCAGCTGCCGCAAGGTGCCTTTCGGCAGTCCGCGCCCCGGCGGATATATCCGTAAAAAGTGATGCCAGTCACAGCCCGTGCCCGACGTTGTCGGGCCGGGCGATCCGAGCCATCCAGCTCAGCGACTCACCAGCCCATGTGGTGGCCGCCGTTGATGTCGAGGTTGGAGCCGGTGATCCAGCCCGCCTGTTCGTCGGCCAGGAAGGCCACGCCGTATGCGATTTCCTCCGGGGTGCCGAGGCGACCGGTCGGGATGTCCGCGACGATCTTGGCGCGGACATCTTCCGGTACGGCCATGACCATATCGGTGGCGATGTAGCCGGGAGAGATGGTGTTGACGGTCACACCGAGCTTGGCGTTCTCGCGCGCCAGCGAAATGGTGAAGCCGTGCATGCCGGCCTTGGCGGCGGCGTAGTTGGCCTGGCCGTACTGGCCCTTGAGGCCATTGATCGAGCTGATCTGGATGACCCGGCCCCATTTGCGGTCGCGCATGCTTTCGATCACCGGGCGGGTGACGTTGAACACCGAATTGAGGTTGGTGTTGATCACGTCCTGCCACTGGATCGCAGTCATCCGGTGAAAGGTGCCGTCGCGGGTGATGCCGGCGTTGTTGATCAGGATGTCGATCGGCCCGAGCTGGCGCTCGACCTCGCGCACCATCGCTTCGGCTTCTTCGGGAGAACTCACGTCGCCCTTGGCGAGCGCGATGTCGTAGCCCTGCGCCTTGAGCTCGGCCTGCCACGCTTTCGCTTTTTCCTCGCTGCGGTAGTTGGTAGCGACCTTGTGGCCCATATCGGCCAGACGTTTGCAGATGGCGGTGCCGATGCCCCCGGTGCCGCCGGTGACCAGTGCGATGCGTGTTGTCATGGTGATCTCCCCTTCCAGGTTGAGTGTGGTTGTTCTGCTAGTCGCCGGATCTTGCGCCCGGTGTGCGGATCCGCTTCGATTCTATGCGTGTCCGATGACGGCGCCATTGTGCAATGCGGCGAAGTTCAGCGGTCCGCGCGGAACGCGGTTGGGATCGAATTCAAGGGCCGCCCGCGTCAGGCTGGCCGTCGTATTGCCCAGACCATCCAGCGCGCCTGGCGGTTGTCCCAGCGCCCGCCAGGCCAACCTCAGCGCCGGCAGCGGGTCGCTGCCGTCCACCGGCAGTGCCGCCAGCGACTTCGAGAGCTTGCGGCCCTGCGCGTCGACCGCCAGCGGCAGATGCGCGTACAGCGGCGTCGGCAGCCCCAGCGCCCGCTGCAGCAGGATCTGCCTCGGGGTCGAGTCGAGCAGGTCTGCGCCGCGGACGATATGGCTGATGCCCTGCGCGGCATCGTCCACCACCACCGCCAGTTGGTAAGCCCAGAAGCCGTCGGCGCGGAGCAGGACGAAATCGCCGATCTCGCTCGACACGTTCTGTTCGACCCTGCCCTGCAGTGCATCGTCGAAGACGATCACGCTGCCGTCGGGCACGCGCAGGCGCGTGGCAGCTCCGGTGCGGGTGATGTCCGCACGACACGCGCGGTGGATACCTTCCACCGCCGCCAGATCGCTGCGGCTGCAGCGGCAGGGAAAGGCGAAACCTGCCGCGAGCAGGCGATCCAGAGCGTCCCGGTAAAGCGCATGGCGCTGGCTTTGGCGCACCACCGGGCCATCGGACACCAGGCCGAAACCGGCCAGCGTGCGCAACTGCGCATCGGCGGCGCCAGGCACTTCGCGCGGCGGGTCCAAGTCTTCGATCCGCACCCACCATTCGCCGCCCGCATGTCGCGCCATCAGCCAACTGCCGAACGCCGCCAGCAGCGAGCCGAAGTGCAGGGGCCCAGTGGGCGAGGGCGCAAATCGGCCCCGGTAGTCCGCTGCGGCCATCAGCTGGCGTCTGCGTCCTGTGATGCGCGCAGTTGCAGACAATAGGCGGTCATGCCGGCGACGGCGGCGGGGATCACCGCGAAATTGATGATCGGTATCAGGTTCAGGCCCATTGTGGTCAGGCCGAAGCCGACGAATCCGGCGCGATGGCGCCTCATCAACTCGCGCTGACGGATGAAATCCCAGCCCCAGTTGCCGAGCGGGCTGTCGGCGAATTCCATCGCCAGCAGCCAGCCGCCGAGCAGCACGCCCAGCGGCAGCGCCACCACGCCCACCACAGGGACCAGACCGAGAAGAAATACGCCGAGCACGAGGACCCCGACGTACCCCAGCCGGCGCAGCGCCTGGCGCAACGAACGCAGCATCGCGGCCGGCACGGTTTCGTCGGGGGCGCGTGCGGCCTGGCCGGTCAGGTCGCGCTCGACGTGCTCCGAAAGCAGGCCGTTGAACGGCGCGAGGATCAGATTCGCCACCAGGGTGAAGCTGAAGAATGCGATCGCCAGCAGCAGCACGATGAGGATCGGGAACAACAGCCAGCGCAGCCAGTCGATGTCGGCCGGCAGCCAGCGATCGAGTGCGCCGTCCAGGCCGTAGAACGCAAGCACCGTCGCTGCGCTGTAGAACAGCGCGTTGCCCAACAGGGGAATGAGCATGAACCTGCGTACGCCCGGACGCAGCAGCAGGCCAAACCCGCCCAGCATGTGGCGTGGACCGCTCCAGGCGGTCTCCAGACGGGTCTGGAAGTCGATCTCGATGTTCATGATGGAGACGGGTTTCGAACTTGAAAAGCGCCGGATGGACAATATCTTATCGAACGATCCGGCGGTGCCGGCCCAAGGAGTCTGATCATGATGCGAATCGCCCTCTTCCTCGCCACCAACCTTGCCGTGCTCATGCTGTTGAGCGTGGTGATGGCAGTGTTCGGCATCGACCCGCGCAGCAACGCCGGCCTGCTGGTGATGGCGGCGGTGTTCGGCTTCGGCGGCTCCATGCTGTCGCTGCTGATTTCGAAGTGGATCGCGAAAAAGACCACCGGCGCGCACGTCATCGGCGAGCCGCGCAACGAGGTGGAACGCTGGCTGCTGCAGACGGTGCGCCGCCAGGCCGAGGCCGCCGGTATCGGCATGCCCGAAGTGGCCGTCTACGATGCGCCCGAGATCAACGCCTTCGCCACCGGCGCCAACCGCAACAACGCCCTCGTCGCCGTGTCCACCGGTCTGCTGCGCGCGATGGACCGCGATGAAGCCGAAGCGGTGCTCGCCCACGAAGTGAGCCACGTCGCCAACGGCGACATGGTGACAATGGCCCTGCTGCAGGGCGTGCTCAACACCTTCGTGATCGTGCTGGCGCGGCTGGTCGGCCGGGTCGTTGATGGCATGCTCGGCGGTCAGCGCGACGACGGTAGCGTGGGCATCGGCTACTACGCGGTGGTGTTCGTGCTCGATCTGATCTTCGGCGTGTTCGCCAGCATCATCGCGATGTGGTTCTCGCGCTGGCGCGAATTCCGCGCCGACGCCGGCGGTGCGCAACTGGCTGGCCGCCACAAGATGATCGCCGCGCTGGAGCGTCTGTCGATGACCTACGGCACCAGCACCCTGCCCAAGCAGGTGCAGGCGTTCGGCATCTCCGGCGGCGTCGGTCACGGCCTGCGCCGGCTCTTCCTCAGTCACCCGCCGCTGGAGGAGCGCATCGCGGCGTTGCGCAATGCCGCTTCGGCGACGGTCGACTCGCGCCGGACCGTGATCTCGTAGGTCGGGCCCGTGCCGTCGGGCCAGGACCCGACGGCACGGGCCCGACATCGCGGCGCGTCCGTTCGCACCTTGCAATGATCGAAATGGTTCCGGTTGGTATTCGACCCAACCGGAAAGAAAACAGACTCTGGGCCCGACCGCGACCTACTCGAAGTCGTAATTCATCTCGGGGCCGGCCGTGGCCAGGAAGTGCCCTTCGACGTAATCGACGCCGGCCGAGAACAGGATCGACATGCTTGCCGCGTCCTGGACGAATTCGGCGATGGTGAGGATGTCCAGGTCGCGCGCCTTGCGTGCGATGTCGCGCACGCGCTGCTGACTTTCGGGGCTCTTCGGGATGTCCTCGATGAAGCTGCGGTCGATCTTCAGCAACTGCGGCTGCACGTGGGTGAGCAGTTGGAACGAATCGAGGCCGGCGCCGAACTGCTCCAGACCCAGACGGCAACCGAACTGGTTCACCGCAGCCGCGAACTGCTGCACCGCATGCAGATGGGTGAACACCTTCGCTTCCTGCAGCTGCAGGGCTAGGTATTCGCCGGAAGCTCCGCGCAACGCCAACTGCTCTCCGATGAAGACAGGCAGTGCGTCGCTCTGCAGCGAAGCCTGCGAGACTTTCACCAGCAGCGTGACCGGCTTGCCGGCGTGCTCGCGTTGCCCGATCAGTTCGATCGCGCGCTCCACCACGTAACGGTCGATCAGTTCCAGCATGCCGTGGTCTTCGGCGATCTGCAGGAAGTTGCTGGGCGAGATCAAATCGCCATCGCCGCCGTCGAGGCGCAGAAAGGTGTCGTAAACCGGGTGGTTGTCGCCCTGCAGGTTGATCACCGGCTGGAAATGCAGGAGAAAACGCTTCTGAACCAGCGCTTCGCGCAGCCGTTCGACCCAGGCCTGGATGCGCTCGGCCTCGGCCCGATCCACCGCATTGGGGTCGAACAGTTCGAGGCGGTTGCCGCCGACGCTGGAGGCCGACTGCACGCCCTGGCTGGCTTTGGCCAATGCCTGGCTGACGCTGGCGTTCTTCTCGCTGATCTGCACGCCGCCGATGCTGGCGGTGATCACGCTGGAGCGTTGGCCGATCGCGAATACTTCGGCGGCGAAGGTGTTGCAGATCCGGGTCGCGAGCGTGGCGGTGGTGTCGTGGTCGCTGTTGCGCAACAGCACGGCGAGACTGTTTTCGGAGAAGCGTGCGGCGATTGCGTGGTCGTCCAGTTCGCTGCGAAGGCGGTCGGCGATCGCCGCCATGATGGTGTCGGCCGAATCCAGGCCGATTTCATGCAGCAGCCGCTGGTAGTGGTCCGGTTCGATCAGCAGCAGACCGTGCTGGGTGCCGTTCTGGGCGGCATCGGCGACGGCGTCCTCCAGCGCGTGGAGGAAGGTCGGGCGGTTGAGCAGGCCGGTCACCTGGTCGCGCTGGCGCAGTTCTTCGACCTTGCGGGCCAGTTCCGGATCCACGGTCTGTTCCTGACGGCGGAAGATCACCTGCTGGCAGGCTTCGCCCTCGTACTGGGCCAGGGTGAATTCCATCACTGCCGGGAAGGCGTTGCCCTCGATGTCGCGCGCTTCCAGCTCATAGCGCGGCGGCGGCGGCTCGCCTTTGCTCATGCTCTTGAGCAGCTGTTTGAAATTTTCGACGTACTTCGGCCCGACCAGATCCAGCAGCGACATGCCCTCGATGTCCTCGAAGGACTCGTAGCCGAACATCTCGAGGTAGGCGTCGTTGGCGCGGATGTGCATGCCTTCGTGGACGTAGGCGATGGGCTCGCGCGAGGATTGGATCAGCGCATCGCAGCGGCGCTCGGTCTCGCGTACCTGGGCTTCGAGCCGGCGCTGGGCGCGGCGGGCTTCGAGGTCGGCCCATTCGCGGCGCACGGTCGCCAGCAGTTGCGGCGGCTTGTGGCGCAGCGCCAACGAACGCACCCCGCCGCCAAGCAGCTCGGAGAAGCGGTCGGTGTCGACATCCTCGACCACCGCGACCAGCGGGATGTCCTTGCCGCTGGTGAGGACCTGCTGCTGGACGTCGGCCAGCGCGATGCTGCGGCAGGGGTGGGCGGCCAGGACCAGGTCGACCTGCTGCGCGACGAGCATGGCGGTGAGTTCGTCCGCTGTGGTCGGCCGCAGCGGCCGCACTGCGATGCCGGCGTTGCGCAGACCGGTCACGATGCCCTCCGCCTCCTCGACGCTGTCGTCCACCAGCATCAGACGCAGCGCTGGGTCCTGGCTTCTCGACATGCGTGGCGTCTCCGGGTGGGGTGGTCGCCTTATGTTACGTGGTGGCGAGGACGATCGCCTCCGTCCCGTGCGCAGTGGCTCCGATTCGTGGAAGCGATCCGCATTCCCGGTCGTCGCTCCTATCCTGCCCTGCCGGAATCGACCGGCGCCGATGTCGGGGCGCGAAATATCGTGAATCGGGACTAAACAATGTCTGCGGACTCCGGATACAGGGACATGGGCGACGCAAAGCCCCTTCCCCTGAATGCAAAAACGGAGCAGCGGTATGGTCGCGATCTTCACTGGCAATGGTCTTGGCCTGTTCGATTCACCGGTGGGGACGGGTTCGACCCGGCTCGGCCAGAGCCGCGACAGCTTCAGCATCAATGCGGCCACCGGCAATCTGGTGCTGCAGGGCTTCGACGAGGGGCTTGTCGCGCGGGGGTTGAATGCCGGCGCAGTGCGGACCTACAACAGCCGCGGTCTGCTCGCCGACGCGGGCCAGGACGGCTGGATCACCGGCTACGAGCGCAGGGTCGTGCTCAATGGCACCCTGGGCGCCGCCGGCAGCTCGGTCACCGTGCAACGCGGCGACGGCAACGTGCATACGTTCTTGAATATTTCCGGCACCACGTCGTACGCCTCGGCCCAAGGCGAGGGTGCCCACGACACCCTGAGCTGGGACGCCGCAGGCTCGGTCTGGCGTCTGGTCGAGGGCAGCAGCCGTCGCGAAGAGGTCTATGCCAGCCACGCTGATGCCGTCCAGTTGGGTAGGCTGCTGTCGATCCGCGACCTCCGCAGCGACGGCATCACGCCGGCGCAGTTCAATGTGCTGTACGACGCGCAGGGCCGAGTCTCCGAAGTGCGTGCGGTCGACGGTTCGGCCAACGGCGATGCCATCGTCTACACCTACGTGGGCACGAGTCTGCAGCTGGCCTCGGTCAGCACCCGCGAGAACGGCGTGCTCAAGGCCCAGGTCGGCTACGGCTACGATGCCTACGGCCGTCTGGCTTGGGTGCAGACCGACCTGACCCCGGGCAACGCCGCCGACAACACCTGGGATGCCAACGCCGCGCTCAACGATGGCCGGCTGTTCCGCACCACCTACGACTATGTCACCGCCAGCGCTAGCGACCTGCGTATCGCCCGCGTTACCGGCAGCGATGGCGTCACCGCCGCCTACACCTATGAAGCCGACGGCGTCGGCGGGTTCCGGATCAAGACCGTCACCCAGGGCAGTGCCGGCGATGCGTCCGCGCGCACGCTCACCTTCACCTATGCCGCCAACGCGACCGACGTGGTCGACAACGCCGGCCGCACCTGGACCTACCAGTACGACGCCAACAAGCGCCTGACCGCAGTGCTGGAGCCGGCGGTCAACGGCATGCGCACGAAGACCGCCTACGAGTACGACATCTCCGGCAATGTCACCCGCATCACCGGCAACGCCATGACCGGCGCCAGCGCAGGCGCCGCGCAGGTCGACGTGGTGTTCCGCTACGACAACGCCGGCAACCGGATCCTGCAGCGCGATCTGCTCGGCAATACCGTTGCCTGGACCTACAGCGCCCGCAATCAGGCGCTCACCGAGACCCGCTACACCGTCGCCGATGCCGATGGCCTCGACCCGACCCACATCGGCGCCACCAATCTGCCCAGCGGCGCGCTGACCACCCAGTACGTCTACGACGCCCAGGACCGGCTGCGCTTCGTGGTCAACGCCAACGGCGAGGTGCGCGAGCTGAACTACGCCAGCAGCGGCAACGGCATCGGCGAACTGGCATCCGAGCGTCGTTATCTCGGCGCTGTCTATGCGGGTGCGTACACCGAAGCGGCCCTGCTGAGCTGGACCAGCGACGCGGCGGCGATGCGTCGCGCCGCCAGTGCGCTGACCACCTACGCCTACGATGCCAAGGGTCGTCTGCAGCAGACCGTCGAATACGCCACCGTCAGCGGCGATGCAGCCGGCAATGGTGTGCTGGATGTCGGCGCAACGATCACCCGCTACAGCCATGACGCGCAGGGCCAGCTGCTGCAGAAGATCGTATCGCGCGGCGCGGCGCGCACCGACAGCTCCGCGCTGGCGGGCAGCGAGATCACCGAGTACGTCTACGACGGCATGGGCCGTCTGCTCAGCGTGTTGAGCCGCGATGCCGGCAGCGCGGCCGGCAACGACGCGCTGACCATGCAGAGCACCTACGCCTACGTGGACTCGGCCAACCAGATCAGGGTCACGCTGGACACCGGCCTGATCCGCACCGAGGCCCGCAACAAGGCCGGCGAGACGCTCTCGATCAGCGAGGCGGGCAGCGTCGGTGGCAGCACGGTCACCCGCACGACCCGGAATGTTTACGACAACACCGGCCGTCTGGTCGCTTTCGAGGACGCGGCCGGCGGCCGCAGCTATGCGTTCTACGACACAGCCGGGCGTCTGGTGGCTTCGGTCGACGCCACCGGCGCGGTGGTGCAGACCGTCTACGACGCCATCGGCCGCGCACAGAGCACCATCGCCCGCAGCCTGCGCGTCAACACCTCCGCGTGGCTGTCCGGCAGCACCATGACCATGCGCGAACTGGTGTTCGCTGCCTCTGCGCCGGCGCTCACTGCCGGTCAGGCCTGGGCGCAGACCGACGCCGCCAACGACCGCATCACGGCGTATACCTACGACAGCGCCGGCCGTCGGGCCACCATGACCGACGCTGCCGGTCTGGTCAGCACCTTCACCTACGACGGCGCCTCGCGTCTGGTGCGCACGGTCGTCAACGATCCGTCCGATGCCAGCGCCAACGGCACCCGAACGACGCGCATGTTCTACGACAGCGCCGACCGCCTGGTCGCCACGCTCGACGCCCTGGGCTACCTCAGCGAAGTCGTCTACGACGCCGGTGGGCGTGCGGTGAAGACGGTCCGCTACGCAACCCTCAGCAACAGCGCCTTCTGGGCCAGCGGCACGCTCGCGCAACTGCGTCCGGTCAACGCTGGCGACGATCAGTCCACGCGTTACTTCTACGATGCGCGCGGCCGTCAGATCGGCACGCTGGCCGCGGAAGGCTACCTGACCGAGTCGTTCTACGACGAAGCCAACAACCAGCGCGCGGCCAAGGTCTACGCCAAGCGCCTCACCGGCCTGACCGGCAGCGAGACCCTGTCGGCGCTGCGCACCGCCGCGACCACCGCAGCGCCGGCCGAAGCGTTCCGCCTGACCCAGAACAGCTACAACGGTCTGGGCCAGCTGGTGACCTCGCTGAACCACGAAGGCACCGTCACGCGCTACAGCTACGACGAAGCCGGGCGACCGGTGAAGACCGAAGCGGCGCAGGGCACCACCGAAGTGCGCGAGGGCAACCGCCGCTACGACGTGTTCGGCAATCTGATCGGCGAGATCTCTGGCGAACAGGCGGTGCAGCTGCTGGCCGGGATGACCGAAGCGCAGCTCGATGCGGTCTACGCCAGCTACGGCGTGCGCCACAGTTACGACCTGGTCGGCCGCCGGATCGAGAGCACCGACGCGCTGGGCAACAAGACCTGGTACTTCTACGACGGCAATGGCCGTGAGACGTTCACCGTGCGCGGCGTCGAGGACAGCGCCAACATCCGCAACGCGCAGGGCGAAGTCAGCGAAGTGCGCTACAACGCGTTCGGTGAAGCGACCGACACGCTGGTCTACACCGGCCGTATCACCATCGCCGTGCCGGGCAGCCGCGCCAGCGCGCAGTCGGCGATCTCCACGCTGGCCTATGTCGCCGCGCAGGACAGCCGCACCCAGTTCGGCTACGACCGCATGGGCCGGCTGCTGCAGCAGACCGATGCCGAGAACCACCTCACCACTTACGGCTACAACCGGTTCGGCGATCTGACTTCTGTCGGGCGCACGCTCAACGGCGCGGCCAGCACCACCAGCTACAGCTATGACCGCCGCGGTTCGCAGCTGACCCAGACCGACACCGCCGGCAGTCTCACCCGCACCGTCACCAACACCTACGACGCCTTCGGCCGCGTCACCCGTCAGGTCGACGCGCGCGGCACCATCCGCGATCTGACCTACGACCGCCTCGGCCGCCAGGTCTCGACGACAACGCGCAGCGTCAGCGGTCAGGACCTGCTCCAGACCAGCAGCTACGACGCCTTCGGCCGCGTGCTGACCCAGGTCGACGCCTCCGGCCGCACCACCAGCTACGCCTACAGCGACAGCGCGCGCAGCGTCACTGTCACTTCGCCCGAAGGCCTCAGCATCACCACACTGCAGAACCGCTTCGGGCAGACCGTGGAAGTGCGCCAGCCGCAGCCCGGCGGGACAACGGCGGTGACCACATCGGTCTACGACCGCAACGGCAATCTCACCCAGCGCATCGATCCGCTGGGCTTCACCGCCAGCAACGCCTACGACGTGCGCGGCCTGCTGACCACCAGCACCGACGCCACCGGCCGTCAGATCAGCTACAGCTACGACGCTGCCGGCCGCACGCTCACGCGCGTCGAAGATCCGGGCGCCGGCAAGCTCAACCTCACCACCCGCTACGCGTTCGACGGCCAGGGCCGCACGGTGCAGGTCACCGATGCTTCCGGTCGCATCAGCGCGATGAGCTACGACCGCAAAGGCAACCTGATCCAGCTTGCGCTGGATCCGGGCGGCCTCAATCTGCGCACCAGCTACACCTGGGATCGCGACGGCCGCCAGCTGTCGGTGATCGAAGGCGCGGGCACCGCCGCAGCGCGTCAGACCGTGTACGCCTACGACGGCTTCGGCCGCCGCATCAGCGAGACCGTCGGCACCGGCAGCGCGCAGGTCGTCACCAACTACCAGTACGACGCCAACGACAACGTGGTGCGCAAGAGCGGCGCCGGCGGCACGGTGCAGTTCGCCTACGACGCCGCCAACCGGCTGCGCTTCAGTGTCGATGCGACCGGTGGATTGACCGAGCAGGTCTATGACCGCGTTGGTCGGGTGACCGCGCAGCGCAGCTACGCCAAAGCGGTGAACCTGTCGTCGTTGGGGACCGCGATTCCGACCGAAGCCCAGCTCGGCGGCTTCGTCACCAGCCAGACCCTGCGCGACGATGCGCAGGATCTGACGAGCTACCAGGTCTACGACGGCGACGGGCGTGCACGTCTGAGCATCGACGGCACCGGCGGCGTGGTCGAGAGCATCTACGACAGCGCCGGCCGCCGCATCGCCGAGAAGCGCTACGCCAGCGCGATGCCGCTGAGCGCGGCGCAGCGCGATGCGCTGGCGGCAGGCACCGCGAGCATCGCCACGCTGCTGGCGGCGACGCCGCAGAGCGCCAACGACAGCGTCGTGCGCTACTTCTACGATGCCAACGACCGTCTGGTGTACAGCGTCGACGGCACCGGCGGCATGACCCGGATGTGGTACGACAACGCCGGCCGGGTCACCGCGATCCGTTCGTTCGCCAAGGCGGCCACGGTCTCGACGCTGAGCACCGCCACCGTGTCCAGCCTGGATGCCCAGCTCGACTGGGGCGCCGGGTTCGAGGGCGAGTCGCGTGTTTACGACGGTGCCGGTCGTCTGCGTCTGCAGCTGGGCACCGACGGCGTGCTGCGCGAGACGCGCTACGACGCGGCCGGCAACGTGGTCAGCAGCCTGCGCTACTTCGCCTCCGCCACTGCGCTGCAGAACAGCCTCAACAACCCGCTGTACGCCGGCACCGCGCAGGTCTCCGACTTCGCCGCCTTCGTGGCCGCGAACGAGTCCACGGCCGCATCGAGTCACAGCGTCTACGACGCCGCCGGCCGTCAGCGCCTGAGCATCACCCGCACCTCGGCCACCCAGGCTGCGGTGGTCGAACAGCAGTACGACACCGCAGGCCGCGTGGTCGGCGCGTATGCCTACACCGCACTGCTGAGCGTCGACGCCACACTCTCGACGGCGCTGTCGCAGGGCACCGCGACCGAGGCATCGCTGTCGACGTGGCTGAGCGCCAATCGCAGCACCGCACAGATCCAGCGCATGGTCTACGACGCCGCCGGACGCGTCGCCTACAGCATCGATGGCGCCGGAGCGGTCACCAGCACGCGCTACAACGCGCTGGGCATGGTCGCCTCGGTGCGCCAGCACGCGCAGGCGGTGACGCTGAATCTCAACGGCACCACGCTGGATGCCGCTGGGGTTGCCTCCGCGCTGGTCGAGACCGCGCAGGACCGCGTCGACTACAACATCTACGACGCCGCCGCGCGCGTGGTGTTCCGGGTGCACGCCGATGCTTCTGCAGAAGAGATCCGCTACGACACCATCGGCCGCATGCGCACCACGCTGGCTTACGGTGTGACACTCAACGCGACCTTGATGGGGCAGGTCGCGGCCGGCACCGCAACCGCAGCGAGCTTCGCGGCCCACGTGACCGCCAACGAAGCGACCGCGCGTGCGGAGGGTCTGCACTACGACCAGGCCGGACGCGTGCGCTATCAGGTCGTGCGCAGCGGCAGCGGTACCGGCCAGGTCACCGAGACCCAGTACGACGCCATCGGCCGCCAGATCGCCAAGACCCGCTATGGGGTGAACATCGGCTACGCATTGGGGGCCACCAACGCCACCGTCGCCGCTGCCGTGACCGGCGCGCTCAGCGCCGACGCCACCGTGCGCGCGACCCAGATCCGCACGGTGCGTTACTTCTACGACGCGGCCAACCGTCAGCGCTTCGCGCTCGACCCCAGCGGCGCACTGAGCGAGCAGCGCTTCGACGCGATCGGCCGGGTCACGCAGACGCTCGTGTACGGCACGCGCCCGGCCAGTACGACCGATACCGCCGCGCTGGCGACGTGGGTCGCGACCCAGCCCGCCAGCGGCTATCGCGTGATCTCGATGACCTACGACCTTGCCGGTCAGGTGACCTCGCGCACCGATGCGCTGGGCCAGAGCGAGTTCTTCCAGTACGACGCCGCCGGCAACATCACCCGTCACACCGACCGCGCCGGCGCGGTGTGGAACTACGAGTACGACCGTGCCGGTCGCCGCACTGCGGAGATCAGTCCGGTCGTGACCGTGCGCACCAGTACCAGCTACGCGGTGCGTTCGATCGTCACCCGGATGGAATACAACGGCGTCAATAATCTGGTCCGGCGGATCGAGAACGCCGACACCGCCCAGACCCGCATCACCCGCTACGAATACGACAACCGCGGCAACACCGTGCGGATCGTGTTGCCCGATCCGGTGACCGGGCTGGATCCGGTCAGCGGCATTGCCGACAGCATCGAGATCGCATACGACACGCTCGGCCAGGCGGTGTCGGAGAAGGATGCGCTGGGCAACCGCAGCTACAAGGTCTACGACACCCTCGGGCGCGTGATCTACGACATCGACCAGGAACAGCAGGTCACCTCGCACGTCTACAACGCCTTCGGCGAAGAGATCCGCAGCGTTCGCCATGCCAACAAGCTCAACACTGCCGTCGCTGCGTTCGGCGCAGCCGGTTGGCTGCCGGGCAAAGCGCTGACCCAGTCGTTGATGACGGCCGGTCTGCCGCTGAGCGCGGCGGATCGCGGTGTGGACAGCAGCTACACCGTGCTCGGTCAGAAGGAGCAGGTGCAGCAGGACGCGGTGAGCTATGTGAAGAGCGACGGCACCGTTGCGACCGGTCGCCCGACGTTGCGCACGCAGTTCAACGCCTACGGCGAGGCGGTCAAGACCTCGATCCTGCTCGAAGGTACACCTGGCCAAGTCGATGCGGTGTGGGCGGACACCTACCGCTATTACGATGTCCTGGGCCGGGAGACGGTGAGCGTTGATGCCGAGGGTTACGTCAGCTCGCAGACCTACAGCGTCTACGGCGAGGTGCAGACCAAGATCGAGCATGCGCGCAAACTGGCATCGACCGTGCTGTCGACGCTGGGCACGACCTTGCCGCCGGCGCTGCCGACCGCAGGCGATGTCATCACCGGCTACGATCGCCGTGTGGACTTCGTCTACGACGCGCTGGGCCGGGTGTCGACGCAGACGGTGAAGCACTGGTCGCAGCCGTCCAGCGCCAGCGCAGCGACGCTGATCGATGTGAACACGCAGTTCGGCTACGACGCCGAAGGCCGCACGACCTCGATCATCGACGGGCAAGGCACCACGACCACGCGCTACGACGCGCTGGGCCGGATGATCTCGGTGCAGCAGCCGTCGCGGTCGGTGGTGAGCGTGCAGGCCGATACCCAGCTGAGCCTGTCGGTGAACACCACGCTGACCTCGGCGGTGCTGTACGAACAGCGCTCGCCCTACACCGAGCTGGCCTACGACGCGTTCGGCAATGCGACCCGGGTGCAGCGCTACGCCAACGGCAAGATCGGCGCGGCCGCTGCGGTGGAGGATGTGGATGCAGACCAGGTCACCGAGACCGATTACGACCGTCGCGGTCGCATCATCCGCGAGAACGACATCGCCGCCGGAACCGTGTCGACCCGCACCTACGACGCCGGCGATCGCGTGGTCACGGTCTCCACCACGCTGCGCGGACGGACCACGCTGGATCTGACCGCCAACGTCGAGTCCGATCTCACCACCACGGTCACCTACGACAAGACCGGCCGCCAGCTCAGCTCGGCGACGGTGCGTGAGCGCTATCACGTGGTCAACGGCGTGCGCGAGCACAAGGGCACCTCCACCGATGCCTCCGAGATCGTGCGTTACAACGCGTTCGGTGAAGTGATCGGCAAAGATGACCGCATCTCCGATGCGTTCGCCAACGGCGCATTCATCGCTTACGAGTACGACAACGCAGGTCGTGCGGTGCGCACCAACGCACAGGGCGGCGCCTGGACGGACCAGGCTTACGATCTGGCCGGACGCATGGTCCGCACCCGCAGGAGCAGCTACACGCTCAACGCCCAAGGTCTGCAAGTGGTGGCCGATGCGGTGACCAATCTGCGTTACGACAAACTCGGCCGCGCGATCCGTCAGGAGCTGCCGTCCAACAGCGACGACCTGAATCAGCGCCCGGTGACGGTGCGCGAATACGATCGCTGGGGCAATGTCGTGCGCAACGTCGACGCGCGCGGCTACGAGACACTGGTGCGCTACAACAGCCAGGACAAGGTCGTGATGGAGATCCGGCCGGAGGTCAAGGTCGTCAATGCCAATGGCACCGAGATCCGCACCCGTCCGACCCTGACCTGGTACTACGACAGCTACGGCCGCATGACCGAAAGCCGCGACGCCAACGGCAACGTACAGCGCATGGTCTACGACAACGCCGGTCGCGTCGTGCAGAGCATCGACGCGCTCGGCAAGGTCACGCAGATGGCCTACGACCTGTTCGATCACGAACGCTACGTGCAGAACACGCTGGGCTACATCACCTACAAGTCCTACGACCGCGCCGGCCGTGCGGTCTCGCATGGCGATTTCGTCACCCGTGCCGACGATACCAGCAAGCGCCAGATGAGCGCCGCGGAGTTCTACGCGCTGCAGGGCAGCGGCGACCGCTGGGAAGTGCAGAACGCGCTGGGCTACAGCGCGCGCTACGACTACGACAGCCGCCATTTGCTGATCGGCAGCCGCAGCGCCGCTGGCGTGATCAAGACGTATTCGCACGATCTGCAGGGCCGCAAGACCCGTGAGACCAACGGCGATCCGCAGCGTTGGCGCTATCTGCTGTCGCTGACCGATGTCAACGGCACCATCACCGGGCTGGGTCAAGGCGAGTGGATCTACAACGACTACGGATACACCTACGACTACAACGGCGACGGCAGTAACGGTGGTTACACCTATGTGCCGGAGCACTACAGCGGGCCGGCCATCCGCAAGGATCGCGAGGGCGAGTACGTCTTCGTCGACGAGCAGACCTGGGACTACGACGTCTTCGGCCGTCTGATCGATCACAACGATCTGGGCGGTGCGGACTACGACTATATCTATCATGCTGTCACCGGCCAGCTGATCAGAACCACTCGCGCCACCTCCAGCAACATCGGTGTCGTGCTCAGCGATGGCTATGAGGGCCCGGCCCCGAACGCACCACCGCCGGACAACACCGACGGCAATGCCAGTCTGGCGGGAAGCCTTGGTCTGACCACGCCGCTCGGTGCGGGCGAGCGCACCCAGTTCTACTACGCCAGCGGTCTGGTCAAGGAGATCCGCGAAGCCGGAAACTGGACCCGCTATGCTTACGATGAAAGCGGCAACCGCACGATGGAGGAGACTTATACCCGCGACGGCAAGGGCAATATCGTCCACCTGCGCACGGTCTCTACCTACGACTCGCAAGGCAGGTTGAGTCTGGTCCGCCAGTTCGACATGGCCAACGGCCAGGAATTCGCGACGGTGCGCTACAGCTACGATGCTGCGGGCAACCGTCGTCGCGTGAGCGTCGGCAACGCGGGTTCCAACGCCAATCTCGGGATCAATGCGGGTTGGGGCTTCACGGGATATGCCAATCACGCGGTCAGCGTGAATTATGGTCCCAGCGTTGCCAGCTTCGCGCCGGAAACGACCTTCCAGATGAGCATGACGCTGGCCGACGGCAGCGCGCTGCCGTCCTGGCTGAGCTTCGATCCTGCAACGGGTCTCGTCAGTGGTACACCGCCTGTTGCGCAGACGCTCACTCTGCGCCTGACGGCACGCAGCATCGACGACAACAGCGTGGTGGTGCGCGACATCGCCGTACAGATTCTGCCGAGTCAGCCGCCGCAATTGACATTCATCGGCGATGGTAGCTGGGAGCAGACCGTGGGTCTGGGGCAGGCGAATTGGGTCTTCGACACCTCCAGTGCGTTTATGGATCCCGAAGGGCTACCGCTGCAGTACAGCGCAATGCTGCGCGTGGGCACTGGACTGCAGCCGCTGCAGCCCTTGCCCGCCGGTATGCAGATCAATGCGGCGACCGGCGTCATCAGTGGCGTCCCTGCCCAAGGCGTCTACCAGATCGTGGTGACCGCGACGGATACGGACAACCAGAGCGTCAACAAAACGCTGACGCTCGCGGTGGAGCCCTGGCTAATGACCACGTTTGAGGGCGAGTCATTCGACGCCTACCTGCCGGATGCGTTTGAACTCAGAAATGGCCAGCCGCCAAGCGGATACACGATCGTTTCCGTGAACAATGCCGCAGTGCCCAGCTGGTTGCAGCTACAGCAATACAGTCCCGGGGATTGGTACTTGACTGGCACGCCGACCGGGTTCGGTCTGCGTAATATCAAACTGCGTGCGACCTACGCGGATGGCAGTACCGTCGACAAGACCTTGACGCTGGATATCAAGAAAGACCTCGGCGATCTGGATCCGTACCTCGCCAGCAACAAGTACGATGACGGTGCCCCCTCCATCTCGCTCATGCAGCAGGATGCAAATGACACCACCATCGCAACGATCCAGCTGCTGGAAGCGCCGATCATCGACGACGGCAGTGGTGGCGGCGGCGGCGGCGGTGGCGGTGGCGGTGGCGGTGGCGGTGGTTCCTACACCCCGGTCACGCCCGGTGCCAGTTATCTGTATGCGACCACCACTCTGAAGTCCTACTGGTTCGACTATGACGCGATGAATCGCGTCACCGTAGCCAATGCGAAACTGCTGAACGGCCAGATCGTGCTCGGCGCGATCACCGCTGGGCAGACCGATATCAGTTACGGGCTGCAATACGATGACGCGGGACGCGAAATACGCCGTGTCTTCCTCGATGCGGGTGTCACCAAGTACGAAAACACCGAATACAACCAGCGCGGGCAGCGCAGGATCATCTTCAAATCGGCAGCGCTGGGCGCTGCTGCACAGATCGCAGAAGTGCTGACGTACGATGATGCCGGGCGGTTGATCAAGCGGATGCAGCCGTTCGAAACCGGCCATCAGTATCAAGGCCTGGCCAAGCGTGAGGAGCGATACACCTATGATGCCGACGGTCGGCAGCTGACCTCGGTTACATTGGAAGGCTTCCAGGAGCGGTACTTCCTGGGCTACAGCAACGGCGTGGTGTCTTACGGCTACCGATATGCGCTGACGGCGCGCGACAGCACCCAGAACCACTACGATCTCAGCCGCGACGGCCGTTTGGCGTGGAACAGGTACAACCACCTCAGCGACTTCATCGGCCAGAGCTCCGGTGTAGGTGCGTATACGTTCGCGTATACCTACACCTACGATGCCCGCGAGTCCTATCTCGAAACCCGGGTCTATGGCGTCGGCACGGGCAATTTCCAGCCGGGCAGTACCACCAGCGTTTACGACGGCTGGGGCCGTCGTGTCATGGTCCAGGATGGCAAAGACCGCCTGTTTGCCTACGACGCCAGCAGCAACATCATCCAGCGCAAGGACAGCAACGGGAACTTCCCGATCACGCGATACGCCTTCGTCAATGGTCAGCACGTCGCTACATCGGCGGGCGGTTATGTCGATGCCGTCAGTACTCTGACTGCCTACCGCAACAACGAATCCGGCAGTAGCAACATCACCGTTCAGGGTGGCGATACGCTGCGCAGCATCGCCGGTCGCGTCTACGGCAATGAGAGCTTGTGGTATGTCCTCGCGTCGGCCAACGCGCTGGATGGCAGCGAAACATTGACCGCAGGCACCACGCTCAAGGCACCGGAGGTCAAGGTCAACAAGAACGACGCGGATACGTTCAAGCCTTACAATCCGGGCGAGGTGATCGGCAGCACCACGCCATCTCTCGATTACGTGGCGCCGCCGCCGAAGAAGAGCTGCAATGCGCTGTCGATCATTCTCACGATTGTGGTGGTGATTATTGTTGCTGTGGTGACGGTGTATACGGCGGGGGCGGCCGCGCCTGCGGGTGCGAGTGCGATCGCGGGTGTCAGCGGCACAATGGCGACCGGCGCCGCCGTGCTGGGTGGCACTGCTGGATTTACTCTGGGTACGGTCGCCGCAGTCGCTGCCGGTGCGGTGGCAGGCGCAGTCGTCGGCCAGCTTGCCTCCATGGCATTCGGTCTGACAGACAAGTTCGATTGGGGCGCGATTGGCGTCGCTGCGCTTGTCAGCGTGGCGACCATGGGAGTCGGTTCCGCACTTGGTGGCGCAGGCACTACGGTAAGCACATCGACGACGACTGTCGGTAACGCGGTCCCCAATACGGTGCCTACTGCGGCGAACGCTTTCAAGTTCGGCGCTTACTGGGCGAAGGGTGCAGCACAGGCTGTTACCGGAAATATTGCCAATTACGGCGCCAACTGGGCGATGAACCGCATCGATCCCTCGCGTGATCGCAGCAACGAAAAATTCAGTTGGGCGAACCTCGCTGCCAGCGCGGTCAGTGGTGCGGTGACAGCAGAGCTCGGCAACTGGTTGGGTGGAAATTCCAATGCCGCCAAGTGGATCAGCAAGCAGCCGCTGACAAGCAATTCGTATGTCAGAGATATTTTGACCAGTACTGTGACCGGGTTCGTCGGTAGCGCCGTACAGCACAACGTCGCCAGTCTCTTGGGTGAGGATGGTGCACCTGACTATGGCCAGATGGCGATCGACGCGTTTGGGAATGGGTTGGCGGAGGCTGCGAAGAAAGGCATTACTGATCTTGAGGTTAGCGCGCAAAGACGCAAGGCTTTCAAAGGTGCTGAGTGGTACAAGTCTTTGGACGAAGACCAGAAAAAACTTGTCGATGGATTTGCATTCGATAAGACGCTTGCGCTTGATTTGAATGATCAGGAAACGACCGATCTTCTGCGTGAGATCTCAGAAGCTAGAGGGATGGGTGATGGCAGCTGGTTGCAACCAGACTCTGACGGCATTCATGTAGATCCGGAGTATCGCACCGGTTTATTCGAAGGACTCCTGCGAAAATCCGCGCTTGGGTCAGACAAAGTAGATCAGATCATGGCTAGGATCCGCGGGATGCAGGTGTCCCCGGATGCACCAGGCTTGCCGACGGTTTCTGATGAGCAGTTGATTGCAAGTTCTGATAACTCTTTGTATTACGCTTCGGCAAGTCACGGCCCTTCCGCGCCGAATTTTATTGATTCTTATGGTGCTGCTCCCGATGCTTGGGAGCCTACTCCGGTGCTTGGTTCAAAGTACATTGACAAGGTGGTCATCGGCGCAGGTGAAGGCGTCATGGCGGTGGGCAAGACGCTGCAGGATCATCCATGGATGAGTTGGGTGATCGATGGATTCTTCTTTGTTACCGCGCCTGCATTGACCATCGGCTTGAAAGCGATCGAGATATCGCCAGTTGGAAAATGGCTCGGGTCTCAAATGGCGAAAGCCGGTGGTTGGGTGGCTAATGAGTTTATTGAGAATGGGTATAGTAGGGAGCAAGGGGCAGCGGCTGGAGCGGCGGCTATTGTTGCTGCAGGAATCGTTGTTTTTGCGAGTGCGGCGCGCGCGCTCAAGACATGGAATGTCACTAAGTCTTACATCCAAAGAATCGCTGCTGGCGAAAAAGCACTTGTTAATGAGATCAAGACGCTATTCGGAAAGGCGAAGGCCCCTGTTGTAGCGGCGGGCGAATCAGGGAAAACCACTCAGCAGCAGGTGGTGGCGGCCGCACAAAAGCTTGAAGATGACATAGCTTTTGTAAAGAAATGGAGCGCCTATGCAGTCAAGGATGTGCCGACGTTCAAGAGTGGTGGCTTTAACAAGTGGTTCGATGCCAGAACCCCTAAAGAGTTGGCCGCCATGTTCCAGAACAAAATGCTCAAGGCAAAAATAACGGATGGGCTGCGTGGTAATGGTGGGATGCACGAATTTCTTATGGTTGCAGAAGCGCCGACTTGGAAAAAATGGGGGCTCACGGCAAGTCAGGTTCAATCTGAATTTGCGATTGAGATTTCAAAATTAAACGGTGGACTGGCGAAGGGCTGGGTTCATTCGACCGGAACGGCTGGTTCGTTAGCGCCAGGATCCAAGACGGCGCACAATGCTTTGCAGGCTATCATCAAGAGTTCGTCTTCAGTATCCGAATTCAAGACGGGCATGAGAGGATGGGCTGACAAATGGATAAACGGTGGCTACAAGGCGCTTCCGTCTGGGTTCCACAAGTAACTGAAATCTCTGGATGATTTATTGGTAGCGCACGCCAATAGAGGACGCGCTCGCGAATCAAACTAGAGAAGCGTTTGACTTGGTCGTAGCGAACACGCGGGCGCCTGTGTTTCAATATTCTGGAATGCTGTAGGGTGAAGTTTTTCAGATTTTCGTGATTTTTATTAAGGACTTAAGTTCATGGCGAGAAGAGACTATTCCGAAGACGATGATTACTACACGCAGAATTTCATCCAAGAGGGCTTCGTCTCTCTGTGGATAGGTGTTTCTCGTCCGGATATTGATTCTGATATTGATGTGCTGCAGGACCTCTGCGGTGTCGGCACTTACAGTCTTGATGATCAAGAAGGAAATAACGTGGACTTTGAGCAGATGTCGATTGGATCGCTAGTCGAACCTCTTTCATATTCAGACTCTTTTTTATCGGAGGCAGTTAGGGCTGCCAAGAGCAAGAATATCGAGGTTGCTCGGTGGGTGCTGGCTCAATTCGACTTCAAATACGATCCTTCAGTAGTGGTTCGATCAATAGCGGCAGACCCAGTTTTCATTGGATATTTTCCATACGCTGCGCGATCATGACCTGCTCGCAACTCTAATTCCGTTGCAAACCCCGCTTCGCTTCATCCCCCGCCACTTCCCGCACCAGCTTCGGCACCAGATACCCCGACAGCCGCCCGATCATCGCCTTGTGCAGTGATCGGGCGTGGTCGTCGCTGACTTCGAAATGCGCCGTGCCCTGAACACGGTCGAGTTGGTGCAGGTAGTACGGCAGCACGCCCGCAGCGAAGCCGCGTTCGGACAATGCGACCAGCGCGTCGACGCTGTCGTTCACGCCGCGCAGCAGCACCGCCTGATTCAGGAGTGTCGCGTTCGCCGCGCGCAGCCGCGCCATCGCCGCATCGACATTGGCGTCGAATTCGTTGGCATGGTTGGCGTGGATCACCACCGCGACCGGCCAGGGCAGGGCGCGCAGCCAGTCGGTGAATTCGGTGTCGATGCGTTCCGGCAAGACCACCGGCAGCCGGGTGTGGAGACGCAGGCGGCGCAGATGCGGAATGGACGACAGCTGCGCGGTCAATTCGGCCAGCTTCGGTGTTGCCAGCGACAGCGGATCGCCGCCGGAGAGGATCACCTCTTCGATGCTGGCGTCAACGCGGATCGCCTCTACGGTTTCGTGCCACTGGCCAGTGGCAGCGGTTTCTTCGGCATACGGAAAATGTCGGCGGAAACAGTAGCGGCAGTGCACCGCGCAGCTGCCGGTGGCGATCAGCAGCGCCCGGCCGCGATATTTGTGGATGACGCCGGTGGCGGCCTTGGCGGCGGCATCGCCGACCGCGTCCAGGCCGAAGCCCGGCATCGGCCGCAGCTCCTCGTCCAGCGGCAGGATCTGGCGCAGCAGGGGGTCGTGGGGGTCGCCATGTCGCATCTTCGCCACGAATCCGCGCGGCACCCGCAGCGGGAATTGTCCGGCGGCTTTGGCCGACAACCCAGGCACACGGCCTTCCAGCCCGAGCTGGGCCAACAACTCGCGCGGGTCGCGGATGGCATCGCGCCACAGGCGCTTCCAGTCCCCGCTGGATGTTGGGGAGGCTGGGGTGGGCTGCAGGGTGGGCGAGGCTGCGGGTATCATTGGCGGTTCTGTGGCCGGGTCGGTCCGGGCGCGCCAGCGTTCCGGGGCCCAGCCTCCCATTCTAGCCGTCCCGCCGGGCGGCCCCAGACCGCATTCATCAGGAGCACCGCATGGCCAGCCTGGGCATGAACGACGTCAAGAACGGCCAGAAGATCCTGGTCAACAACGATCCTTGCGTCATCACCGAGACCGAATACGTCAAGCCGGGCAAGGGCCAGGCCTTCACCCGCATCAAGTTCCGCAACATCAAGTCCGGCCGCGTGGTCGAAATGACCATGAAGGCCACCGACTCGCTGGAAGTGGCGGACGTGGTCGATACCGACATGCAGTTCCTCTACGGCGACGGCGAGTACTGGCACTTCATGAACCCGGAAAGCTTCGAGCAG
The DNA here is from genome assembly GCA_044340325.1 of Lysobacteraceae bacterium. Taxonomy (GTDB): domain Bacteria; phylum Pseudomonadota; class Gammaproteobacteria; order Xanthomonadales; family Xanthomonadaceae; genus Lysobacter_I. Next base: position 33,665 of record JBIITV010000017.1, read on the forward strand.
GTGCAGGCCGACAAGGCCGGCATGGGCGGAGCCGAAAAGTGGCTGAAGGGCGAGGAAGAGTGCCTGGTCACGCTATGGAACGGCATTCCGATCGCCGTCACCCCGCCGAACTTCGTCGAACTGAAGATCGTCGAGACCGACCCGGGCGTCCGCGGCGACACCTCGGGCGGCGGCGGCAAGCCCGCTGTGCTCGAAACCGGCGCCGTGGTCCGCGTGCCGCTGTTCGTGGGTCAGGAAGAGATCATCAAGGTCGATACCCGCTCCGGTGAATATTTCAGCCGGGTGAAGTGATTGATTCGTAGAGGCCCGCGCAGCGGGCCTCGTTGCGAATCAATCATCCCGAGCCGTAGGCGAGGGATCCACTTTTCGAGAAAGCCCGCTCCGGCGGGTCTCACACTGCAGGCGTGACGGAAGTCGCGACGCTTTTCTCACCATCGTGATGCAGCGACTGGTGCGGCAACCGTCAGGGGTGATGGCAAAGCGTCGCGACTTGCGTCGCTACAAGGGCATCGGATCGCTCTGACGGGGTGCGGAATGCGACAATGCCGCCATGAGCTATCAGATCGCGCCCGAACTGCTTGTCCCCGAATCCTGCGACCTGCTGATCGAAGCCCGTTACGTGGTGCCGGTCGAGCCGCACGCGGTCGTGCTCGACCACCACGCGGTTGCGGTCCGCGACGGCGTCATCCTCTCCGTGTTGCCCATCGAAGATGCGCGCCAGCAGTTCCTGGCGAAAGAAACCGTGTCGCGACCCGAAAGCGTGCTGATCCCGGGCCTGATCAACGCGCACTGCCATAACCCGATGACCTTGATGCGCGGCGTGGCCGACGATCTGCCGCTGAAGCAGTGGCTGCAGGAACACATCTGGCCGATCGAAGGCGCGGTGATCGGTCCGGATTTCGTCGCCGACGGCGTCGCCTTCGCCATCGCCGAAATGCTGCGCGGCGGTACCACCTGCTGCAACGAGAACTATTTTTTCCCCGACGTGCAGGCCGCGACCTACAACCGCTATGGTTTCCGCGCACGCGTCGGTCTGCCGGTGATCGATTTCCCCACCGCATGGGCGAAGAGCGACGACGAATACTTCGACCGCGCCGGCGAAGTGCATGATCAGTGGCGCGATGATGCGCTGATCGCCACCGCATTCGCGCCGCATGCGCCGTACACCGTGTCCGACGACAACTTCGAGCGCATCCGCATGCTGGCCGATCAGCTCGACATCCCGGTGCATCTGCATACCCACGAGACCGCGCAGGAAGTGCGGCAGTCGCAGGAAAAACACGGCCAGCGCCCGATCGCGCGGCTCGACCGTCTTGGTCTGATCAACGACCGCCTGATCGCCGTGCACATGACCCAGCTCACCGATGCCGAGATCGCGCTGTGCGCAGGACGCGGCGTCAGCGTGGTGCATTGCCCGGAATCGAATCTGAAACTCGCATCGGGCTTCTGTCCGGTCGCAGCACTGGAGCGTGCAGGCGTGACCGTCGCCCTCGGCACCGACGGCTGCGCCAGCAACAACGATCTCGATATGTTCGGCGAAATGCGCACCGCTGCGCTGCTGGCGAAAGCCGTGGCCGACGATGCCGCCGCGTTCGATGCCGCCAGCGCGCTGCGTGCGGCCACGCTGGGCAGCGCGAAAGCGATGGGTTTCGATCATCTGGTCGGCTCGATCAAGCCGCACAAGCAGGCCGATTTGACCTGCGTCGATCTGTCCGCGCTGGAGACCCAGCCCCTGCATCATGTGCTGTCGCAGCTGGTTTATGCCGCTGGCCGCCATCAGGTCACCGATGTCTGGGTCGCCGGCAAAACGAAACTCCGCGACCGCATTCTGGTCGACATGGATATCGATGGGCTGATCGCGAATGCACGGCAGTGGCGCGAGCGCATTCGTGCGGTGAAGCAGCCAGGGGGCGGGAATTGAGCATCGCGAATCCAAAACTCGTCATCCCCGCGCAAGCGGGGACCCAGCCCGGAGCGTTGTCATGGCCGGGATTCCGCTTGCGTAGGGATGATGGCTTCGTTCCTGTTCGCGTGGAGAAGGGCGCATGAGCGCAGCGGAAAAAAACGACAACTTCAGTCAGGTCGAACTCGACAAGTTCAACGCGTTGGCGAACAGATGGTGGGGTGAGACGGCGCGTTTGCGAGCCACTGGCTCGCGCGCCGACGAACGCACGCGCATGGATGCGCGGGCCGGTGAAGTGCACCATGGATGGTTCGGAGCGTCTTGATGAACCATCAAACAGAAAAGAACGACAATTTCAGCCAGGTCGAACTCGACAAGTTCAACGCGTTGGCGAACAGATGGTGGGACCCACAAGGTCCGCAAAAGCCACTCCATGCGCTGAATCCCGCACGCCTGGGCTACATCCGCGAGCGCATGGCCCTGCGTGATGCGCGCATGCTCGACGTCGGCTGCGGCGCGGGCCTGCTCAGCGAAGCGCTGGCGCGCGCGGGCGCGCGGGTCACCGCGATCGATCTGGCGCCGGACCTGATCAGGATCGCGAAACTCCACCGACTGGAATCGGGCGTTGAAGTCGACTACCGGCTCGCCGCAGTCGAAACCCTGGCCGAAGAAGCGCCGGGCAGCTATGACGCCATCGCCTGCATGGAAATGCTCGAACATGTGCCCGATCCCGGCGCGATCATCGCTGCCTGCGCGACCTTGCTGAAACCGGGCGGCCGCCTGTTCCTGTCCACCCTCAACCGCACGCCGGCCGCGTTCGCGCTGGCGATCGTCGGTGCCGAGTACATCGCCCGGATGCTGCCCAAAGGGACGCACCAATACCGCGATTTCATCAAACCGTCCGAACTTGCGGCGTGGCTGCGCGCGGCGGATCTTGAACTCGAAGACGTGAGCGGTCTGATCTACGACCCGCTGCGCCACACCGCGCGCGTCGGTGTGCGCACCGACGTGAATTACCTCGCATGCGCGTTGAAGCCGTGAATAATTTCGTCCATGACACTGTGTTTGTCATCCCGAAAGAATAGATCTGTCATCCCGAACGAACGTGAGGGATCTGCTGTTGTGCTCCAGTTGTGCAATACAAAAGCGACAAGCAGATCCCTCACCCCGATCAAGCCGGGGTTCGGGATGACAGCATTCAGCAATTCCAATCCGGAGCCACCGTTGTCCCAGACCAGATTCCCCCGTGGCGTATTGTTCGATCTCGACGGCACCCTGCTCGACAGCGCGCCCGACATGGTCGAGGCGATCAACATCCTGCGCCGCGAGCGCAGCGAACCGGATATGCCGCACGACCTGCTGCGTCCGCACGTGTCCAAGGGCGCGCGGGCGATGATCGGCGCGTCGTTCGCTCACCTCGATCACGATGCCCGCGAAGCGCTGGTGCAGCCTTTTCTCGATGCTTATGAAGGCATCCTCGGCCAGTACTGCGTGCTGTTCGACGGCATCGCGGAGATGCTCGAGGCGCTTGAAGCCGACGGCGTGCGCTGGGGCATCGTCACCAACAAGCCGGAGTATCTGGCGAAGCAGCTCATGCCGATCCTCGGCTGGTCCGATCGCTGCAGCGTGATGATCGGCGGCGATTCGCTGCCCGAGCGCAAGCCGCATCCGCTGCCGCTGCTGCATTCGGCCGAGGTCATGGGCGTCGCCGCGCAGGACTGCGTCTACGTCGGCGACGATGAGCGCGACATCGTGGCCGCGCGTGCGGCGGCGATGCCTTCGATCGTCGCGCTGTGGGGCTACCGTCTGCCTGGCGTCGATCCGCTGGACTGGAAGGGCGATGTGATGGTTGAACAACCGCACGCATTGATGGATCCGCAGGTCTGGCCGACCACGGTGGCGCATCTGCTGTGAGCGATCTCTCCGACCTCGACGCCGCTCTTGACGACTTCCTGGGCAAATGGCGCGGGCGCTGGCCGGAGTGGCGGATCGCGCAGGTGTTCGTCGCCGAATCGCAGCGCGAAACCGCCGAAGCGTGGTTCGCGCTGCTCCAGGAATGGACCGATGCCGCATGGGCCGGAGACGATCCGACCCCGGGTTTCGCCAAACTGGCCTGGTGGCAGGAAGAATTGACCGGCTGGGCGAAAGGCCTCCGCCGGCATCCGCTGGGACGCAGTCTGCAGAAGCAGCCGGCGCCCTGGTCGATGCTCGGTGCCGCACTGCCGGCACTGCAGGCAGTACGCGAACCGCTGCGCGCATGGGCCGCGCCGTCGCAGTTGGCCACTACCCTGCAGCCATTGACAGCCGCGATCGCCGACGCCGAGCGCGGCTTGTTCGCGTCGGAGACTGCGCCGGTCGCCGATGCCTTCGCATTGCTCGCCGCGCATGCGCTTTGGCATCGCGACGAGGCTGTCGCTGCGGCCCAGGCCAGGGCGTGGGCGCAACAGTTGGTGTCCACGCCGCCGGCGTCCATGTCGCTGCAGGGGGCCGGGTCGCGCCCGCGTCGCATCCACGACGCCTTGACCTGCGCCCGGCTACGGCGTGTCGCCGCTGGTGGCGAGGTCTCGGCGCTGCCGCCGGCCACCGCGCTGTGGCGGAGCTGGCGCGCGGCGCGGGGCTGAGCCCGGGAACGCACCGTTCCGGGACGATCCGGAAGTGAACGCCCCGGCTGGGTACAATGGCCGCCCATCCCCAGCTTTGTCCCTGCCCGTGACTCTGCGCCCGAACACCCAATCGATGCCCGACGTGGCCGGCGATGCCGCCGCCGCCGCGCGCGCTCTCGACTGGGTCGGCATGCGCAACATCGCGCTGCCGCTGCGGGTGCGAGCCGACGACGGCGCGTTGCTGCAGGTGCCGGCATCGGTGGATGTGATGGTCGACCTGCGCGACCCCGATGCCCGCGGCATCCACATGTCGCGCCTGTATCGACAGCTCCAGGACGCGTTGGTCGAAGAGGTGCTGACGCCTGCGCGCCTGCGCCGCGTGCTTCAGGCATGCATCGATTCGCAGGGCGCACTGTCGTCGTCCGCACGGCTCACGCTGCGCTTCGACCAGATGCTCGAACGCCGTGCGCTGGCCAGCGACAACAGCGGCTGGAAGCGCTACCCGCTGGAAATCGACGCACTGCTCGCGGGCGGTCATCTGTCGATGACGCTCGGGTTCTCGGTCGAATATTCCAGTACCTGCCCAGCATCGACGGCGCTCTCGCGCCAGCTCAACGCCGAGCGTTTCGCCGAAGACTTCGCCGCCGCGCATCCGATGTCCACGCAGGTGGTGCGCGATTGGCTGGCCTCCGAGCGCGGCCTGGCCGCAACGCCGCACGCGCAGCGCAGCCGCGCCGAGATCAAGGTCGAACTGCAACCGGCATTCGACGAATTGCCGGTGGCCGATCTGATCGATCGCGCCGAAGCCGCGCTGGGGACGCCGGTGCAGACGGCGGTGAAGCGCGAGGACGAACAGGCCTTCGCGAAACTGAACGCCGAGAATCTGATGTTCTGCGAAGACGCCGCGCGCCGCGTCGCCGCCGCGCTGGCTACCGATGCACGCATCCAGCGCTTCGATGTGCGCGTTTCGCATTTCGAGAGCCTGCACCCGCACGACGCGGTGGCGCAGGTGTCCGGCAAGGGTCACCAAGCGGCTGGTTGAGCGGCTCCCTTCGCAGAAAGCATTGCCCCGGCACTTGGTCGGTTGCCGGCACGAAAGCCAGCAAGGGATCGATGCGCACCTCGAACCGCGCCGCGCCGCGCAAGGTAAAGCGATCAGCGCCAACAAAGACGAACGCGCCGCCGCGCGCAGCGCAGGTGAACAGCGATGCTGTTACTCGCCAATCTCCAGCACCAGCAAGGGATCGATGCGCACATCGAACCGCGCCGCGCCGCGCCAAGTACATCTATCAGCACCGACAAAGATCAACGCGCCGCCGCGCGCAGCGCAGGTGAACGACGATGCTTTTACTTGCCAAGCTCCAGCACCAGTAAGGGATCGATGCGCACATCGAACCGCGCCGCGCCAAGTACAGCTATCAGCACCGACAAAGATCAACGCGCCGCCGCGCGCAGCGCAGGTGAACGACGATGCTTTTACTTGCCAAGCTCCAGCACCAGCAAGGGATCGATGCGCACATCGAACCAATTCATCCCCCAATGCAGATGCGGCCCCGTCGCCCGCCCGGTGGCACCGACCGCCGCAAACACCTGCCCCTGTTCGAGACGATCGCCCACCTTCACATCGATCCTCGAGAGGTGCAGGAAGTTGGAGCTCACGCCCGCGCCGTGATCGATCACTACCGTGCCGCCGGTGAGATACAGCGACGGCGATGCGAAGGTGACGATGCCCGCCGCCGGCGACTTCACCGGCGTGCCGTTCGCGGCGGCAATGTCCATGCCGGAATGCGGCGTTTTCGGCGTACCGTTGTACACGCGCTGATTTCCGAAGCGGCCGCTGATCCTGCCCTGCACCGGCCAGATGAACGCCTGCGCGAAATCCTCGCGCGCATCGTCGCGCGTGCGCACTGCTGCGACCATCGACTGCTCGCGCGCGATCCGTGCCGCGATCTCCGGTGGCGGATTCACCGTGTCGGGCGGGACGCCGTTGATGGTCTCGACCGGCCAGTCGCGCGGCAGGATGTTGACGGTGTATGGCTTCTGTCCGGACACCGGCTCGTTGACGGTGACGGTCACGGTGCCGACCGCATCGCGTCCGACCGCGAAGACGAAACGCCCGCCCGGCGAAACGCGCAGGCTGCGGCCACCGTACTGGACGCTGGCGCCCGGGTCCGCAGTGCCGATGATCATCGAGCCCTGCTGCACGGTAGCGGGCAGCAGGGTTTGCCGATAGGGCAGGATCGAAGGCGGTGGCGACGCCGCAGGGCCGGCAGCAGGCGCTGGCGGGGCGTCTGTCGAAGGTTTCTTCGCCTGCGTGGTGGCGGTACCGCATGCGACCAGGGTCAATGCCAGCACGGCTGCAAGCGGCGCAGGTTTCGACGCCGCAGACCATTTCGATGCAGGCCATTTCATCGGTCGAACCGCATGTCGGGGGCGATGACAGTAGGGAGGTGGGCGGTCATCCGGGGGCGCTCGAGTCGGGGCGGGGAGGCACGGGATCGTGCCCGCCGGGGCACAGGGGGTGACAGCGCGAGAGGCGTTTGACGGTCAGCCAGCTGCCTTTGATGGCCCCGAAACGCCCGATCGCCTCCATCGAGTACTCCGAACAGGTCGGTACGAACCGGCAACGCTGGCCCAGCAAGGGGCTCACCCACCGTTTGTAGAAGCGGAGTGAGGCGATCAGCAGACGGTCGATCAAGTGCGGAATCCGGCGGGGGACGCAGCGAACGGTACTCGCGGATGTGCGAGGTTGCCGCTGCAGTCTCGGCAGGGTATAACAGCCCGCTTTCCCGCCTCAAGGGAAGATACGAAGGATTCTCGGACGTGGCAGCAAAGAAACCCGCAAAAAAGGTCGCCAAGCAGCCCGCGAAAGCGGCCACGAAGAAGCCTGCGGCCAAGGGCGCCGCGAAGCCGGCCGCCAAACCGGCGGCGAAGAAAGCAGCCAAGCCGGCTGCAAAGCCAGCCGCCAAACCTGCCGCGAAGCCTGCGGCGAAGCAACCCGTGGCCAAGCCAGCCGCCCAGCCTGCCGCGAAATCGGTGGCCAAGAAGCCGCCCGCCAAGCAAGCCGCGAAGCCGGCGCCCGTCGCTCCACCGGCGCCCAAGTCGGAAGCGAAGGCGCCCGTCGCGAAAGCGTCGCCCGTGAAGGCGCCCGCCCCGAAGCCCACTACCAAGGTTGAAACCAAGATCGAAACGAAAGTCGAGACCAAGCCGGCGCCGACGCCAGCGCCTACCGCAGCGCTTCCGCCGACCCCGCAACCCAAACCCGAGCCGACACCGCCCGCAAAGCCGTCGAAGTCGGCACCACGCCCCAATCCGAACGACCCGGCTGCAAAGGCTGCCGTCAAGCCTGTCGTGGTCGCCCCGCGCCCCACTGTCGGCAAAGTCGCGGTGGCGGTGACGTCCCGCCCCTCCGCGCCTCCCCCGAAGACCCAGGTCAAAGTGATCCCCTACAAAACAGATGAAGCGACCGGCCGTCCGATTCTCCCAGCAGGCTACAAGCCCAGCGTGGAAGAGGAATACATGAGCCCGTTGCAGCTCGAATACTTCCGCCAGCGCCTGCTCGGCTGGCGCGCGGACCTGATCGAGGAATCGAAGCAGACCATCGAGAATCTCAAGGACGAAGTACGCGATGTCGGCGACGATGCCGAACGCGCCACTCGCGAAACCGAGAACTCGCTGGAACTGCGCACCCGCGACCGCTACCGCAAGCTGATCGGCAAGATCGACAGCACGCTCAAGCGCGTGGAAGCCGGCGAATACGGTTACAGCGTCGATTCGGGCGAAGAGATCGGTCTGCACCGCCTCGAAGCCCGCCTCACCGCCGAGCGTACGATCGACGAACAGGAGCGCTGGGAACATCTGCAGAAGCAGCAGGGCGACTAACCCTGTCGCGTACAACCGATCGACATCAGAAGCCCCGCTCCAGCGGGGCTTCTCGTTGCGATGGACTTCCTGTCACGCGCCGTCGGCGATGAATCCGGACTTGCGATGAGCGCCGTCGCAATACGGCTTGTTCTGCGAATGCCCGCAGCGGCAGAGCCACGCCTGTTCGGACCGGTCGAGGGTGTAGCCGGTGCCGCTGACGATTTCAAGATTGCCGCTGACCTTCAGCGGGCCATCCTTCTGCGGTTCGATCGCGACCGCGCCGTCGCGCGCGGCAAGCGGCTGCGACGCCTTCGGCGCACGTTCGCCGCTGGCCACGAAGCCGCCTTCGCCGTGGCTGTTGTCGCAATAGGGCTTGTTCTTCGACAGACCGCAGCGGCAGATCGTGGCCCGGAAGCCGACATCTTCGCCGGCAACGGTCAGCGGCGCGTTGAATGCCAAAGGCCCGTTCTCGCGGAGACGGACCGTGTTGACCACCGGCGCGGGTTCGCCGGGCTGGCCGTCCAGCCGCTCGTACTGGATCGCGCCTGAAGGGCACTGCCGCGCAAGCAGCGCGACCTCCTCGGCGGACACCGCGTCCGGGCGGATCCATTCGCCCTCGACATTGGGTACGAAGACGTCCGGGTGCCCGAGCACGCAGTTGCGTGCATGGATGCAGCGCTGGCCGTCGAAGTGGATGACGACCTCCTCGCCGTGTACGGTTTCTTTGCCCATGATCTTCTCCTTGAGGATCGCCGTGCCGATACGGGCGAGTGTACGCCGGTCGATGGCAGCGTTGCGCTCAATCGCCGTAAGCGGCGTCGTAGCGTCGGTTGTGGCGTTCGATCGCCAGGTAATGCGTCTGTACCCAGGTCTTCAGCGCCGCCGCCACCGGCAGCAGCGCTTCGCCCATCGGCGTCAGCGCATACGCCACCTGGATCGGGCGGTCGCTCAATACTTCGCGTGTGACAAGGCCATCGCGCTCCAGATTGCGCAGGGTTTGGGTCAGCATCTTCTGCGATACGCCTTCGATCCGTTTCAGCAGATGCCCGAAGCGCCTGGGCCCGTCCGCAAGATCGTTCAAGACCAGTAGTGCCCATTTCTCGCCGAGCTGCGCCATCACGCTGCGGCTCGGGCAAGCGGCGAGATACGGATCGGGCGCGGGGCGCCGGCGCCGGCGTTTCGAAGGCGCTGCAGTCGGAGAGTTCATGACGGATCCTGCGATCTGCAATGAAATGCGTCGACTATGGTTATTGGAGCCATCATCGAATGACATGCACTGCAATATCAGGTAGACGGCAGATCCTGCTTTCCCCTCCATCGTCTCCCCATTGCTGGTCCGCGCAAGTCGCCTCTTGAGGTGTTTGTGTTTTCAGAGCAAGGCGCATGTCCGGTCGACGGCTTCGTTTGCGTACTAAGTCTCATGAGCAATCACCTGGGTCATGGAACTTCAAAACGCTCAAGGAGAAAATTATGCCGAAAGGCTCAGTAACATCATTTCGCCATGTGCTCTTCGCCGCTCTCGTTCTTGCCTCTTCAGCCGCATTCTCGCGAGACGAAGGAACATTGCGGGTTGCAACATTCAATACGTATCTGCTTTCAAATAAATTCCGTTGCATCAATTTTCGAGATGAGCCGGGCAAGGTTATCGATCGAGAGATCGATATCACCGGAAAAATAGACTGCTTGACCAAGAATACATTTCTGCCGGGGATGCCGACCCCGGACGAAATCGTCGATCAGGCCGATCAGATCGCAAACAGCATTCTTTCGTTGGGCGACAGCGTCGATGTGATCGTATTGAATGAAGTGTGGGATGAAGGCGCGAAAGATCGGTTGGTGGAACGCCTATCGCCGATTTTCCCGAATTTTATCAGCCGCATCGATCCGGGAATTGAGCTGCCGGGCGAGGACTCGCTAGGGTTCCTCGGTATCCCCGAGCCTGCGATCCCGAATTTCTCGGCAGAAGACAGCGGGCTGATGTACTTCGCGCGCAGCAATGTGCGGTTCTTGCCGATGAAGGGTAGTCCAACGCCATTTCCGCCCGGCGGACTGAGCGGAACAACCACACAGGTGCGTGCCGAATCCTTCATTGAAGCAGGCGGTTTCGATGCGCTTGCGGCCAAGAGCGTCGCGGCGGTTCACATCGAGCACAGCTTTGGCGGCATGCGTGCGCGGGCCTATCTGCTGTTCACGCATCTTCAGGCAGATGCTGATAAGCAAGACGAGCGTCGTGGCCAGTTGAGGCAAATCAACAAATTCATTCAATACCACGTGATTGATCCGTCCCTGCCTGCTGAGGAGGAGTATTCGCGGGTGATGATTCTCGGCGACCTTAATATCGAAGGGCGCAATGCCGTTTTGCCGGTGCCGGCAGGAAAACAATTCGATCCGGAATGGCATGCGCACTTTACCTCTGGTTTTCCCGGCCTCCGGATCGGGGATGCATGGGCGCGCGACAACTCCGAAAAGTACATAGGCCCTACGTTCCTGCGCGACACGATCGCCAACAGTGAGCGCCTCGACTATGTACTGGTGCCGCCCGCTAGCGATGATGTGGGGTATTGCGTCCAGTACGAGCGTGTGATGCTGGAAGATTCGCGAAGTGACCATTCCGCGTTGGTGGCGGACCTTAATAAGCAGTTCCCGTTCTGCAGCCCGCGTACCGCAGCGAGGCCGCCGATGACAGGTGATTTCAACCCTGCGGTCGGAAAAAACTTTGATGCTACACGCATCAAATTTCCTGGTGCTATACAGTGGTTCCGTTTCGAAGAAACCAGTGCGGCCACCGTCGATGTGGTCGTGTCGCCAGGTGAGGTGAAGCCGCTGATGTTCCCGGCAACAGACCTCAGTCGTCCGATCAGCCCGGTCGAATCCAACGAGAGAGTGACCACATGGTCTGTGCCCGGTGATTTCTTTATTCAAACCAGCGGCAAGACGCGTCAAACAACCGGTGACTACAGCATCGGCTTCACCAGGCGAAATTGTTCGATGGCAGAGGCGCCTTGCTACCTCACGCCGACGCTGGCGCAGGACGCCACATTTCCTGCAAACGATCTGCTCGGCCCTGAGGATGCAGCCTGGTTTCGGATGGATGTGACCGAAGCACCGGATTCCGGAGGACCGCAGTCCATCGTTGCTTTCGTGAGGATGCCGAAGGGGTATATCGTTACTGTCCACGATGCCGATAACCCGGCTCTGGAGATCAAGGCCGATATCTTCAGCATCTCAGGACGTGGCACCGTAGTTACGCTGGAGGTTACGGGCACGAAAAAGTACCTGCTCAAGATCGCACGCGACAACGACAAGTCGGTTCCAGCGCAGGTCTCGGCGCAATGGACGAACAATCTCACGATCGTCGATGTACGCGTGCTGATCTGTTTCGACGAAACCGATGGATTTTTGGGCAGCGAAGCGGGTGAGGATGAGATCGCGCTCGTTCTGCAATATGACGGCATCACCCGCCGCACACCATCGAGCGGATTCACCGATTTCGACTGCAACGCCGACAAAGATGAAGATGACTCGTTCAAACAGTTGATCCGTACTATCGGCCCGGTCAGCGCGTATATCATTGAGGATGACGACAGTTTGGACGACAATGCTTCGGCCGTACTGACGATTGCACCGATGGCGCCCGCAAAAGGCATGAGAATGGGTGCAGAGATCCTTGACGCGGGTCTGCAGACGATCAAATGGAATCCGTTCGAGGAGGGCGACTACGGTTTGAAGTATTACCTCCGGACCGGTTCGTCCGGATTGCCGCTGAAGTAGCCGGAGCGCCCGGAACGGGTACCCCCCGTTCCCGGTTACTGCAAATCCCGCAGATTCAACCGCCGCAGCACCGGCAGCTTCCACGCGGTGAATCCGGTCACGCCCAAGGTGACGCAGCCGCCGACGACCACGGCAGTTGTCAGCCCCAACAGTTTCGCCATCGAGCCGGCGTAGAACGCGCCAAGCTCGTTCGACGAACTGATGAAGATGCTGTTGATCGACGAGACGCGGCCGCGCATGTGGTCGGGCGTTGCCAGTTGCAGGATGGTGGAGCGCAGCACCACCGACACACCGTCGAAGATGCCCGAGAGGAACATGAAGGCGACCGACAACCACAGCGTCGTGGACAGTCCGAAACCGATGATGCACAGGCCGAAGCCGGCAACCGAGAACAGCAGGAAGCGACCGGCGTGGCGTTCGATCGGCCGTCGCGCCAACCACAGGCCGACGATCACCGCACCGGCGGCAGGCGCTGCGCGCAATAGCCCCAACGCTTCCGGCCCCGCGTGCAGCACATCCTTGATGAAGGCCGGCGCGAGCGAAATCGCGCCGCCGAACAGCACCGCGAACATGTCCAGCGCCATCGCGCCCAGCATCACCGGTGTCTTGAATACGAACTGCAGGCCTTCGCCGATACTCGCGAAGATCGGGCTGCGTTCCTGCGAAAGTGCGGGTTCGATGGTGCGCAATGTCGCCAGCGCGAGCGCTGCGCACAGGGCGCACAGCGCACCGAGCGCGTATGCGGGTCCAGCGAGTGCGGTCGAATGCGTTGGATACAGCGCGAGCGTCTTCACCAGTCCGATGATGCCGCCGCTGATCGCTGGTCCCAATACCAATGCCGACTGGAACACCACGCTGCCGATGCTGGAGCCGCGCGTAAACTGATCGCGCGGCAGCACGCAGGCGAACAACGTGTTGTAGACCGGGCCGAGAAAGGCGCGCACCGCGCCGGTGAACATGATCGCGGCGTAGATCAGCCACAGCCGCGAATGCGCATCGTCGGCATCACCGAATACCAGGCCCCAGGCGACGACGGCCAGCAGCACCGGCGTCATCGTCAGACCGATGCAGGCGATGATGCCGAGGCGGCGTTTCGGCAGATGATCGACCAGATAACCTGCGAACGGCGCAACGCAAAAGAACGGAATCACTTCGGCAAGACCGATCAGGCCGAGTTTCCACGGGTCGTTGGTGAGTTCGTAGACATGCCAGCCCACAGCCACCGCCACGATCTGGTACGACAGGATCGTGAACAGTCGGTAGCCCATCAGTCCGAGAAAAGCGGGGTTGCGCAGCGGCGACGCGGTCTGCGGCGCAGAGCCGTCGGCGGCGCTCACGCGTATGGGCCCATGAGCATCAGTGCGTGCGTGCGGCGCGCCCGCGCAGCGCGTCCTGCGCGGCGGCCCGGATGGCGCCCAGCAGCGCGGCCAAGCCGTTGTTGCGCGTCGGCGATAGATGTTTGGCGAGACCGACATCGGCGATGTAGCGCGCGTCGGTGGCCAGAATCTCGTCGGCGCTGCGGCCGGAGTACACCCGCAGCGCGAGATAGACCAGGCCGGATACGATCGCCGAGTCGCTGGCTGCGGCGAAGTCGAGGCGGTCTGCATCGCCCGAGGCGAGGATCCAGACCATCGATTGGCAGCCGTGCAGGCGGTGGGTGTCGTTTTTCAGGGCGTCGTCCATCGGCGGCAGTTTACGGCCGAGGTCGATGAGGTACTGGTAGCGCTCGGACCAGTCGCCGAAGAATGCGAATTCGTCGCGGATGGCGTCCTGGGCTTCGGCGGGGGTGGGTTCGAGGGGGAAGGTGGTGTTCACGTTGATGTCGTTTGGTCTCGGGCAATCCGCACAATATGCGAAGGCGTTTGCTGCTCCCTCTCCCACCGGGAGAGGGAGGGGTGAGGGTCCGGCGTCGCAGCGATGGCTCAGCTGCATCGCACGTACCGAACCCTCATCCGGCGCTTCGCGCCACCTTCTCCCGGCGGGAGAAGGAAAGCGTCATGCCCGCTTCCAGCGCACACCCTGAGCGGTGTCTTCCAGCAGGATGCCTTCGTCGGCCAGCTGTTTGCGGATCGCGTCGGCGCGTACGAAATCGCGGGTGGCCTTTGAAGCATTGCGTTCATCGACGAGCGACTGGATGCGCGCATCATCGTCATTCGAGGCACCGCGCGCGAACCAGGCTTCGGGCGACTGCTGCAGCAGGCCCAAGGCGGCGCCTGCACCAAGCAGATTAGCCTTTGTATTCGCCAGTTCGGAATGTTCCGCCTTGCCGAGCCCACCTGGCGTGTTCGCCAGAATGTGACGGGCCAGACTGGCATCCGCTGCGAGTGCCGCAAGCGCAGCAGGAGTATTGAGATCGTCATCGAGCGCTGCCTCCACGGCGATAGGAAGTTTTGGCTCTACTTCATACGCAGCCAGATCACGCAAGGTCCCATACAACCGATCCAACGTCCGCACCGACTGTTCGATCAGCGAATCCGACCATTCCAGCGGCTGCCGATAATGCGCCGACAGCAATGCGTAGCGCAGGGCTTCCGGCGG